>NZ_JBSFVU010000004.1:0-127750 GCF_053592475.1 Streptomyces sp. NPDC002671
CTCAAGGGCGAACATGGCTCGGGCCCCCACTGCTCCCCCGGGCCGCTCGCTCGCTTCTCACCCGTGCTGGAGCGAGGCGAGTCAAGGGTGGCCCGCAGGGCCATCGCCGAAGGCGACGCGGGAGTGGAGCGCAGCGGAACGGGAGCGCCCTTTACTCGCCTCGCGGAAGCACGACACTGGCAAAGAAGCGAGTGGCCCAACGGCCACTTCTCGACCGGCCCCAGCTACAGCCACGGCCAACCGTGCGCGCACTGTCTTGCCTACCTCCGGCCGCAGGAACCACTCCAACTCCGCGGCGAGTTGAGCGACGACCAGGAGACCCCGCCCGCCCTCCCCTTCCTTCGCCCTGCCGACCGTCGGAAACACCCGCACCGGATCCGACACGTCCACGACGAGACCGCCGTCCTCCAACACCGTCATCCCGAGCCACAGTTCGTGCCCGGGGAGCTTTCCGTGCACCACGGCGTTGGCGACCAACTCCGCCGCGACGAGTACGGCGTCCTCGATGTCTCCGGCCCACCCCCACATCGTGAGTCTGCGGCGCACGTGCAGCCGGGCGAGGCCAACGCTGCGGGGCGCGGACCACATAGCCGATGTCACACTCTGCGCACAGCGCCGTACACAGAGCACTGAGGCAAGAGGGTGGTGCACATGGCAGCCAAACGCGGACGCACGGCTCAGCGGCTCGAACTGGGCTTGCAGCTACGCCAACTGCGCGAGAACTGCGCACTCGGCGACCGCGGGGGCGGGCTCACTCGAAAGCAGGCGATCCAGGGGACCCGCCTTTCCGAAGCCGCGCTGCAGAGGATCGAGACCGGATCCCTCAACTTCCGCAACGTAGGCGACCTTCGGAAATTGCTGGACAGGTACGCCGTCACCGACGAGGCTGTCGTCGAGTCGTTTATCAACCTCAACCACGAGTCCTCGAACCAGGATTGGCTTACGCAGTTCCGTGGTCTCATGCCCGCGGGCATGCCAGGGTTCGTCGGACTGGAGCCCGAGGCCCGCAGCATGAAGGCATATCACCCGACACTGGTCTACGGCCTTCTGCAAACCGAGGACTATGCGCTGGCGCTTCTTGAGATGCACAAGCCGATCGAAGAGCACACCTCGGAGTTCATCCGCAACAGCGTGGAGCTGCGGATGAGGCGTCAGGAGGTGATCAGCCAGGCTTGCCCGGTCAAACTGCACGTCATCCTCGGCGAGGCCGCCCTGCGGTATCCAGTCGGCGGCGACGAAGTGATGCGCGGCCAGTACGAGAAGCTCAAGGAGCTGTCGAAGCAGGACCACATCACCGTCCAGGTGCTGCCGTTCCGCCGCAGCTACCGCTCCACCAACGACTTCGCCATCCTCGACTTCGGCAGCGAACTACCACCGCGCGTACAGACGGACAGTGCCTGGGGGTCCGTATCCACCTCGGACAAGCCCCGTGAAGTGGACCGCTTCCACCGCCGGTTCGACGCCATGGCAGCATCGGCACTGCCTCCCGAGGACACCCCCGAGTTCCTGTCCCGACTAAACCGAGAGCTGTAGCCCATGCACCCGCGCCACACGGCCCCCGAACTCGCCCCCGAAGATGCCTGGTTCAAGTCCTCTTACAGCGACGGCACGGGAACCAACTGCATCGAAGCAGCCCGACTGACCCCCCACATCGCCATTCGCGACTCCAAGAACCCCGCCGGCCCCGCCCTTCTCATCCCCGCCCAGGCTTGGGCGGCGTTCCTCGCTCATGTCGGCTGAACCCATAACCCTCCGCCCCGTCGGTGAGGACGATCTCCCCCTGCTGGAGCGCTTCCTCACCGACCCGGACGCGGCAGGGCCCTTCCAGTGGTACGGGTACGCCGACCCCAGCCGCTTCCGCCGCCGGTGGGCGGAGAACGGGCTGCTCGGTGAGGACGGCGGGCAACTGGTCGTCACCGCCGGGGCGGAACCGCTCGGCTTCGTCGCCTGGCGGAAGGTCGTCGTCTCGCCGTCCACCTACTGCTGGAACATCGGCGCCCAGCTGCTGCCCGAGGCCCGCGGGCGGGGCATCGGCAGCCGGGCCCAGCTACAGCTCGTCCGCTACCTCTTCACCCACTCCCCCGTGATGCGGATCGAGGCCGACACCGAGGCCGAGAACCTCGCCGAGCAACGGGCCCTGGAGAAGGCCGGGTTCACCCGCGAGGGCGTACTGCGCGGCATCGTCTTCCGGGACGGGAAGTGGCGTGACGGCGTCGCCTACAGCGTGCTGCGGGACGATCCCCTGCCCGGCGACATATGAGGCGTACACCTCGTCCAGCAGCGTCGCGTACGCCGCGATCATCCTCGTACGGCTGAAGCGTTCCCGGCTCAGTTCCAGGGCCGAACCCAGCTCCGCGCGGCCGGTGATCGCGGCGGACCAGGCCAGGGCGACGGCTCCCGGGTCCGGCGGCGTGACAAAGCCGAGGCCCGCCACGATCGAGGCGCTGTCGCCGACGTCCGTGGTCACCGGGATCGCGCCGCACATCATGCCCTCGATCAGGCACAGCGGTGCCGCCTCCCCGGAGACGGAGGTCAGGGCGATGACGTCGGAGCCGGCGTAGACCGCCTCCATGTCGTGCCGTACGCCGAGGCGGTGCACACGGTCCGTGAGGGGCCGGTCACCGGCGAAGGCGTGCTCGATGTCCGCCTCCAGGGCGGGGTTGGCGTCGGTCATCCCGGCGCCGCACATCACGACGTGGCCGCCGCCCTCCTGGGCCAGCCAAGCCCGGGCGGCCCGCAGGAAGAGGGGGACGTTCTTCATGGGCGCGTAGCGGGCCGCGAAGACGACGACGGGGGCCGTGGCCGGGATGCCCAGGGAGGCGCGGAAGGCGCGGCGGGCGACCGCGTCCGGGCGGTAGCGGAGCAGGTCCACCCCGTTGGGGATGACGTGCAGCGCCTCGCCGGGGATGCCGGCCGCCTCGTACGCCTGCCGGGTCGACTCCGCGCAGCACACGGCCGCCGCCACCTTGCCGTCGGCGATCGCGGACCGCAGCTCGTCCAGGGCGGGGCCCTGGTTCTCGGGGTCGGAGCGGTGCAGGCCGACCACGACCGGGCGGCGGGGCAGTCCGCCCTGGTTGAGGAGGGCCAGCGGCTGCTCCTTCAGGGAGAGGATCACGTCCGCCCCGGCCATGGCCCGAGCGGTTTCGGCCAGCTCCGGTCCGCTGAAAACGGACGCCGCGACCGAGCCGTCCACCAGGCCCGCGCTGCGGCCCAGTGACGTGACCCCGACGCCACCGGCCGTGAGCGCCCGGTAACAGGGGTCGTCCTCCATCCGCTGCCGGGTGGCCTCGCGGTGGACCTCTCCGTGGATGCTGAGTACCTGGTGGGACTGGCCGCCCTCGGCCAGTCCCAGTACGACGTCGGTGTGTACGATCCTGGCTCCTCCGGAGAAGAAGCCCTCGTAGACCGACAGAACACGCAGTCCGCGCCTCGTGCGCACACGACCACCCGCCTTGCATAAATGATCGAGAAGATCGAGCCATCCCCGTCCATAGCGGGTTAGCCGATATGAGGCGGTACGGACATTACGGGCGGGTTAACACAAAGCGTCGCGCGTGAAACGTTGGCCAACAGAATCCCCGCCGATCTTCACCCCTTCTTGAGCACCAGCTCCGTGTTCCGGTCGGACGGGTTGCCCGCGAAGGTCTTGCTGGCGCCGGGGGCGTTGAAGGACAGCTCGCGGTAGAGGGCGGCGAGGCCGGTCTGGGAGAGGTCGGCGAAGTCGGTGCGGTGCGGGGCGGCGGACTCGATGAGGGTGGTGAAGACCGAGAGCGTGCCGTCCTTGTTGTCGACCAGCTCGACGACGCGGGCGAGCTGTGGGTAGTCGACGTGCGAGGCGGTGGAGATCTCCCAGAAGGAGCGGCCGTCGGAGGCCGCGTGCGGCGTGATGATGTTCTTGTGGACGTGGCCGTTCACCCAGGCCACGACGTTGGTGTGCGAGGCGAGGGCGGCGACCAGCTCGTCACCGGTGTGCCGGCGCTCGCCGGGGCGGGCCGGGTCGGGCCGGGTGTTGGTCATCGTCTTGCTGGTGTGGTGGCTGAAGACGATGGCGTGGGCGTCCCGGTTGTTCCGCAGCGTCCTGTGCAGCCAGTTCAGCTGGGCGGTGCCGATGGAGCCCTCGAAGTGGCCGCCGGCGTCGGTGGTGTCGAGGCTGATGCCGATGACGTCGTCGGAGATGCGGAAGGAGTAGTACTGGGTGCCGGCGTCCAGGTTCGCCGAGCTGTAGCCGTGGCCGACCGGGCCGGCGCCCTGGTAGGCGGGGTCCAGGTGGGCCTTCAGGTAGTCGGCCGGGGTGTACGGCACCCGCTGCTCGTCCGGAGTGACCGAGCGCATGGCGCGGGCGTGCGCCTTGAGGAACTCGCGGTAGCCGGAGCCCGTGGGGTCGAGGCCGTTCTTGTTGGTGTCCGCGAACTTCTGGGCCTCGGCGGCGGTGACGAGCATCAGCTTCTTGCCGCCGATGGCCGCTTCGGCGAGGTAGGGGTCGGCGTGGGAGCCGTAGACGCCGAGCTGGAGGCTGTCGTGGTTGCCGACGGTGGAGTACCAGGGCAGGTGCAGGCCGGGGCTCGTCGTCTCGCGGATCGCGGCGGCCAGGAAGCCCTTCAGATAGGGGAAGCCGAGCGCCTTGTCGCCGTCGCGGGCGGTGGAGTCGGGCTGCCAGTACAGCTTCAGGTCGCTGTTCTGGACGCCCTCGTAGTGCCGGGGGTCACCGGAGTTGGGGGTGATGCGGCCACCGCTCATCACCTTCATGTACCACTGGAGTTCGCACAGGGCGTTGTTGTCGGTGTTGTCGCCGGTGGCCATGACGAAGCTGAGCGGGGCGCCGGTGACGGGGGCGCCGCGCAGCGCGTTGACGCGCTCGACGAGCGAGATGGCGCCCTGCACGGTCAGCGCCTCCTGCGGGCGCCAGGCGTGCGGATCGGCGGCCCGGATGTACTCCGCGCGCAGCGGGTGCTGGACGTCCTGCAGGTGCATGTCGGTGAACTGCACGAACGCGGCGAGCGCCGTACGGCGGTCCGCGCGGCCGGACTTGGGGGCGGCCAGCTCGGTGCGCACGACCTGCGCCCAGCCGGGCCCGTCGCCCAGGCGCCGGTAGCCGGAGGGGTTCTGCGGGGCGGCGACGGAGGCGAGGGTGGTGCCCTTGGTGTAGGGCGCGAGGGGGGCCGAGGCACCGGTCCTGCCCGAGGCGGCGGGCGCCTCGTCGGCGGTGGCGGCCTGGCTGTCGGTGGGGCGCAGGGCGTATCCGACGCCCGCGGAGAGCGTGACCGCTCCGGCGGCGGCGAGGACGGTACGGCGGTTGGCCCCCAGCGCGGAGGTGGCTACAGAGCGTATGCGCGACATGGCGCGGTCTCCCCGAGTGCGAACGCGTCGGACGTGGTCGCGGGCCGTCGCTCACGCGAACACCCCGCTCACTTGGGATGCTTGGCACCGGGGATGACCTGCGCGTGAACGGGGCGGCAACGTGCAGCGCCGAACTGCGTACGTGGATCACGGGGCAGCAAGGACGCCATGGGGTGGATCACGGGCATCCAGGGGTCGGTCGCTCCCCGTTCATCTTCTCGGGTAGGGGAGGCGCTCCAGGTTCCTCAAGTCCGGTGAGAGGGCCTCACCTCAGCGCAGGGGTACGGCCGCTTCGGTCGCCACGGCCTCGGCTGAGCGCAGCCCTAAGCGCATCCGGACTCATTCAGCTCTTACCTGCACAAATCCCATCGCGGGTTTTCCCCATACATGGATCTCGATTCGGTCAACGGTCCCCAAAGTCCCAGGCCTTGGGTAAAGCTGAGCGCTCGCATTCGCTCGCTCCTTTACCTACAAGGGATGCCGATGACTCTCACCCCCGAGCGTGATCCCATACCCGGCCCGAGACGCCTGGCCCGCATAGCCGTGGCCGTGGGCGTGGTGGCCGCTCTCTCCGCGACCGGGCCGATACCCCTGGCCCTCGCCGCGGACGCGCCGCACGCCACGGCCGCCGACCCCGGCACCAAGTCCGCCGGTGAGAAGCTGGGTTCGGACGACACCGACCTGCTCGCCGAGGCCAAGGCCGACGGCGACAAGAACGTCACGATGATGATCGCGACGGCCCCGGGCCAGACCGACCAGGTCACCGAGGAGCTGGATGCGGTCAAGGGCGGCTCGGTGGGCCGTACCTACGACAAGCTCGGCTACGTCCGCGCCACCGTCCCCACCGCCCAGGCCGACTCGGTCATCAAGGCCGCGGCCAAGCTGTCCTCGGTGCACGCCATCGACCTGCGCCAGGAGATCCAGCTCGACGATCCGGCGCCGAGCGCGGACACCGCGAGGGACGCGAACAGCGCGGGGACGGCGGCCACTTACTCCGGTCCGGGCAAGGACACTCCGGCGGAGAACCCGTACAACCCGTCCTTCGAGACCGGTGCCGTCGACTTCGTGGACGAGCACCCGAAGGCCGACGGCCGGGGTGTCACCATCGGCATCCTCGACTCCGGCGTCGACCTCGGCCACCCGGCGCTGCAGAAGACCACCACCGGCGAGCGGAAGATCGTCGACTGGGTGACGGCGACGGACCCGATCCTGGACAGCGACGCGACCTGGCGTCCGATGATCACCTCCGTCTCCGGCCCGAGCTTCACGTACGCGGGCCAGTCCTGGACGGCGCCCGCGGGCGCGTACGGGATCAGCACCTTCAAGGAGTCCGCCACCACGGGCGGCGACGAGAAGGGCGACCTGAACCGGGACGGCGACACCACCGACAGCTGGGGCGTGCTGTACGACGCCGCGGCCGGCACGGTCACGCTCGACCTGAACAACAACCACGACTTCACCGACGACACGCCGATGAAGCCGTACAAGGACGGCTACCAGGTCGGCTACTTCGGCACCGACAACCCGGCGACCGACGTGGTCGAGCGGGTGCCGTTCGTCGTGCAGATCCGCAAGGACGTGGCGATGGACCCCTACGGCGGGTCCTGGGTCGGCAAGAAGGCCGACTTCGTCAACATCGGTGTCATCGAGTCCGAGCACGGCACCCACGTGGCGGGCATCACCGCCGCCAACGGCCTGTTCGGCGGGAAGATGAACGGCGCGGCTCCCGGCGCGAAGCTCGTCTCCTCGCGGGCCTGCACCTGGACCGGCGGCTGCACCAACGTCGCCCTCACCGAGGGCATGATCGACCTGGTCACCAACCGGCACGTCGACATCGTCAACATGTCGATCGGCGGCCTGCCCGCGCTGAACGACGGCAACAACGCGCGCGCCGAGCTGTACACGCGGCTCATCGACACCTACGGCGTCCAGCTCGTGATCTCCGCGGGCAACTCCGGCCCGGGTGCGAACACCATCGGCGACCCGGGTCTGGCCGACAAGGTGATCTCGGTCGGCGCCGCCATCTCCAAGGAGACGTGGGCGTCCAACTACGGCTCGGCCGTGGAGAAGAAGTACGCGATGATGCCCTTCTCCTCGCGCGGTCCGCGTGAGGACGGCGGCTTCACGCCGACCCTGGTCGCCCCCGGCGCCGCGATCAACACCACCCAGACCTGGCTGCCGGGCTCCCCGGTCGCCGAGTCGGGCTACTCACTGCCGGCCGGCTACTCGATGCTCCAGGGCACCTCGATGGCCTCCCCGCAGGCCACCGGCGCCTCCGCGCTGCTGCTGTCCGCCGCCAAGCAGAAGGGCATCGACCTGACGCCCGCGAAGCTGCGCACGGCACTGACCTCGACGGCCGACCACATCAAGGGTGTCCAGGCGTACGAGGAGGGCGCGGGCCGCATCAACATCGTGGACGCGTGGGACGCCATCCGCGACGACGCCGAGTCCCACGACTACACCGTGAAGGCCCCGGTCGACACCGCGCTCGACTCCGCGCTGAAGACCCCGGGCTTCGGCACCGGCCTGTACGACCGTGAGGGCGGCCTCCAGGCCGGCCAGAAGAAGACGTACGACATCACCATCACCCGTACGTCCGGCCCGGACCGCCCGGTCTGGCACGAGCTGGACTTCGCGAACAACGCGGGCGGCACCTTCCGGCTCGTCGGCGACGACATGGTGCGGCTGCCGCTGAACCAGCCGGTGACCGTCAAGGTCCAGGCGGCCCCGGCGTCGGCCGGCATCAAGAGCGCGATCCTTGAGGTCGACGACCCGTTCACGGAGGGGGTCGACAAGCAGATCCTCACCACCGTCGTGGTCGCCGCGCCGGTGAACTACACCTACTCCGCGTCGGGTTCGGTGCAGCGCAACAGCACGCAGTCGTACTTCCTGAACGTGCCCGCGGGCGCGAAGTCCCTCGAGGTCGCGATGAGCGGGCTCGCGGACAAGAGCCAGACCCGGTTCATCGCGATCCACCCGTACGGCACTCCGGTCGACACCACCGGCACCCCGTTCTGCTACAACAACTACCTCAACGGCAACGGCTGCAAGCCCGACGTGCGCTCCTACGCCGACCCGCAGCCCGGTGTCTGGGAGGTGGAGGTCGAGTCGCGCCGCACCTCGCCGCTGCTCGACAACCCGTACAAGCTGGACGTCACCGTGCTCGGCGCGGCCTTCGACCCGGAGACCGTGACCGTGCCCGAGGCCAAGGTCGGCACCCCGGCCACCGGCAGCTGGACGGTGACCGACAAGTACGCGGCCCTGGACGGCAAGCTCGTCGGCGGCCCGCTCGGCTCCTCGAAGACGGCCCGCCCGTCGATCAAGGAAGGCGAGACGCAGACCAGCACGGTGGACGTCCCGGCCGGCGCCACGTCCCTGGACGTCGCCATCGGCAACGTCTCCGACGCGTCCGCCGACCTGGACCTGACCGTGTACGACGCGAACGGCAAGCAGGTCGCGCAGTCCGCGGACGGCGACTCGGAGGAGGCCGTCTCCATCCCGAACCCGGCCGCCGGCACGTACACCATCAAGGTCGTGGGCTACTCGGTCCCGGCCGGCTCGACGGACTACGACTACCGGGACGTGTTCTTCTCCTCCGCGCTCGGCACCGTCTCCGTCGACGACTCGACGCCGGTCAAGCTCGGCACGGGCGACTCGGCCACGGTGAGCGGCCAGGTCACGGCCGCCACCGAGGCTCCGGCCGGCCGCGAGTTCTTCGGCCGGGTCCAGCTGGTGAACGCGCACGGCACGGTCGCGGGCCTGGGCAGCGTGAAGATCGAGAAGGTCACGCCGTAACGGTGTGAGTTCAGTTCGGTGAGGGGCGGACGTCCGGGGGGACGCCCGCCCCTCACTGTTCTCCGCACAGGTGGTGGCGGGACCCGGGCAGCGCCTCGGTGATCCAGGCCCGGTTGACGTCCACACGGTCGTCGCCGGCGGCCCACAGACTGGCGTTGTCCGCGTCCTGGTGGACCCCGATGAGCACGTGCTGGCCCACGCGGGGCGCCGGCCGGGCACCGTGGTCGAGGCGGAAGGAGACCTGGGCCGGGGTGCGCGCGGGCTTGTAGGCCTGGGACACGGTGAGCACGATCCGGGACCACGGCGACAGGTGCTCCGGCTCCACCTTCGCCACGGTGCCCTCCACGACCAGCCGGAAGCAGGCCAGCGTCAGCTCGGGGTCGTCCGGCCGGCCCCCGTCCCAGGAGTACTTGGCCGGCGCGTGGGCGTCGCTCTTCGCGCTGGCGTCCTGGCGGGACGCGCTGTCCCCCTGCGAGGCGACCCAGCCGAGCCCGACGGCCATCGTCAGGGCGGCGGCACCGGCGAGCGAGGCGAAGGCGATCCGCAGGGCCCGGCGGGGACCGGAGGGGCGGCCCGGACGCGGGGGGCGAGCAAGGCGGGCGGGGCTGACGGGGTGGGTGCTGCTCCGGGGGCGTCTGCCCGGCTTGACGCCGCGAGCCGGGGCGGTGGGCTCCGTGGACTCGGACTCCTCGGGTGCGGACTCCTGCGCCACCGAGGGTTCCTGCAACTCCCCCGTGAGCGCCTCCGCGAGCCAGGTCAGCTCTTCCTTCAGCAGGGCGTCCATACCGCCGTACTCCCCGCTGCCCTCGTGTTCGGCAGGCACGTCACACCACCTCGTCCTCGTGCAGGCGCTCGCGCAGCGCGCGGACCGCCGTGTGCAGCCTGCTCTTGACCGTGCCCTCGGGAATGCCCAGCTCGTCCGCGATGTCGCGCACCGGCAGGTCGGCGAAGAAACGCAGGATGACCACCTGCCGCTGGGTGCCGGGCAGTTCGTCCAGGCCCCGGGCGACGGCGAGGGAGAGCAGGCTGGTCTCCTCGCCGGAGGGGTGCGCGGGCTCACGCAGCGAGGCCAGCCGCTCCCCCAGCCGCTCCTGGCGCCGCTTGGCGCGGTGCCAGTCCATGGCGAGGTTGGAGGCGATCACCGCCGCCCACGCCGACACGTCGCGCGGCGCCTCGCGCCCGCTCGCGGCCCGCTCCAGCAGCCGCAGCCGGACCTGCTGCACCCCGTCCGGCAGGTCCGACTGCGGCACCCCGCCGAGCGCGAGCACCGCCCGCACCCGGCGTTCCTGAGCCGCGTCCAGCGGGTCGCCGCCGGTACGTCCGTCCGTACCGGCGGTGTACGCCCCCTGATCGCGGCGCGCCCCTCCGCGCAGCACACGCCACCCCCTCACACGTATGCACCTACGACGCGGCAGGCGGCCGAAACGTTCGGCCGTTCCTGGCGGTCCGCAGAGGCGTACGTCACACCCTCGCGTGGCCGGGGGCCGGGCGGGCAGGGGCGGGACAGCACAGCTTGCGGCGCGGAGCCCTCGGCGAGGGAATTTCTGCAGCTCAGCGAGGGGTTCGGCGAAGGTGTGGAACCGTCGGCCGGGTGTTCGTGTCCCACTCCTCGGGCACACCACGCAAAGAATTGGACAGGTGGACCGGGGTCGACCGCATGATGGACAGGCCCCGGTCATCCAAGAGACACGCAGAGGGAGTCACCGTGAGGGTCGGAATCGTCGGAGCCACCGGTCAGGTCGGCACGGTCTTGCGCAGCATCCTCACGGAGCGTAACTTCCCGGTCACGCAGCTGCGCCTGTTCGCCTCGGCCCGCTCGGCCGGGACCATGCTGGACGGCGTGACGGTGGAGGACGCGGCGACCGCCGACTACACCGGCCTGGACATCGTGATCTTCTCCGCGGGCGGCTCGACGTCGAAGGCGCTGGCCGAGAAGGTCGCCTCCCAGGGCGCCGTCGTGATCGACAACTCCTCCGCCTGGCGCAAGGACCCGGAGGTGCCCCTGGTGGTCTCCGAGGTGAACCCGCACGCGATCGCCGACCGGCCCAAGGGCATCATCGCCAACCCGAACTGCACGACGATGGCCGCGATGCCGGTGCTGAAGCCGCTGCACGAGGAGGCCGGCCTGGAGGCGCTGGTCGTCGCCACCTACCAGGCGGTGTCCGGCTCCGGCCTCGCGGGCGTCGCGGAGCTGCACGGCCAGGCGCAGAAGGTGGTCGCCGACGCCGACAAGCTGACCCACGACGGCGAGGCGATCGACTTCCCCGAGCCGCAGGTCTACAAGCGCCCGATCGCCTTCAACGTGCTCCCGCTGGCGGGCTCGATCGTCGACGACGGTCTGAACGAGACCGACGAGGAGCAGAAGCTGCGCAACGAGTCCCGCAAGATCCTGGAGATCCCGGACCTGAAGGTCTCCGGCACCTGCGTGCGCGTGCCGGTCTTCTCCGGCCACTCCCTCCAGGTCAACGCCCGTTTCGCCCGCCCGATCTCCCCGGAGCGCGCGACCGAGCTGCTCGCGGGCGCCCCCGGCGTCGTCCTCTCCGACATCCCGACCCCGCTCCAGGCGGCCGGCAAGGACCCGTCGTACGTCGGCCGCATCCGCCGCGACGAGACGTCCGAGCACGGCCTGGCGCTGTTCATCTCCAACGACAACCTCCGCAAGGGCGCCGCGCTGAACGCGGTCCAGATCGCGGAGCTGGTGGCGGCGGAGCTGTCCGAGAAGTAGGACGCCCAACTGGCGAAGGGCGGTCACCTGGGGTGACCGCCCCCATTCGCATGCCCGGGCTCATCGCGCTCCACGTGACCCGCATGGAAAGATGGCGCAATCCACACATCACGAGGAGATGACCGCGTGCCTGGCACAAACCTGACTCGCGAAGAGGCTCAGCAGCGGGCAGAGCTGCTCACCGTTGACTCGTACGAGATCGATCTCGACCTCTCCGGCGCGCAGGAGGGCGGCACCTACCGGTCCGTGACCACGGTGCGCTTCGACGTCGCGGATGGGGGCACCTCCCGGTCGAGCGGATTCGAGACTGGGGGAGGCGCGGCGTCCTTCATCGACCTGGTCGCGCCGACGGTCCACGAGGTGACCCTGAACGGCGACGCGCTCGACCCGGCCGAGGTCTTCAAGGATTCCCGGATCGCGCTGTCGGGGCTGCTGGAGGGCCGCAACGTCCTCCGTGTCGTCGCCGACTGCGCCTACACGAACACCGGTGAGGGCCTGCACCGCTTCGTCGACCCGGTCGACGAGCAGGCGTACCTGTACACCCAGTTCGAGGTCCCGGACGCCCGCCGGGTGTTCGCGTCCTTCGAGCAGCCGGACCTGAAGGCCACCTTCCAGTTCACCGTGAAGGCGCCCGAGGGCTGGACGGTCATCTCGAACTCGCCGACGCCCGAGCCGGCCGACAACGTCTGGACGTTCGCGCCGACCCCGCGCATCTCGACGTACATCACCGCGCTGATCGTCGGCCCGTACCACTCCGTGCACAGCGTGTACGAGAAGGACGGGCAGTCCGTGCCGCTCGGCATCTACTGCCGTCCCTCGCTCGCCGAGTTCCTCGACTCGGACGCGATCTTCGAGGTCACCCGGCAGGGCTTCGACTGGTTCCAGGAGAAGTTCGACTACCAGTACCCGTTCGAGAAGTACGACCAGCTGTTCGTGCCCGAGTTCAACGCGGGCGCGATGGAGAACGCGGGCGCGGTGACCATCCGCGACCAGTACGTCTTCCGGTCCAAGGTGACCGACGCGGCGTACGAGGTGCGTGCGGAGACGATCCTGCACGAGCTGGCTCACATGTGGTTCGGCGACCTGGTCACCATGGAGTGGTGGAACGACCTGTGGCTGAACGAGTCGTTCGCCACCTACACCTCCATCGCCTGCCAGGCCGCCGCGCCCGGCTCGAAGTGGCCGCACTCGTGGACCACGTTCGCGAACTCCATGAAGACCTGGGCGTACCGGCAGGACCAGCTGCCGTCCACGCACCCGATCATGGCGGACATCCGCGACCTGGACGACGTGCTCGTCAACTTCGACGGCATCACGTACGCCAAGGGCGCGAGCGTGCTGAAGCAGCTCGTCGCGTACGTCGGCGAGGACGAGTTCTTCAAGGGCGTGCAGGCCTATTTCAAGGCGCACGCATTCGGCAACACGCGCCTGTCCGACCTGCTGGGCGCCCTGGAGAAGACCTCCGGCCGCGACCTGAAGACCTGGTCGGGGAAGTGGCTGGAGACGGCCGGCATCAACATCCTGCGGCCCGAGGTGGCGACGGACGCGGACGGTGTCATCACCTCCTTCGCCGTCCGCCAGGAGGCCCCGGCGCTGCCCGCCGGCGCCAAGGGCCAGCCGGTGCTGCGCCCGCACCGCATCGCGATCGGCCTGTACGACCTCGACGAGGCGAGCGGCAAGCTGGTGCGCAGCGTGGGGGTCCCCCCGGCCGAAGGCTGGGGGAGGATCGAGCTGGACGTCGACGGTGAGCTGACCGCCGTACCGCAGCTGACGGGCACCCGCCGCCCGGCGGTCGTCCTCCTCAACGACGACGACCTGTCGTACGCCAAGGTCCGCCTGGACGAGCAGTCGCTGGCGTTCGTCACCGAGCACCTGGGCGACTTCGACGCCTCGCTGCCGCGCGCCCTGTGCTGGGCGTCGGCCTGGGACATGACGCGGGACGCGGAGCTGGCGACCCGCGACTACCTGTCCCTGGTGCTGTCCGGCATCGGCAAGGAGTCGGACATCGGCGTCGTGCAGTCGCTGCACCGCCAGGTGAAGCTGGCGATCGACCTGTACGCCGACCCGGCCGCCCGCGAGGCGCTGCTGACCCGCTGGACCGAGGCCACGCTGGCGCACCTGCGTACGGCGGAGCCGGGCGGCGACCACCAGCTGGCCTGGGCGCGGGCGTTCGCGGCGACCGCCCGCACGCCGGAGCAGCTGGACCTGCTGGAGGGCCTGCTGGACGGTACGCAGACGATCGAGGGCCTGGCCGTGGACACGGAGCTGCGCTGGGCGTTCGTGGAGCGGCTCGCGGCGGTCGGCCGCTTCGACGAGGCGGAGATCGCGGGCGAGTACGAGCGGGACAAGACGGCCGCCGGTGAGCGCCACGCGGCCACCGCCCGCGCGGCCCGCCCGACGCCGGAGGCCAAGGCGGAGGCGTGGGCGTCGGTCATCGAATCCGACAAGCTGCCGAACGCCGTGCAGGAGGCCGTGATCGGCGGCTTCGTCCAGACCGACCAGCGTGAGCTGCTGGCGGCGTACACGGACCGGTACTTCGAGGTCGTGAAGGACATCTGGGACGCCCGTTCGCACGAGATCGCCCAGCAGGTCGCTGTCGGCCTGTACCCGGCGGTCCAGGTCTCCGAGGAGACCCTGGCCAAGACGGACACGTGGCTGGCCGCGGCCGAGCCGAACGCGGCGCTGCGCCGCCTGGTCTCGGAGTCCCGCTCGGGTATCGAACGCGCGCTGAAGGCACAGGCGGCGGACGCGGCGGCGTCGTAGCCGACCGTACGGTCGTAGTGGTCCGTACGATCGCAGGGGCGCCCGGTGTTGCACCGGGCGCCCCTTCCGCTTGCGATCGCCGCGCCATCTACGCGGCGGGCGCCTCGGGGCCCACATGCGGCGGACAAAGACGCCGCACGGCGATAACCGGTCTCGATCAGCGTGCCGTGCGTACCGGAAGACCAGACGTGCCCGGGATGGTGGAGGTACCGGTGCCCGTGCCGTGACAGCCCTTCGGGACCGCCGGGAACGCTGTGACCGTCTCCGGCGCACCCTTGCCGCCCTCGACACGGCTGACCAGCTCAGGTGCCGCCGCGTTCGCACCCACTATCCGCGCCAGGATGCCGGCGTCAGCGGGCAGCGAGGGATGGTTCTTGTCCAGCGGCATCAGCACCGGCCCCTCCTTGCCGTCGTCGTAGACCGACGTGAAGGAGACCCGGGGCCCGCTGGGGCGGTTGCTCATGTGCGCCAGGATGCCCGCCCCGATGGACTTCACGCGGGTCGCGGTGCACTTGTCCGTCGGAGGCTCACCGCCCGTGGCGGCCTGCGGGTCGAAGGAGGTGATGACGCCGTCCGCGCTCAGGACGACGTAGATCGCCTTGCCGCCCGGGTCGACGATCTCCTGCCCGGCGTAGACGTGGGACAGCGTGCCGTGGCCGTCGTCGACCGCGTGCGTCTGAAGGGTCAGGAACGCACCGCCTGCGGGCCGACTCAGTTTCGCCCGCCACTGGTTCTTGCCGGTCTGCTCGACGATCGCGGTGTAACCGCGGGCGATCGTGAACGTGCCGGGCCCGCGGAACTGGTTCTTGCCCGAGACAGCGATCCAGTCCCCGAAGTGCCCCTGCGGGGTGAGGAACATGTACTCGCCGTTGTCCTGGAGCGCCACGGTCTCACCGTTCGCGTCGATGACGCTGGTGCCGTAGTAGGTGACGATCCGGCCCCAGTAGTGGGAGGCCGAGACACGGTAGATCTCCACGAATCCGCCACCGGAGGCGAGCTGCTCCGTACGGACCATGGTTCCGCCCGGGTTCTGCCCGGCCACGACACCCTGGTGCGCGGCGGCGGGTGCGGCCATGGCGGCAGGCACGGCGCCCAGGACCGGGACGAGGGCGGCGACCGTGGCGGCGCACAGCAGGCCGAGGCGCCGAGCGGTCGGACGGGTCAAGGACATGATTCCCCCCTGGGAATGGGTAACGGTCGGTGGTTCATCCCCTCGCGCGCTGTGCCTTCCGGCGCCGGAGCGGGCCATCCGGTCACGATGCCCCTCGGCCGCCGCAACACTGGTCAGGCGCACGACGTGATCATCCTCACCCGCCAGCTTGTGCCGGTCCGTGCCGGAATCGTCACTGCCACGTAACGGCAAGAGGGCCGCGTCGGAGTACTCCCGGCGGCACCATACGCGCGCGTCTGACCCTGGCAGCGGTCATGCCGCGACATCCATTCTGCGAAGTTCATCTGATGGGTTGTGGGGCATGGGTGCCAGCGGTGATGCCCTCGTCGCGGAACGGGTCGAACTCCGCGGTGGCGATGTAGGCCGGGGGCAGACCGGACAGGTCGTCGGCCCGGGCCGGGGCAGCATACGGTGTGGCAGGCTGGGAGCCCAGGTAGTGCCGCCACCGTCGTCGCCATGAGGCGACTTACTCGGTTGGCTGAACACGCCAGGCGAGCAGAACCTTGGACAGAGCCAGCGCGTAGTGCTGGGCATGAAGCCGATCAGCGAAGTGCATGTGGCGGAGCCGGGCCTGGCCGTTGTCGAGGTTGCGGCCTGTGACGAGCAGACGGTGTTCGCCGTCCAGGAGCTGCTTGGCTTTGCAGGCGCCGTGACGAGTACGACGTCCGAATCCCGCCGGTCGGCGGGCCCGCAGCGAGCCAGCCTGGCTTCATGACGACGTACACCGCAAGGCCGTTGACCCCCTCGGCCCTCAAGGAACTGCGCGACCTCGACGACGCCGGGCGCCCCCTGTCCCCCTTCACCGACGACGAGGGCGGCGCCCCGCTGCGCTGCTGTCTGCGCCGCAGCGAGCAGGGCGAGCGCATCGCCCTGGTCTCGTACGCGCCCCTGCGCCGCTGGGCGGCCGGCACGGGCGCCGAGCCGGGAGCGTACGACGAACAGGGGCCCGTCTTCGTCCACGCCGACGACTGCACGGGGCCGCGCGACGGCGCCCTGCCCTTCACCAACGCCCACCGCACGGTGCGCCGTTACTCGGCCGCCGGCCGCATCCTCGGCGGACGCCTGGTGACGGACCCCGCCGGCTTCGAAGCGGCCTTCGCGGAGGCTTTCGCCGACCCGGAGGTGGCACTCGTGCATGTGCGGGCGGTGGAGTACGGGTGCTTCCTGTACGAGGTGCGCAGGCCGTAGCCCAGTCACCCGGGCGCCGGCGCGGACGCGTCCCGCAGTGCCTGGAGTACGCGGGACAGTGCGCGGCCCGTCTCCGCGCCCTTGCGTACGGCCGCCAGTACGTGGCGTACCGGTTGGTCCGTGGCCAACTCCCGCATCACCACGCCGTCCCGGCGGCCCGCCGCCATCCTCGGTACCAGGGCCACGCCCATCCCCGTCTCCACCATCGCCAGGATCGTGGTCCAGCCGGAGGCCGAGTGGCCCTGGTGGGGGGTGAAGCCGGCGGATTCGCAGGCGTGGCGGGTGATGTCCGACCAGGGGCCGCTGCCGCCGAAGATCCATGGGTCGGAGGCGAGGTCGGTGAGGCGGAGTTCGGGGGTGGCGGCGAGGGGGTGGCCGGGCGGGAGGGCCACGTCCAGGGGGTCGGCCAGGAGGGGCAGGCGGGTGAAGCGGGCGTCGGCCGGGTCGGGGGTGCGGGCGGCGAGCGAGAGGGCGAGGTCCACCTCTCCGGCGGCCAGCAGGTCGTAGGCCTCGGCGGCCTCCGCCTCCCGGACGCGTACGGTCACGCCGGGGTGCGTGGCCCGCAGCGCCCGTACCGCCGGTACGACCAGGGCCGGGACCGCCGTGGAGAAGGCGCCGACCCGCACCTCCCCTGCCTCGCCGTGCGCGTACTCCGCCAACGCGGCGTCCGCGCGCTCCAGTTGTTCGAAGACCGGTTCGGTGTGGCGGAGCACCAGCCGGGCCGCGTCGGTCAGCCGGACCCTGCGGCCGTGCGCCTCCAGCAGAGGCACGCCCAACTGGGCGGCGAGGTTGGTGAGCTGCTGGGACACCGCGGACGGGGTCATGTGCAGCGCCTCGGCGGTCGCGGTGACGGTGCCCCGCTCGCGCAGGGTGCGCAGGATCTGCAGCTTACGAAGGTCCCACTCGGCCATGCGCGCACGCTACACGCGAGGCTCTACCACCACTGGGTTGACGGTGCTCCAGTCCTCCTTGCCACGTCCGTCGGCGAGCGCGGCGGAGAAGAGCGAGAGCACGCCGTCGAGGAGGGGGTGCTGGTCCTGGCCGGTCCCGTCGGCCAGGCGGGCCGCGTAGGCGAGGTCCTTGTGGGCCCATTCGGCGGAGAAGTTGGCCGGCTCGGGCGGGGTGAGATAGCTGTCCCAGGCGAGGCGGGTGACCACGCCTCCGGGGCGGTCCAGCAGGGCCTCCCCGACCTGATGCGGGTCCAGGCCCGCCGCCTCGGCGAGGCGCAGCGCCTCCCCGAATCCGGCCAGGTGGACGGCCTGGAGCGCGTTGAGGATCAGCTTGAAGCGGGTGCCCGAACCGGCAGGACCGAAGTGCCGTACGTCCCGGGCGATCGCGTCGAACACCGTCTGCAGCGCGGGCAGTCCGCTCGCGTCGCCGCCCGCGAGGAGGACCAGGTTGCCAGTGCGGGCTCCGACGGCACCGCCGGTGAGCGGCATGTCGTAGAAGGCCGCCCTCTGCTGCACGCACAGCCCGGCCAGTTCCTCGACCCAGGCGACCGACAGCGTGGCGGATGCGATGAGCACGGCGTGCTCGCGGGACCCGGCCAGGATGCCGTCCGGGCCCTGCCACACCGCGCGGGAGGAGTCGTCGTCGGCGGTCACCTCGAAGACGATGTCGGCGCGCGCCGCGGCCTCGGCGGGGGTGGCGGCCACCAGCGCGCCCGCGTCAGCGAGTTCGGCCGCGCGGTGCGGGCTGCGGTTCCAGACGGTCACCGTGTGCCCGTGCTTGAGCAGGTTCTCCGCCATGCCCCGGCCCATGATGCCCAGTCCCACTACGGCCACGTTTGCCATCTCCGGCTCCCTTCGATCGCTGTTCCTCAAGTCTGCGGGGACGGGCCTTGCTTCAGGGACACCCGCTCAAGAGGGGCCCTGACAGAGCCCCTCACCGGGAGCAGGGTGATCGTCATACTCGATGCGTGGACATAAAGCTGGGAGAGTTCCTGCGGACGCGGCGGGCCCGGGTCACGCCCGAGGAGGCCGGCCTGCCCTCCACCACCGGCCGCCGCCGTACGGCGGGCCTGCGCCGTGAGGAGGTGGCGCTGCTCGCGGGGGTGAGCATCGAGTACTACCGGCGGCTCGAGCAGGGTAAGCAGCACCGACCGGGGCCGGCTGTGCTGGAGGCGGTGGCCCGGGTGCTGCGGCTGGACGAGGACGAGCACCGGCATCTGTTCGAGCTGGCCCAGGCGCCGGACGCTCCGGCACCGGCCCGGGCCCCGTCCCGCACCCTGCGCCCCGACGTGCTGCGCATGCTCGACATCGTCGACCCCTGCCCGGCGTACGTCCTCAGCCGTTCCAACGACCTGCTCTCCGCCAACCCCCGCGGCCTGCGTCTGCTCCCCGGCATCGAGGAGTGGCCCGAGCAGCGCCGCAACACCGCCCGCTACACCTTCCTTCATCCGGCCGCGCGCCGCCTGTACGGCAACTGGGAGGAGGTCGCCGCTGCCACCGTCGCCCATCTACGCGCGGCGGCCGGCCGCCATCCGGACGCGCCCGACATCACGGGGGTCGTAGGGGAACTCGTGGTGAAGAGCGAGGCGTTCGCGGCTCTGTGGCAGGGGTACGAGGTGCACAGCCGCACCAATGGCCGCAAGTGCTTCGCGCATCCGTCCACCGGCACCATGACGCTGAGCTATGAGGCGTACGAGGTCGCCCGCACCGACGGGCACCGGCTGATCGTGTATCAGGCCGAGCCGGGCAGCCCCGACCACGACGCGATGGTGCTGCTCGGGATGGCGGACGCGGCCGTCAACGACGGGACCCCGCGCCCAGCATGACTCCGCCCAGGATCAGCGCCATGCACAGGAGTTGGGGCCGACCGGTCCTCTCGCCGAGCAGGGCCCAGGAGAGCAGGGCCACGCACACGGGCTGGAGGTAGTAGACGATGCCCGCGCGGGCCGCGCCGATCAGGGAGATGGCCTTGCCCCAGGCGAAGAAGGCGATCGCGGAGGAGGCCACGCCCACGTAGAGGAGGGGCAGCAAGGTGCCGGGGGTCGGGTGGAAGCCGCCCTGGACGGTGAGGCTCACCGCCTGTACGGGCAGCAGGAGGACCGTGCCGACCAGGAACGTGGTGAACAGGAAGGCGGTGCCGCCGAGTTCGGCGGGGCGGCGGCGGAGCAGGGCGCTGTAGCCGGCGAAGCAGCAGCTGGCGGCGATCATCCACAGGCTGCCCGCGGAGAAGCCCGACCCGCCGCCGACCAGCAGCACCACGCCCGAGCAGGCCGTCAGCAGCCCCGCGGTCCGGCGCGCGCCGAGCCGTACGCCGCCCAGTCGTTCGAACAGCGCCATCAGCACCGGCGAGGCGGCCATGATCATGCCCATGGTGGCGGCCGGGGTGGTCAGCCCGGCCTGGTTGACGAGGGTGTTGTAGACGGCCACGCCGAGGAGGGAGGCGAGGAGGACGTAGCGGGCGTGGCGGCGGAACAGCGCCCGTTGCCGCCAGGCCTGCCGGGCGCCGAAGGGGGCGACGGCGGCGAGGGCGATCACCCAGCGCCAGAAGGCGTGCTGGACGGGCGGGATGCTGTGGGCCAGTCCGCGGGAAGTGACGAAACTGCCTGACCAGACGATGGTGGCGAGCGCGGCGAGGAGCAGGCCGAACGCGGCGCCGCCCGCCTCCCGGGTGCGGGAGGCGGGCGTGGGGGCAGAGGAGGAAGTGCGGGTGGTCTGGGGCAGGGGTGCTGCCACTTGGGTCCCTTCGCCGGGTCGTGGAGTGGTGTGCACCTACCGTCGCAGCGCCGGAACCGTCCGGTCCATCGAATCCTTCTGAGCCTTCTTTTCAGCAGAACTGAACGATACGACGCGGCCCGCAGGCCGGCTCTCACGCTTGCCGGTGCCACCCAGCTGGCCCGCCACCGTCGCCCCGAACGCCACCGCCATGCCCGCCACCTGAACCGGCGCCAGCGTCTGGCCGAGGGCGGCCCAGCCGACGACGGCCGCGGTCAGCGGGGAGAGCGGGCCGAGGAAGGTGACCTGGGTGGCGGTGAGCCGGCCGATGCCGCGGAACCACAGGAAGTAGCCGATGGCCGTGTTGCCCAGCATGAGGTAGAGGTAGCCGCCGACGGCCGGGCCGTCGAGCGCGGGCGGGGCGCCCTCGACCAGGAAGGCGACGGGCGCGATGAGCAGGCCGCCCGCGGTGAGCTGCCAGCCGGTGAGCGCCAGCGGGCCGACCCCCTCCGGCCGGCCCCACCGCTTGGTCAGCACGGTCCCGGCCGACATGGAGGCGGTGGAGGCGATCGACGCGAGCACACCCACGAGGTCGAGGGCGCCGGCCCCCTTGAGGACGACGAGGCTGACACCGAACGCGGCGGCGACCCCGGTGAGAATGTTGCGCGCGGTCGGCCGCTGCTTGAGCAGCAGTGCCGAGAGACCGACCACGAACAGCGGCCCGACCGAGCCGACGACCGCGGCCATGCCGCCGGGCAGCCGGTACGCCGCCACGAACAGCAGCGGGAAGAAGGCCCCGATGTTCAGCGCGCCGAGCACCGCCGCCTTGAGCCACCAACTGCCGCGCGGCAGCACCCGGGTGAGCGAGAGCAGCAGCAGCCCGGCGGGCAGGGCGCGCACGAGAGCCGTGAACAGGGGACGGTCCGGCGGCAGGAACTGGGTGGTGACGGCGTAGGTCGTACCCCAGGAGACGGGGGCGAGGGCGGTGGCTGCGATGAGGGTGGTTCTGGTCGCGCGGCTGGTGGCCATGGGAGGCACCCTTCGGGAGAGACCAAGAGATCGGGCGAGACCAAGTAGGTCAACGCTGATTAGCTTAGCGCTAAGCTACTTACTGTCAAGCCACTTACTTGCGGGCGATCGGAACCGGATGGATACTCGCCGCATGCAGCAGCACAGAGACCCCGTCGACGCGATCATCGGCCAGTGGGCGCAGGTACGGCCCGACCTCGACACCACGGCGATGGAGGTCTTCGGCCGCATCACCCGGCTCTCGCGCACGATGGCCGACCGGATCGAGAAGGCGTACCAGCCCTACGGCATCTCGCGCGGCGAGTTCGACGTCCTGGCCACCCTGCGCCGCTCCGGCGAGCCCTACACCCTCTCGCCCCGCCAGCTGTCGGCGACGCTCATGCTGACCACCGGCGGAATGACCGGCCGCCTCGACAAGCTGGAGCGCGCGGGGCTGCTGCGCCGCTCCCCCGACCCGAACGACCGGCGCGGCCTCCAGGTCACACTCACCGAGGAAGGGTTGCGGCTGATCGACGAGGCGGTCGGCGTCGGCCTCGCGGAACAGACCGACGCCCTGTCCGGCCTGAACGCGGAACAGGCCGGCCAACTGGCCGACCTGTTGCGGGAACTGCTGCGTTCAGCGGTCAAGTAGCCCTCCGGGCCGAACCGTTCGCGTTCAGGCCTTCGTGCCGACGTACCGGGTGAGGGCCGCCTCGATCGCCGCCGGGTCGGCGGTGTCGGCCGCCCAGGCCACGTATCCGTCGGGGCGCACCAGCACGGTCGTGCGGCGGTCGCTCGCCCAGCGCGCCAGGGCCAGCCGGCCCGCGCGCCCGGCCTCGTACGACGCCTGCTCCTGCTCCGGGGTGATCAGCACGAACCGGCCGCCGCGCAGGGCCTCGTAGAGCCGGCCGCCGCCGGCCAGGGCGATGTCCGGGACGCGGGTGCCGGTGAGGCGGTGGGCGCCCCGTGGGGCGGGGTAGCGGTAGCCGATGCCGGTGACCTGGCCGGTGACCTTGCGGCGGGCGGGGCCGACGGCGTTGAGGAACGTGAGGAGCAAGGCGCGGCCCGTCAGCTGCCAGGGGCCCTTGGCCATGGCGAGGCGCACCAGGCCGCCGCTGCTGCGCAGCACCGTCTTGCCGATCGGGTGCCGCTCGGCCTGGTAGGTGTCGAGCAGCTCGGGGTCGGCGTGCCCGGCGACCACCGCGGCCAGCTTCCAGCTCAGGTTGGCCGCGTCCTGCAGGCCGATGTTCATGCCCTGCCCGCCGGCCGGGGTGTGCACATGGGCGGCGTCTCCGGCGAGGAAGACCCGGCCGACCCGGTAGGCGGGTGCCTGGCGCTCGTCGCTGTGGAAGCGGGACATCCAGCGGGCGTCGTGCATCCCGTAGTCCCGGCCGAGCGCGAGGCGGGTGATCTCCTTGACCTCCTCCAGGTCCAGCGGCTCCTTGTCGGGGACGTTGCGGCCCCGGTGCCAGCCGATGACCCGGTAGTAGCCGTCACCGAAGGGCGCGAGGAAGGCGAAGGCGTCGCCGACGGCGTCGGCGGTGAGCAGCGTCGCGGGCTTCTCGGCGAGCAGGACGTCGGCCAGGACGACGGACCGGATCACCGACTTGCCCGGGAACGGCAGCCCGATCGCGTCCCGTACGGCACTGCGCATGCCGTCGGCGCCGACGACGTACGCGGCCCGCAGGCTCTCCGCGCGCCCCTCGGGACCGCGGACCTCCACCGTCACGCCGTCCGCGTCCTGGGTCAGGCCGGTCACCTCGGTCTCGTGGCGGAAGTCGACCCCCGCCTCGGCCGCCCGCCGCTCCAGCACCTTCTCGACCTCGTACTGCGGGATCAGCAGGACGTGGTTGAAGCGGGAGGGGAGGGTGTCGAGGTCGAGGGTGAGCCGGGAGAACAGGCGCAGCCGGTCCAGGGGCTGCCCGACGGCCTCCAGGTCGTCCGCGACTCCCCGGGCGTCGAGCTGCTCCAGGCTGCGGGCGTGCAGGACGAAGGCGCGGGAGAGGTTGCTGATCTTGCGGGGCCGCTTCTCGATGAGGGTGACCGGGACGCCGGCGGTGGCGAGGTCACCGGCGAGGAGGAGGCCGGTGGGGCCGGAACCGACGACGATTACGCGAGAGGTGCTGGTCATGGTGGCCTCCCAGAGTGCCAACGCTCGTTTGCCAACATGTGTTGGTCAACGCTTGTTGGCAACCGTAGAACCGAGCGAGAGCGGAGTCAACAGTTGTTGGCCCACGCGTGTTGGCCTACGCTCGTTGGCATGAATGGCAACGGCAGCACGCACACAAGCGGGGGGCGGCGCTCCGACGCCACCCGGAGCGCCATCCTCGACGCCGCCCGCGAGCGCTTCGCCTCCGACGGGTACGACCGGGCCACGATTCGCGCGATCGCCAAGGACGCACGCATCGATCCGTCGATGGTGATGCGCTACTTCGGCAGCAAGGAGGGGCTGTTCGCGGCGGCCGTGACCGTCGATCTGCGGCTGCCCGACGTTCGCGAGGTGCCGCGGGACGAGGTCGGGCGGGCACTGGTGCGCCATTTCCTCGGGCAGTGGGAGGAGAACGAGGAGCTGACGGCCGTGCTCCGGGTCGGCGCGACCAACCAGGCCGGGGCCGAGCGCATGCAGAGCATCTTCCGGGAGCAGCTGTTCGCGGTGGCCGAACGGTTGTGCCCCGACCCCGAGCAGGCCCCGGCGCGGGCCGCGCTGTGCGCCGCGCAGCTGCTCGGGCTCGCCCTCACCCGTTATGTGCTGCGGCTGCCGCCGACGGTGGCGCTGTCGCGCGAGGAACTGGTGGCGTGGCTGGGCCCGACCGTGCAGCGGTATCTGACGGCACCGAGCCCCTGACCCCACGGGGCAGGCCGGACGCGCGCGGAAACGCCGAGGGCGCCGGCCTCACCCGGGTACGGCGACGTCACGCACGTACGGACGGGAGGACGGGCGCCCTCGGCGAGAAAAGTTGTGGTGCGGTCAGGCGGCCTTGGACGAGGTGCCGGGCTTCCGGTGCCTGATCTTGGACTTGTCCAGGACCATGACCAGGCCGGCGATGACCCCGAAGATCACCAGCGGGGCCAGCACGTACAGACCCAGCGTCTGGGCGACGTTCAGGCCCTTGCCGGGGTCGTCGCCGTCGTCGCGGGTCAGCGCGAGCGCGGGGGACGACATGAGCAGCATCATCAGCGTCGTACCGGCGGCCAGGGCGCCGGCGCGCAGGGCGTTCTTCTTGTCCACGGTCTCAAGTTAGCGAACCCTCCTGAGGGCCGCGCGTCCGGGGTGCCATATGAACTCCCCCGGGGGCGGCACGCCCGGTCGGGCTGTTCGTGCGCAGCACCTCCAGCAGCGCCCGCACCCTCCTCGACGCCGTCAGCTCCTCCAGCGCCACCGGCCGCCCCTCCCGGCCCGCGATCGGCAGCCGCCAGTTCGGGTACTCGTCCCAGGTGCCGGGGAGGTTCTGCGGGCGGCGGTCGCCGACGGCGTCCGGGAGCCAGACACCGATCAGCCGGGCCGGGGTGCGCAGCAGGAAGCGGTGGACGGCACGGATCTCCGCCTCCTCGTCGGAGCCGGGCGGGCCCACCGCGATGCTGTCCAGCAGGCCGAGGCTGCCGAGCAGGGCGAGCCACTCCGCGGCGTCCGCGGTCGCCTCCGCACGCTCCACGGCGGCAGGGCGGGTGAGCAGGCCCAGGCGGTCGCGCAGGTCGACGTGTTCGCCGGTGAGCCGGGCGGCGGTGGGCGGCAGGTCGTGGGTGGTGGCGGTGGCCAGGCAGTCGGCGCGCCAGCGGTCGGGCGGCAGGGGGCGGCCGTCGCCGGCCCAGTCCCGTTCGAACCACAGCACCGAGGTGCCGAGGACCCCGTGCCGCTGCAGGGTCTCGCGTACGCCGGGCTCGACGGTGCCGAGGTCCTCGCCGATCACCACCGCCCCGGCGCGCGTGGCCTCCAGAGCGAGCAGGGCGAGCATGGCGTCGGCGTCGTAGCGGACGTAGGTGCCCTCGGTGGGCGCGCTGCCCCGGGGCACCCACCAGAGCCGGAACAGGCCCATGACGTGGTCGATGCGCAGGGCGCCCGCGTAGCGGAAGAGGGCGCGCAGGAGGTGGCGGTAGGGGGCGTGGCCGGAGGCGGCGAGGCGGTCGGGGCGCCACGGAGGCAGGCCCCAGTCCTGGCCGCGGGCGTTGAAGGCGTCCGGCGGGGCGCCGACCGACATGCCGGCGGCGAACACGTCCTGCTGCGCCCAGGCGTCGGCGCCGCCGGGGTGCACGCCGACGGCGAGGTCGTGCACGATCCCGACGGGCATCCCGGCTTCCTTCGCCGTGCGCTGGGCGGCGCGCAGCTGGCCGTCGGTGAGCCAGGCGAGGCGGGCGTGGAACTCGATGCGGCCGGCCAGTTCGGTGCGGGCGCGGGCGGTCGCGGCGGAGTGGGGGTCGCGCAGGCCCTCCGGCCAGCTCTGCCAGTCGGGGCCGTGGGTCTCGGCGAGGGCGTACCAGGTGGCGTGGTCCTCCAGCGCCTGCCCCTCCTCGGCACGGAAGGCGTCGTACGCGGCCCGCCGGCCCGGCCCGAGAGGCACCCGGAGGACCAGCTCCAGGGCCTCCCGCTTCAGCTCCCACACCGCGTCCCGGTCGATGAGGGCGCCCTTGTCGAGCACGGCGGCGCGCAGCCGCCCGGCGCGTTCCAGCAGCACGCGGACCCGGGCCCGGTCCTCGACGTACGCGAACTCGGGGATCTCCTCGATCCGCAGGTGCACGGGGTCGGGGTAGCGGCGGGAGGAGGGCCGGTACGGCGAGGGGTCGGTGGGGGCGCCGGGTACGGCCGCGTGCAGCGGGTTGACCTGCACGAATCCGGCGCCTGCGGTGCGCCCGGCCCAGCCGGCCAGCTCGGCGAGGTCGGCGAGGTCGCCCATGCCCCAGGAGCGGCGCGAGAGCAGGGAGTACAGCTGGACGAGGAGGCCGTAGGAGCGGCCGGCCGGGGTGGGCAGCCGGTCCGGGGCGACGATGAGGTGGGCGTGGCCGGTACGGCCGTCGGGGGCGGCGGCGCTCACCCGGTGGACGCCGGCGGGCAGGCCGTCGGCGGTGTCCCGGGTCTCCCCCTGCTCGGTCTCGACACGCAGACGGGTGCCGGGCGGCAGCGCGGCGAAGGCGGGCGGCGGCTCCTCGGCGCCGGCCCACTGGACCACCGTCGGCGGCAGCAGCCGTTCCCGCAGCTCGCGTTCGCGCGCGGCGAGCGCGGTGCGGACGGCGTCCGGGGTGCCCGCGTCGACGCCGAGGGCGGCCAGGGCGGCGACCACGGCGGAGGCGGTGACGGCGACCGTGCGGTCCGGGGCGGGGCTGTAGGAGGTGGCGACCCCGTGCAGCCCGGCGAGCCGGGCCAGCTGCGCGTCCTCGTGGTCCTCGCGCGCCGCGGGCATCTACAGTCCCGCGCCGAAGGAGTCCGGGACCGGGTCGGACTCGCTGGTCAGCGGGGCGGCGTCGGCGAGCGGCGGCTCGCTGGTCAGGGGCTCGGCGTCGGGCAGCGGCGGCTCACTGGTCAGCGGCGCCTCGGCGCACGCGCGCTCCGCGCTGAAGACGCACGCCTGCGCCGCCCGGGTCTCGGCGGACGGCTCCGCCAGGGGTTTCCACTGGGCGGGGATCGGGCGACGGGAGAGATGAGCCGGTGCGGCCACGGAGGCCTCCTTGTCGGTGCGTCGGACGGATATCGGCAGGCCTACCCCGTGGGCGCGATGCCAGACGTAATTCGGACGAACAACGCGCTTCTTCCGACATACCGGCCACCCTGCCGGATGTTCACCCGCCACTGTTCCCCCTGTTCCCCACCACTATTCACTCAGTACATGTACCCAGTGCATACTGGTCTCCATGAGCACCCGGCACATCCTCCTGGGGCTGCTCGAGGCGGGGCCGAGCCATGGCTACGACCTCAAGCGACGCCATGACGAACGCTTTCCGCAGGCCCGGCCGCTGGCCTACGGGCAGGTCTACACGACCCTGCAACGCCTGGTCCGGGACGGTCTCGCCGAGGTCGACGGGACCGACGCCGACGGGGGGCCGGAGCGGACGCTGTACCGGTCGACCGGGGACGGGGCGCGCGAACTGGCCCGGTGGGCCGGGGAGATCGCCCCGCCCGCACCCTTCGTGGCCAACGAGATCTTCGCCAAGGTCGTCGTCTCGATCCTGGCCGGCGGCGATCCGGCTGCCTATCTGCGCGCCCAGCGTGCCGCGCACATGGACCGGATGCGGGAACTCACGGCCGTGAAGACGGCCCGGGGCGCCGATCTGGCGACCGTGCTCTCGGCCGACTACGCCCTCAACCACCTCGACGCCGACCTCCGCTGGATGAACACCACGGCGGCCCGGCTGACCACTCTGACCACAGAGGTCGACACAGCATGAACAAGAAGGGGGACTCGTGATCAACAAGGGGGCATCCTCGGTGCCGCTTCTGGCGGGCCGGGGCCTCGTCAAGGCGCACGGCAGGACGCAGGCACTGCGCGGCGCCTCGGTCGAGCTGCGCGCCGGCGAGATCGTCGCCGTGACGGGGGCCAGCGGCAGCGGCAAGTCCACGCTCCTGCACTGCCTGGCCGGGATCGTCCGCCCGGACGCGGGCTCGGTGACGTACGCCGGTGAGCGGCTCGACCAGCTGCCGGAGCAGCGGCTGAGCGAGCTGCGGCGGACCGACTTCGGGGTGGTGTTCCAGTTCGGGCAGCTGATTCCGGAGCTGACGGCGCTGGACAACGTGGCGCTGCCGCTGATGCTCGCAGGCACCGCGCGTACGGACGCCCGGGCGCGGGCCGCGGAATGGCTGGAGCGGTTCGGGGTGCGCGGACAGGAGGAGCTGCGGCCGGGTGAGCTGAGCGGCGGGCAGGCGCAGCGGACCGCGCTGGCCCGTGCGCTGGTCACGGGCCCGAGGATCGTCTTCGCGGACGAGCCGACCGGGGCGCTGGACTCCCTGGCGAGCGAGCAGGTGATGACGGCCCTGGTGCACACGGCCCGCGAGACGGGGACCGCCGTCCTGCTGATCACGCACGACACCCAGGCGGCGGCGTACGCGGACCGCGAGGTGCGGCTGAGCGACGGGGCCGTACTGCCGGCGGAGGTGCCGGCATGACGGCCAGGGGGGCCAAGGGGTCCATGACGTCCGATCTGCGGCTGGCCTGGCTGCTGACCCGGAGGTCGGACCGACAGGAGTGGTGGCGGGTCACGCTCACGGGGATCGGCGCCGCCCTCGCGACCGGTCTCGGGCTGGTGATCGCGGTCATCGCTCCGATGGACGGGCAGTACAGCGCGGGGGTCGGGGGCGGGCTCCTGGACCAGCCCGGCACCCGCGACGGAGTGGTCATCGCGCTGTTGCTGCTGCTCGTCCCGGTGTTCGGCTTCCTCGGCCAGTGCGCGCGGATCGGCGCGGTGCACCGGGACCGGCGGCTGGCCGCGCTGCGGCTGGCGGGGGCCGCCCCGGCCCAGGTACGGCGGATCGCGGCGCTGGAGTCGGGGCTGGCCTGCCTGACCGGCTCGACGGTGGCCACGGTGTTCTCCGTACTGTCCCTGCTCCGGCTGTGGCAGCACCCCGCTCCCCTGGCCTGGGCCGGAATCGCCCTGGTGGCGGCCCTGGTACCGGTGCTGGGCGCGGCGGTCAGCGCCCTGTCGCTGCGCCGGGTGGTCTCCTCACCGCTGGGGTGGATACGGCGGGTGCGTCCGGCCAGGGGGCCGGGGCGGGTGTTCCAGGTGGCGACCGGGCTGCTGGCGGTGCCCGCGGTGTGCGTCGCACTGGCCCCGCTCGCCGGCGCCCCCTTCACCTTCCCCTTCTTCGGCCTCGCCGTCGGCCCGCTCACCGTCCTCGCCCTCTGCCTGCTGGTCGGCGCCACGGCGGTGTGGCTGACGGGCTGGTCCGCCCGGTGGCTCGGCGCGCGGTTCGCCGCCCGGACCGAGAGCCCGGCCGTACTGATCGCGGCGGAACGGCTGCGCGACGACCCGTGGGCGGCGGCCCGTACGCACGCGGCCGTGCTGCTGGTCACCGTCGTGGGCACCGGGTTCGTGGGGGTGCGGGAGGTGCTCCTCGCGGACCTGCACGCCTCGCAGCGCAAGGGCCAGCTCGGGGAGAGCCTCTCCTACTACACCGACGGGCTCGATCTGACGGCCGCCGCGATCCTCGTCGCCCTGGCGATCGTGCTGTCCGCGCTCGCCGTGGGCACCGCCGAGTCCCTCGCCACCCGGCGCCGGGGCCTCGCGGCCCAGACCGCCGCCGGGGTGCCGCACGGGGTGCTGGCCCGGGCGCTGCTCCTGGAGACGGCGCTGCCGCTGGCGCCGGCGGTCACGGTGGCGGGCGCGGGCGGCATGGGGATCGGCGTCTGGTACGCCTCGGTCACGTCGGAGCACACGGTCCCGGCCGTGCCGTACGTCGCCCTGCTGGTCCCGCTCGCGGTGTACGCCTGCTGTCTGCTCGCCGCGGCCACCTCGCTGCCGCTGCTGCGCCGCTCCGTCCACCCGGCCGAGCTGCGCTACGCATGACGGTCCGACCCCGGGAGTACGGGGGCTCCCAGGGCCGGACCCCCTGTGATCAGGGGGTACGCGAAGGCCCGGATCGTCAGGCGGAGATGCCGTCGATCCGGGCCATGGCGTCGTCCGCGCCGTACGGCTGCAAGTAGGGCAGCCAGCGCGGGTCCCTATGGCCGGTCCCGATGATGCGCCAGGCCAGACCGGTGGGCGGGGCGGGTTTGTGCCGCAGTCGCCAGCCCAGTTCGACGAGGTGGCGGTCGGCCTTGACGTGGTTGCACCGGCGGCAGGAGGCCACCACGTTGTCCCAGACGTGCTTGCCCCCGCGGCTGCGCGGGATGACGTGGTCGACGCTGGTTGCGACGCCACCGCAGTACATGCACCGGCCCCCGTCGCGGGCGAACAGGGCCCTACGGGTCAAAGGAACGGGCCCCCGGTAAGGAACCCGTACGAATCGCTTGAGCCGGACCACGCTGGGTGCGGGGACTGTGACGGTTGCGCTGTGCATGAAGGCGCCGGATTCCTCGAGGCAGACTGCCTTGTTCTCGAGGACGAGGACGAGCGCGCGGCGGAGCGGTACGACGCCGAGGGGCTCGTACGACGCGTTGAGGACCAGGACATGCGGCACGGATGCCTCCTTGTACGCCGGCGGCGCGTGGCTCGCGCCGGGACGATCTGCTTCAGTCTCCCCTCATGCCTGGTGAACGCGCCACCATGTCCCGGTAACGGGCTGGGAGTGTTTTCGACCACACCGCATTCATCCCCCGGATCATGGCCTGTTCAAGCCCGGGTGAGAACGGTCTCTCCTTTGCAGATCGGCACGGAGCACACACAATGCCCCGTTAGTGTGTTGGTTCTGTCCGCCCGGTGACCTTTTCGTGACCTTGACCGCCCCGCCGGAACGGACCGCGCAGCACCTGGAGGTACCTGCCGTGTCGTCCTTGCCCGTCGTCCTGTCGGCCGTCGGCGCCACGCCCACACCGTCCCCCTCGGGGTCGGCGCCGGCCGTGCCGACGCTCCAGGACGCCCAGGAGAGCGCGACGAACGCAGCGAGCTGGGTCGAGCAGAACTGGTCGACCTGGCTGGCGATGGGTCTGCAGATCCTGCTGATCGTGGTGGTCGCCTTCGTACTCAGAGGGGTGGTGCGGCGGGCGATCACCAAGCTGATCGACCGGATGAACCGGACCGTGGAGTCGGTGGACGGCACAGCGCTGGGCGGCCTGCTGGTCAACGCCGAGCGGCGGCGGCAGCGCTCGCAGGCGATCGGCTCCGTGCTGCGCTCGGTGGCCAGCTTCCTGATCCTCGGCACGGCCGCGCTGATGGTGCTGTCCACCTTCAAGATCAACCTGGCGCCGCTGCTGGCGTCCGCCGGTGTGGCGGGCGTGGCGATCGGTTTCGGCGCCCGCAACCTCGTGACGGACTTCCTCTCCGGCGTGTTCATGATCCTGGAGGACCAGTACGGCGTCGGCGACAAGGTCGACGCGGGTGTGGCTTCCGGCGAGGTGATCGAGGTCGGACTCCGCGTGACCAAGCTGCGCGGCGACAACGGTGAGATCTGGTACGTCCGCAACGGCGAGGTCAAGCGCATCGGCAACCTCTCCCAGGGCTGGGCGACGGCCGGGGTCGACGTGACCGTCAGGGCCTCGGAGGACCTGGACAAGGTGAAGTCCACGATCGACGAGGTCGCCGCCCGGATGGCCAAGGAAGAGCCCTGGAACGAGTTGCTGTGGGGCCCGATCGAGGTGCTGGGCCTGGACAGCGTGCTCATCGACTCGATGGTGGTCCGTGTCTCGGCGAGGACCATGCCGGGCAAGTCGGTAGGGGTCGAGCGAGAACTCCGCTGGCGGATCAAGCGGGCGTTCGACGCGGCGAGCATCCGGATCGTGGGCGGGGTGACGGCGGCGGAGGATGTGCAGGACACCCCGGACCCGACGGCGACGGTGTCCGCGCCGTCGGCGTACTCCAACGCCGACTCCCCACAGTCGGTGGCGGCGGCACCGATTGCTCCACAGCGGCCGACGCCTCCGGGCAAGTAGCGAGCGGAACGGTTCAGCACACTCGTTCGAGTGAACGCGTGGGGCATTCCGGCGCCGAGAGCGCGCGGGGTGCCCCATCGTTCTGCCGGGGCGCCCGAGGCGGGCTTAGCCTGGCATCAGCGTGACGAGGAGAACCAGGGATGAGCGCCGAACCGATCATGGAGAAGGTCATGACGGAGCAGGACCCCATCGATCTGTTGATCGCGTTCGAGGAGGCGTCCGTGCCGCCGATTCGGCCCGAGTACGTCGAGGGGACGGTCATCGTGCCGCCGCAACCGAACCACGAGCACAACGACGGCGCCTTCAAACTCACCGTCCAGTTCTTCACGGCAGGGCTCGACCTGGCGGGTATGGGCAACGGCTACCGGGGCGCATACAAAGACGGCAGCACCATGGCTCTTGTCATCCCGGACTTCTACGTCCTGCGCCGCCCACCGTCAGACCTCGACGAGGCCTACCGGAAAGCCCACAAGGGCTGGTATCCCATCGACATGGTCACTCTGGTCGGCGAGGTCACGTCGACCAATCACGCGGTTGACACCGGTCCCAAACTGGCCACGTATGCCGCCGTCGGCATCCCCGTCTACGTCCTGATCAACCGCGATACGAAGACAGCCCATTGCTACACCGATCCCGTCCTCCCCGGTGACGACCCCACCGAGGCCTACTACAAGACCGACACCAAAGTCGCCCTCGGCGACCCCCTCCCCCTCCCGGCGCCGTACCCCACCCTCGACACCACCCCCTTCCTCGGCAACTGAGCCCCCAGGCCATCCCGCCCCCGAGGTAACGACTCTGTCGCCTCGGGGGCGTCGTCTATTGACGCCCCCTTCGTGCCGGGCTTACCTTCCTCCCACCACAATAGGAAAGTTTCCTAACAGTGATCTGTGTTCCACCGGCCGCCGGTGATCACCGCTGGACTGCATGGCCAGGTCACTGGAAAGCTGGGCGGCTGGAAAGGCAGGTGTCGACCCCCATGGCAGGAACCGCCGGTACGCCGGGCACTCCTCGCGTGCTGCGCGCCATGAACGACCGCGCCGCCCTGGACCTGCTGCTGGAGCACGGGCCCCTGTCGCGGACCCGGATCGGCAAGCTCACCGGCCTGTCCAAGCCGACCGCCTCCCAGCTGCTGGCCCGCCTGGAGGCCGCCGGGCTGGTCCGGGTCACCGGCACCAGCGAGGGGCGGCCGGGGCCCAACGCCCAGTTGTACGCCGTCAACCCCGGTGCCGCGTACGCCGCCGGGCTCGATGTCACGCCGGAGCGGATCCGTGCCGCCGTCGCCGACATCACCGGCCGCACGGTCGGGGAGTACGAACTGGCCACGCCGGGGCGGCGGCCCGCACAGCCCGTCGTACGGCAGGTGACCGACGCGCTCGACGGGGCCGTCAAGGCCGCCGGGCTCTCGCGGGGCGACGTGCACCGGGTGGTCATCGGAACCCCCGGCGCCTTCGACCCCAACACCGGGCGGCTGCGCTACGCCTCCCATCTGCCCGGCTGGCACTCCCCCAGCCTGCTCGACGAACTCGCCGCGGCGCTGCCGATGCCCGTCGAGTACGAGAACGACGTCAACCTCGTCGCCCTCGCCGAACAGCGGCTCGGGGCCGCCAGGGGTCACGGGGACTTCGTGCTCCTGTGGAACGAGGAGGGCCTCGGCGCCGCCCTGGTCCTCGGCGGCCGGCTGCACCGCGGCTGGACCGGCGGTGCCGGCGAGGTCGGCTTCCTGCCGGTGCCCGGAACCCCCCTGGTCCGCCAGGTGACCAAGGCCAACAGCGGCGGCTACCAGGAGCTGGCCGGCGCCCAGGCCGTACCGAAGCTCGCCCGCGAACTCGGCATCACCGAGGTGCGCCCGGGGCCGTACACCGAGGCCGCCGCGGACCTCGTGGCCCGCGCCGCCGACCACGCGAGCGGGCCGTACCGGGAACTGCTCCAGACCTACGCGACCCGGCTGGCCACCGGTCTCGCCTCGCTCGTGTCCGTCCTCGACCCCGAACTCGTCGTCCTCAGCGGCTCCGCCCTGACGGCCGGCGGCGAGGTGCTGCGCGCCCTCGTCCAGGCCGAGCTGGAGGAGCTGGCGGCGGCCCGCCCCCGGCTGGTCGTCGGCGACGTCCGCGAACACCCCGTGCTGCGCGGCGCGTTGGAGAGCGCGCTCGCGGCCACCCGTGACGAGGTCTTCGACACCTCGCGCTGAGCCCGCCCCCGCAGTCCCGCTCCTCTCACCCACCCCTGCCCCGGGAGACCTCGCCATGCCCGAAGTCATACCCTCAGCTGCCCGAAAGACGGCTTTTGCCCTGACCGCCGCCTCCCTCGTCCTCCTCTCCACCGCCTGTACCGGCCAGTCGAACTCCGGCGCCACCGACGACGCCTCCAAGGACACGACGATCAACTTCTGGCACGCGTGGAGCGCGCCCAACGAGGTGAAGGCGGTCAAGTCCCTGGTCGCCGGCTTCGAGAAGGCCCACCCCAACATCCACGTGAACATCGTCGGCAACATGACCGACGACAAGATCAACCAGGCGCTGCGCACCGGCGGCGACCGGGCCCCGGACGTCATCTCCTCCTTCACCACGAACACCGTCGGCAAGTTCTGCTCCTCGGGTGCCCTCGTCGACCTCAACCCCTTCTTCAAGAAGTCGGGCATCGACCCGGAGAAGACGTTCCCGAAGCCGATGAACGAGTACACCCAGTTCGACGGAGACCGCTGCTCCGTACCGCTGCTGGGCGACGCGTACGGCCTCTACTACAACAAGACGGCCTTCAAGAAGGCGGGCATCGCCGGCCCGCCCAGGACCTGGTCCGCATTCGAGGCCGACGCCAAGAAGCTGACCATCACCGACGGCGACAGCTACAGGCAGCTCGGCTTCATGCCGGATTACCACGGCTGGGAGACGACGACCGAGCACTACTTCGGCCAGTTCTCCCCGACGTACTTCGACAAGGACGGCAAGTCGAACCTGGCCGAGGATCCTGCTTTCGAGGCCGGTTTCAAGCTCCAGAAGAGGCTCGTCGACGAACTCGGGGGCTTCAAGAAGCTGGAGACCTACCGCTCCAGGCTCGGTGACGAGTGGGGCCCCAAGCACCCCTTCCACACCGGCCAGGTCGCCATGCAGCTCGACGGCGAATGGCGGCTGGGCATGGCCCTGGACGCCAAGCCGAAGTTCGAGGTCGGCGTGGCCCCGCTGCCCGTCCCCGACGACCAGGCCGACCAGTACGGCAAGGGCTACATCACCGGCACCATCGCCGGCATCGCCGCCACCAGCCACAAGCAGAACGCGGCCTGGGAGCTGGTGAAGTACATGACCACGAACACGGACGCCGTGGTCGGCTTCTCCAACGCCATCCACAACGTGCCCTCCACCCTGGCCGCCCTGAAGTCCCCGAAGCTCACGTACGACCGGCGCTTCAAGACGTTCCTGGACATCGCGGCGAACCCGGATTCGACGACGGCCCCCGCGTCGATCAACGGCGGTGTGTACCTCACGACCGTCCAGCAGCTCGGATTCGACTACGAGAGCGGCAAGCTCACGGACCTCAGGGCCGGTCTGGCAAGCGCGGCCAAGCAGATCGACACGGACATCGCGCAGGCGAAGTAGCCGATGAGTACGGTCACTCTGGCGTCGAAGCGCCGCAGGGCGGCGCTTCGGACGGTCGCCTTCATGTCGCCCTGGCTGATCGGCTTCGCGGTGTTCTTCGCGTACCCGCTGATCTCGACGGTCTACTTCTCGTTCATGCACTACGACGGCTTCAAGCCGCCGACGTGGAGCGGAACGAAGAACTGGACGTACGTCTTCGAGCACTACCCCTTCTTCTGGCCCGCCCTGCGCAACACGCTTTGGCTCGTGCTGGTCATGGTCTCGCTCCGGGTCGTCTTCGGACTCGGCGTCGGCCTGCTCATCACGAAGATCAAGACGGGCACCGGCGTCTTCCGCACCCTCTTCTACCTGCCGTACCTGGCCCCGCCGGTGGCGGCGACGATGGCCTTCGCCTTCCTCCTCAACCCCGGTACGGGACCGGTCAACTCGATCCTGGAGAAGCTCGGCATCCCGGCGCCGGGCTGGTTCAACGACCCCGCCTGGTCCAAGCCGGCGCTGACCCTGCTGGCCCTGTGGGGCGTCGGCGACCTGATGGTCATCTTCATGGCCGCGCTGCTCGACGTGCCGACGGAGCAGTACGAGGCGGCCGAGCTGGACGGGGCCTCGGCGTGGCAGCGGTTCCGGTACGTGACGCTGCCGAACATCTCCCCCATCGTGATGTTCGCCGTCGTCACCGGGGTCATCCAGACCATGCAGTACTACACGCAGCCGCTGATCGCGGGGAAGGTCGCCTCGGGGGTGATCCAGGGCGCGGGCACCCAGTTCGAGCCCGGCTACCCGGACAAGTCCACGCTCACCCTCCCCCAGCTCGTCTACAACCTCGGCTTCCAGCGCTTCGACTACGGCTCGGCCTGCGTGGTGGCCCTCGTGCTGTTCGCCCTGTCGATGGTGTTCACCGCGTTCCTGATGCGGCGCCGGGGCGGTCTCATCCAGGCAGGTGGCTGACCATGACCCGAGTACTGGACCAGCCGGTGGAGCTGACGGCCCCTGCCTCGGCCGCCGAGCGGACCGCCCGGCGCAGGGCACTGCTCGAATGGGTCGCCGTGCACTCCCTCGGCGTCGCCGCCGCGCTCTTCTTCACGCTCCCCTTCGTGTTCGTGTTCCTCACCTCGCTGATGAGCGACAGCCAGGCCCTCAGCCGGGATCTGATCCCGCACACCTGGGAGTGGGGCAACTACACGAAGGTGTTCGACACGCCCGGCTTCCTGACCTGGTGGAAGAACACCCTGATCTACGCCGGCCTCGGCACCGTGCTGACCGTGGTGTCGTCCGTCCCGGTGGCGTACGCGCTCGCCAAGTTCCACTTCCCGGGGCGCAATCTGGCGCTCATGCTGGTCATCTCGATGATGATGCTGCCCCCGCAGGTGGTCATCATCCCGATGTACCTGTTCTGGGCGAAGCAGCTGGACCTGTCCGGCACGCTGTGGCCGCTGATCATCCCGATGGCGTTCGGCGACGCGTTCTCCGTCTTCCTGCTGCGCCAGTTCCTGATGACCATCCCGAACGAGTACCTGGACGCGGCCCGCGTGGACGGCTGTGGCGACCTCAGGACCCTGCTGCGCGTCGTCCTGCCGATGGCGAAGCCCGGGATCACGGCCGTGGCCCTCTTCCAGTTCTTCTACGCCTGGAACGACTACTTCGGCCCCCAGATCTACGCCTCGGAGAACCCGGGCGCCTGGACCCTGTCGTACGGCCTGGAGTCCTTCAAGGGCGCCCACCACACGGACTGGAACCTCACCATGGCCGCCACCGTGCTGGTCATGGCCCCCGTCATCGTCGTCTTCTTCTTCGCCCAGAAGGCGTTCGTCGAGGGCGTCACGCTCACCGGAGTGAAGGGTTAAGCACGTATGAAACTCACCGTGGTCGGCGGCGGCTCGACCTACACCCCCGAACTCATCGACGGCTTCGCCCGGCTCAGAGACACCCTGCCCATCGAGGAACTGGTGCTGGTCGATCCGGCCGCCGAGCGCCTGGAACTGGTCGGCGGGCTGGCCCGGCGCATCTTCGCCAAGCAGGGCCACCCCGGCCGGATCGTCACCACCTCCGACCTGGACGCGGGCGTCGACGGCGCCGAGGCCGTCCTGCTCCAGCTGCGCGTCGGCGGGCAGGCGGCCCGCGAGCAGGACGAGACCTGGCCGCTGGAGTGCGGCCGTGTCGGCCAGGAGACGACCGGCGCGGGCGGGCTCGCCAAGGCGCTGCGCACGGTTCCGGTGGTGCTCGACATCGCCGAACGGGTCCGCCGTACGAACCCGCGCGCCTGGATCATCGACTTCACCAACCCGGTCGGCATCGTCACCCGCGCCCTGCTCCAGGCGGGGCACCGGGCGGTCGGGCTGTGCAACGTGGCGATCGGCCTCCAGCGGAAGTTCGCGGCCCTGCTGGGCACCGAGCCGAGGGACGTCCACCTCGACCACGTCGGTCTCAACCACCTCACCTGGGAGACAGGTGTGCGGCTCGGCGGCCCGGAGGGCGAGAACATCCTGCCGAAGCTGCTCGCCGAGCACGGCGCGTCGGTCGCCGAGGACCTGCGCCTGCCCCGCCCGCTCCTGGACCGCCTGGGCGTCGTCCCCTCCTACTACCTGCGCTACTACTACGCGCACGACGAGGTCGTACGAGAGCTGCTCACGAAGCCCTCGCGGGCGGCCGAAGTGGCCACGATGGAACGCGAGTTGCTGGCGATGTACGCCGACCCGGCCCTGGACGAGAAGCCGGAGCTGCTCACGAAGCGCGGCGGCGCCTACTACTCGGAGGCGGCGGTGGACCTCGCCACGAGCCTGCTGGGCGGCAACGGCAGCACCTACCAGGTGGTGAACACGTACAACAAGGGCACGCTGCCCTTCCTCCCGGACGACGCCGTGATCGAGGTGCAGGCGGCCGTGGGCACGACGGGGCCCGTGCCGCTGCCGGTGCCGGACCTGGACCCGCTGTACGCGGGCCTGGTGGCGAGCGTGACGACGTACGAGGACCTGGCCCTGGAGGCGGCCCTGCGCGGCGGCCGGGACCGCGTTTTCCGCGCGCTGCTCGCCCATCCCCTGATCGGCCAGTACGCGTACGCCGACCGCCTCGCCGACCAGCTGATCGCGCACAACCGGGAGCACCTCGCGTGGGCCTGACCTCGACCGTTCTTGCCATCGACGCGGGCAACAGCAAGACCGACGTGGCCGTGCTCACCGTCGCCGGGACGGTCCTGGCGACGGCCCGCGGCGGCGGCTTCCGGCCGCCGGCGGTGGGCGTGGCGCGGGCGCTGGACGCGCTCGCCGAGCCGGTCGGGCGGGCGTTCGCGGACGCCGGGGTGACGTCCGTGGCGCACCTGTCGGCCTGCCTGGCCAACGCCGATCTGCCGGTGGAGGAGGAGCAGTTGGCGACCGCGCTGCACGCGCGCGCGTGGGCCGCGTCGGTGGAGGTGCGCAACGACACCTTCGCGATCCTGCGCGCGGGTGTCGCCGAACCCCGGGGCGTGGCGGTGGTCTGCGGCGCGGGCATCAACTGCGTGGGCATGCGCCCCGACGGCCGTACCGCGCGCTTCGCGGCGCTCGGGCGGATCTCCGGCGACTGGGGCGGCGGCTGGGGCCTGGCGGAGGAGGCGCTGTGGCACGCGGCGCGCGCGGCGGACGGGCGTGGCGGGCCGACGGCGCTGTCCCGGACGCTGCCCGCGCACTTCGGGCTGCCGTCCATGTACGCGCTGATCGAGGCCCTGCACCTGGAACAGGTCGACCCGGGCCGCCGGCACGAGCTGACGCCGGTGCTGTTCGCGACGGCCGCCGAGGGGGACCCGGTGGCCCGCTCGATCGTCGCCCGGCTCGCGGAGGAGGTGGCGACCATGGCGACGGTGGCGCTGACCCGCCTGGACCTCCTCGCCGAGGAGACCCCGGTGCTGCTCGGCGGCAGCGTCCTGACGGCCGGGCATCCCCTCCTCAACGACGGCGTCCGCGACCTGCTGTCCGCCCGCGCCCCCAAGGCGGACGTCCGGTTGGTCACCGCGAATCCGGTCCTGGGAGCGGCCCTGTTGGGCCTGGACCACCTCGGGGCGGGAAAGCGGGCGCAGGAGCAGGCACGGGCGTTCTGGGAGGGGTAGGCGGCAGGCGGACATCAGGAGACAGCGGCGGCGGAACCGAACACGCGCGCACGGCGTATACATGTGCGGCAGATACATGTGCGGCGGACACTGCGATCCGATCAAGATCCAGTGAAGGGCCGTGCGCACGGCGGCCCGGTACGGCGATACTTGGCGGCGACCCGAAGACCATGGGGGAGGTCGAGTGACACACCCGCCGCAGAGCAGCACGACGCCGCCGACGGTGGGCTCCGTCATGCCCACGATCCCGGCGCAGCCCGGCCGGCCGCCCGCGGCACCGCCCGCCGCGCCTCCCACCGCGCCGCCCGCGCGGCGTTCCGCCTTCGCCGAGGGCGTCGACAAGGTGCGGGCCGCGGCGACCACCGAGCCGGGGCGGCTGCGGATCATCGGTGCCGTACTCGCCCTGCTGGTCGTGGCGTTCGGCGCGGTCACCGCCTATCAGACCAGCGAGCGCGCGGCGGCCGCCGACGACGTGCTGCACCGCAGCCAGCCGCTCAGCTCCGGCGCCGCCGACATCTACCGTTCGCTGGCGGACGCCAACACCGCGGCCTCCAGCGGGTTCCTGGCCGGCGGGCAGGAGACGGCCGGCTCCCGCGACCGGTACGAGAACGACATCCGCACCGCCGCCTCGGGGCTCGTCACGGCCGCCGCCAACGCCGAGCCCGGCTCCGCCTCCGAGTCGACGGTCGCCAAGCTCAACACGCTGCTGCCCGAGTACAAGGGCCTGATCGAGCGGGCCCGGACCTACAACCGGCAGGGGTATCCCGTCGGCGGGGCGTATCTGCGCTACGCCAACGAGAAGATGCAGAAGGAGATGCTCCCGGCGGCCGAGGATCTCTACACCAAGGAGAACCAGCGGCTGCGCGCGGACTACGGCGACGCGACTCCCTACCCGTGGGCGGCGATCGCGCTCGGCCTGATCGCCCTGGCCGCGCTCGGGTGGGCCCAGCACCGCACGTACCGCCGCACCAATCGCGTCCTGAACCAGGGCCTGGTCGCCGCCACCGCCGCCACCGCCGTGGTGCTGCTGTGGCTGGTCGTCGGCCACACGGTGGCGCGCTCGGGGCTCAACGGGTCGTACGACAACGGCATCCGCTCGCTGAACGTCCTGCACGAGGCCCGGATCGCCTCGCTGAAGGCACGCGGCAGCGAGAACCTGAGCCTGGTGGCGCGCGGCGCCGAGACCGTGACGGTCGACGGGCAGACGTACGACGCGTACTACTACGACTTCGACCAGGACATGACCGTGCTCGGCAAGGGGCTGAGCGAGGCCGAGAAGCTCGCCGACGACGACGCGGGCACGAAGCCGGTCAAGGCGGCCGAGGGCAACATGGCGGTGTGGAAGCAGCGCCACGGCGCGGCCCGCACCGAGGACGAGAACGGCAACTTCCAGCAGGCGCTGGACAAGGTGATCGGTGCGAAGGGTGCGACCGGCCAGTGCTTCGACGGCGTCGACAGCAACCTCGCCCAGGCCATCGACCACGAGCAGCACGAGTTCCGGCAGTCCGCCGGTGACGGGCGGGACGCGCTGACCGGGCTGGCCGTCGGCGCCGCCGTCCTCGCCCTGCTCGGCGCGGCGGGCGCGGTGGCCGGCATCGGCCGCAGGCTTTCGGAGTACCGGTGACAGGGGGCAAGGCAATGTACGCAGCACGTGCCCGGGCCGCCCTGCGGGGCTGGGGCGGGGTCGGTGTCATGGCGGTCCTGTGCGCCCTGGCGCTGGCCTTCGTCCTGCTGCTGCCGCGCACCCAGGCTTCCGACGGGGGCGGCGGCACGACGTCCGGTCCGGGCGTGGCCGAGGGCAGCCAGGCCCGCGCGGACAACTGCACGGACGCGGACGCGCAGAAGCAGACGCTGTCGCCGTCCGGCGCGGACGGCCCGACGATCGACGCCATCAAGTCCCGTACGGGCGCCAAGCGCAAGCTGATCGTCGGCGTCGACCAGAACAGCTACCACTGGGGTTACCGCAACCCGAACACCAAGGGCGCGGAGCTGGAGGGCTTCGACATCGACCTCGTGCACAAGATCGCCGCGGACATCCTCGGCGATCCGGACGCGGTCCAGTTCAAGGCGATTCCCACCAGCCAGCGCATTCCGGCGATCCAGGACGGCCGGGTCGACATGGTCGTCCGGACGATGACGATCACCTGCGACCGGCTGCAGCAAGTGGCGTTCTCCGCGCCCTACTTCAAGACCGGCCAGCAGGTGCTCGCGCCCAAGTCGTCGTCGATCACCGGGTACGACAGCTCGCTCGCGCACAAGAGGATCTGCACGGCGACCGGTTCGACGGCGTACACCAAGCTGGACGCCGACAAGAAGCTGGGCAAGCTGCCCGCCTCCGCCGACGTCTCCGGGACCGTCCCCAACCAGCTCGACTGCCTGGTGCGGCTGCAGCTCGGCGAGGCCGACGCGGTCGTCACCGACGGCGCGCTCGCCGCGAGCCAGGCCGCCCAGGACCCGACCGTCGAGCTGAAGGGCGAGGCGTTCACCACCGAGTACTACGGCGTGGCGATGAAGAAGGACGCCACCGATCTGGTACGCCGGGTCAATCGCATTCTGGTGGACTACCGCGGCGGCGGCTGGCAGGCGTCGTACGACAAGTGGCTGGCGGCGACGCTGGGTTCGGACCCGGCGGCGTCCAAGCCGCCCGCGCCGCAGTATCTGGGCACGAGCTGACCCCTTGACCGCAAGGTTTCCCACCAGGGCCGACACAGGAAGCGAGAGGTGATCGATGGGCGTCACGGACCCCGCCGGGCCGGTGATGGACCGGGACGAGGTGGACCGTGCGCTGGCGCGGCTCGGCGCCGAGCACGAGGCGATCGAGACCTCGCTGTTCGCCCTGCAGGACCACGCGGGCCGCAGGCTCCTCGAAGGCGCCCGGCTGACCGGCGTCACCCAGGAGCGCTGGTCGGCGACGGAGGCGTCGGTCACGCTGCTGTGGGCCTACTTCGAGGCGTACGCGGCGGCGCTGCGCGGCGCCCGGGAGATCCGCGCCCGGCGCCGCTGGTCCAGCCGCGAGGACCTGGTGGAGCTGACCGAGCTGCTGCGCGGCGAGTCCGTCACCGTGCCCGGTGCGGGCCGGCTCAGCGAGCGTTTCTCGCTGTCCGCCCTCGTGGACCGGATGAACGAGCTGTACGCGACGAGCCTCGACATGGTCGTCACCGCCGACGCCGTCTGGTCGGCGCTGCCCGCCCGGATCGATTTACTCGCCGCGGAACTCCAGCGCACCCGCAAGCTCGCGCACTCCGTCGGCGTACGCCCCGGCGAGCACCCCTCCGGCGACGACCTGGAGCGCATCACCCGGATACTGACCAGGCTGCGGGAGGACGTCGTCTCCGACCCGCTCGCCTTCTGGGTGCCCGCCGAGGGCAGTTCGGCGCCCGGCGGCGGCCGGCCGGACACCACGGTGTACGACCGTGAGGCGCGCGCCCTGGAGGAGGTGCGGCGGGAGATCGACGCCGTGCTGACCGTCCGGCAGGACGCGGAGGCGCGGCTGATCCGGCTGCGGGACGTGCTCTCCCGCGCGGACCGCACCCTCGCCGAGGCGCGCACCGCGCGCGGGGAGGTGCTGGCGAAGATCGCCGCGACCGAGGTGCCGGTGGTCAGCGGGCCGCCGACCGTGCTCCAGGAGCAGCTGGCGACGGCGGCCGAGTACCGCCGGCAGGCGCAGTGGCACCGGCTCTCCCCGCTCCTGGAGTCCCTGGAGGAGAAGGCGGAGGACGAACTGCTGCGCGCCCGCGAGTCGTTGACTGCGGTCACCGCGCCGCTCGCGGTCCGAGCCGAGCTGCGCGGTCGCCTGGACGCGTACAAGGCGAAGGTCGCCCGGCACGGGCTCGCCGAGGACCCGCTGCTGGTGGAGCGGTACGACGCGGCCCGGCGCATGCTGTGGAGCGCGCCGTGCGACCTGCGCGTCGCCGAACAGGCCGTCCTGCGCTACCAGCAGGCGGCGGCCGAGACGCTCGGCACACCGAGGATCCCCGGACAGGGCGGACCTCAGGATCGTAGGAGTGAGTCGTCATGAGTCAGGCACAGCAGACGTGCCAGCGGCCGGGCTGCGGCGGGTCGTACGAGGACGTGGGCGGCGGTGAGCTGTACTGCGACACCTGCGGTCTGGCCCCGGTCGTGTCCGCGAACGGCATGGTCGGCTCGCCGCCCACCGGTCTGACCAGGGGCTCGTCGCAGAGCGGCGGTTCGCACTCCAGCTCGCGCAGCAGTTCGCGTACCTCGTCGCAGTCGTCGAAGTCGCGGCGCTCGGTGTCGGGGCGGCTGTCCCGCTCGCTGTCCGGCGCGTCCACCGGCCGCTCGGTGTCGGTGCGCAGCTCCGGCTCCTCCTCCGGTGCGTCGTCCCGGGGGCGGCTCGGTGCCGGTCTGGTCTCGGTGCCGCAGGTGCCGCGGCCCGATCCGCGCGCAATGGTGCTGGAGAACCCCGAGGTGCCCGAGCGGAAGCGATTCTGCTCGCGCTCGGACTGCGGTGCGCCGGTGGGGCGTTCGCGCGGTGAGCGGCCGGGGCGCACGGAGGGCTTCTGCACCAAGTGCGGGCACCCGTACTCGTTCGTGCCCAAGCTGCGGGCCGGGGACGTCGTGCACGGCCAGTACGAGGTCGTGGGCTGTCTCGCGCACGGCGGGCTCGGCTGGATCTACCTCGCCGTGGACCGGGCCGTGTCCGACCGCTGGGTGGTGCTCAAGGGCCTGCTGGACACCGGCGACCAGGACGCGATGGCCGCCGCGATCTCCGAACGGCGCTTCCTCGCGGAGATCGAGCACGCCAACATCGTGCGGATCTACAACTTCGTGGAGCACCTCGACCAGCGCACCGGCTCCCTCGACGGCTACATAGTGATGGAGTACGTCGGCGGCAAGTCGCTGAAGGAGATCGCCAACGCCCGGCGCACCCCGGACGGCCGCCGGGATCCGCTGCCGGTGGAGCAGGCGTGCGCGTACGGCATCGAGGCGCTGGAGGCGCTCGGCCATCTGCACAGCCGCAACCTGCTGTACTGCGACTTCAAGGTCGACAACGCCATCCAGAGCGAGGACCAGCTCAAGCTGATCGACATGGGCGCGGTCCGCCGGATGGACGACGACGAGTCGGCCATCTACGGCACGGTCGGCTACCAGGCGCCCGAGGTCGCCGAGGTCGGCCCGTCCGTGGCGAGCGACCTGTTCACGGTGGCCCGCACCCTGGCCGTGCTCACCTTCGACTTCCAGGGCTACACGAACGTCTTCGCGGACTCCCTGCCCGACCCGGACAACATCGAGGTCTTCCGCCGCTACGAGTCCTTCTACCGGCTCCTGGTCCGCGCCACCGACCCCGACCCGGCCCGCCGGTTCGCCTCCGCGCAGGAGATGGCCGAGCAGCTGACCGGTGTGCTGCGCGAGGTCGTCTCGCTGCAGACCGGGCACGCGCGGCCCGCGCTGTCGACCCTGTTCGGACCCGAAGTCAAGGTCACGGACACGGAGTTGTTCCCCAGAATGGACGGGGACGTGTCGCGGCTGGGCGCGCGGGCGGTGCGCAGGAACGGCGCCACGAGCCCGCTGCCCGCGCTGCCCCCGGCCTCCCTCGTCCGGCCCGTCGTCACCCCGGCCGCCGCGCTGGCGCTGCCGGTGCCGCTGGTCGACCCGGGCGATGCCAACGCCGGGTTCCTGGCGGGCCTTTCGGCCTCCGCGCCGGCCGAGCTGATCTCCGCGCTGGACGCGGCGCCGAAGCAGACCGTGGAGACCCGGCTGCGGCAGGTCCGCGCCCGGCTGGAGAGCGGCGACCACCAGGCCGCGCTGATGTCCCTGGCCAAGCTGGAGGACGAACGGCCCGACGACTGGCGGGTGGTGTGGTACCGGGGCGTGGCCGCCCTGGTCACCGGCGACTTCGAGGGCGCCGCGCTCTCCTTCGACGCGATCTACGACGCCTTCCCCGGCGAGGCCGCGCCGAAGCTGGCGCTGGGCCTGTGCGCCGAGGTGCTGGGCCAGCTGGACAACGCCGCCGAGTACTACCACCTGGTGTGGGCGACCGACCCGAGCTATGTGAGTGCCGCGTTCGGCCTGGCCCGGGTGCAGCTCGCGGCCGGGGACCGGCGCAGCGCCGTACGGACGCTGGAGTCGGTGCCGGAGTCCTCCATCCACTACACGGCAGCGCGGGTGGCCGCCGTACGCGGGCGGCTGCGGCAGCGCACGGCGACCGCGGGCGACGTACCGTTCGTGGAGGACCTGACGGCCGCCGCCGGGCAGGTGGAGGCGCTGGACGCGTACGGTCTGGACCCGGCCCGGCGCGAGCAGTTGTCGGTGGAAGTCCTCGGCTGCGCGCTGGACTGGATACTCTCCGAAGGCCAGGGCACCGCCCCGACCGCCATCGCCGGCGGACGGGTGCTGCTGGGCAGCGGCCTGGACGAGCGGGGCCTGCGCTTCGGACTGGAGCGCTCCTACCGCACGCTCGCCCGGCTGGCGCGCGGTGGCGAGGAGAGGATCGAACTGGTGGAACGGGCCAACCGTTACCGCCCCCGGACGTGGGTGTAGTTGATGTCGCAGATGCCCCAGCAGGCCGCACTGTCCGAGTGCCCGAGCTGCGCGGAGCCGATCGAGTCGGGTGACCTGTTCTGCGGCGCGTGCGGACACGACCTCTCGGTGGTGCCCGCCTCGTCGCCGGACCACCCGACGCTCACCCTGTCCGGCCCGGCCGCCGCCGGGGACGGCGTGGACTGGCCCGCCCCCGAGCCGGCCGGCTCCGGCGCGCCGCCCGCGGCGCATCTGCCGGCCGACCTGCCCGGCGCGGAGGAGCCCCCGGCCTCCGGGGTGCGCTTCGACCGGGTGCCGCAGGAGCAGCCCGACGAGTACCCGTTGCAGGCACCGGACCCGCGCCAGGCGCCCGACCCGCGCGTGGCGGACCCCGCTGCCGCCGCCCCCGCCGAGGCGGCGCGGGTGTGCGTGGCCTGCCGGGCGGGCCGGGTGGACGACGACGGCTACTGCGAGAACTGCGGGCACGCCCAGCCCCGCGAACGCGACCACGTGGAGCGGGAGTCGGGCCCGGTGGCCGCCGTCAGCGACCGCGGTCTGCGCCACCACCGCAACGAGGACGCCTTCTCCGTCGGCCACACCGCGCTGCCCGACGGCACCCCGGCGGCCCTCGCGATCGTCTGCGACGGCGTGTCCTCGGCGACCCGCCCCGACGAGGCGTCGACGGCCGCCTCGAAGACGGCCGGTGACATCCTGCTGGCCGCCCTGCCGCGCGGCACGCACCCGCAGACGGCGATGCACGAGGCGATCGTCGCCGCCGCGCAGGCCGTCAACGCGCTGGCCGGGGAGCCCGCTTCGGCCCGCGAGCACAGCCCGCACACCAACGCCCCGGCCTGCACCATCGTCGGCGCGGTGGTCACCGCCGGGCTGCTGGTGGTCGGCTGGGTCGGCGACAGCCGCGCCTACTGGGTGCCCGCGGACCGCTCGGCGCCCCCGGCCCGGCTCACCGAGGACGACTCCTGGGCCGCGCAGATGGTCGCCGCCGGGCTGATGAGCGAGGCCGAGGCCTACGCCGACGAGCGCGCCCACGCGATCACCGGCTGGCTCGGCGCGGACGCCTACGAACTGGAGCCGCACACCGCTTCCTTCAAGCCGGACCGGCCTGGTGTCGTGGTGGTGTGCACCGACGGGCTGTGGAACTACGCGGAGACGGCCGAGGAGATGTCCGAGGTCGTGCCCGCGGACGCCGCCGAGCGCCCGCTGCACAGCGCCCGCGTCCTCGTCGGCCACGCCCTGGACGGCGGGGGCCACGACAACGTAACAGTGGCCGTCCTGCCGTTCCCGGCACCGTCTCAGGGGGCAGGATCGGCCTGAGGCCGGTACGACGGGGAGCCTCACAGGACCGGAGGGGACCGGTCCGCATACAGTCGTCACCCACAAGACCCGTGGGTTCAGAGGGGGATCAGAGTCAGCATGGCCAATTTCTCCAAGTCGAGCGCGCCCGCGTTCTCCATGGACGTGTACCAGAACGAGTACCTGCCGGAGGGCGGTCGCGAGGTCAACGCGATCGTCACGGTGACGTCGACCGGCGGCGGCACGATCGGGAGCGCGGCCGGCGCGACCGGGTACGGCCCGTCCGCGGCGGTGGCGCTCATGGTCGACTGCTCGGGTTCGATGGACTACCCGCCGGTCAAGATGCGCAACGCCCGTGACGCCACGGCCGCCGCGATCGACACGCTGCGCGACGGCGTCCACTTCGCGGTGATCGGCGGCACGCACGTCGCCACGGAGGTGTACCCGGGCGGCGGGCGGCTGGCCGTCGCCGACGCCACGACGCGCCGGCAGGCCAAGGACGCGCTGCGCAGGCTCAGCGCGGGCGGCGGTACGGCCATCGGCACCTGGCTGCGGCTCGCCGACCGGCTGCTGTCCTCGGCGGACGTCACCATCCGGCACGGCATCCTGCTCACCGACGGCCGCAACGAGCACGAGTCCCCGGAGGACCTGCGCGCGGCGCTCGACGCCTGCGCCGGACGGTTCACCTGTGACGCGCGCGGTGTGGGCACCGACTGGGAAGTGAAAGAAGTCACAGGGATCGCCTCGGCCCTGCTCGGCAGCGCCGACATCGTCGCCGACCCGGCCGGTCTCGCCGCCGACTTCACCCGGATGATGGAGACGGCGATGGGCAAGGAGGTCGCGGACGTCGCCCTGCGCGTGTGGACCCCGGTCGGCACGACGATCCGGTTCGTCAAGCAAGTGGCGCCCACGGTCGAGGAGTTGACCGACCGCCGCACCGAAGCCGGCCCGCGCGCCGGGGACTACCCCACCGGGTCCTGGGGGGACGAGTCCCGGGACTACCACATCTGCGTCGAGGTGCCCACGGCCGGACTCGGCCAGGAGATGCTGGCCGCCCGGGTCTCCCTGGTCGTGCCGCAACCGGACGGCAGCGTCCAGAACTTGGGCGCCCAGGGCCTCGTACGGGCCGTGTGGACCGACGACATGGTGGCCTCGACCGCGATCAGCCCCCAGGTCGCCCACTACACCGGGCAGGCCGAACTGGCGCAAGCCATCCGGCAAGGGCTCGATCTGCGCAAAGCGGGCGATTTCGATGGCGCAACGGCGAAACTGGGGCGCGCTGTTCAGCTCGCGAGCGCCTCGGGGAACGCGGATACTGCGAAACTGCTTGCGAAGGTGGTGGACGTTGTCGACGCCGCGACAGGTACTGTGCGGTTGAAGACGAAGGTTGCCGAGGCCGACGAAATGACCCTCGACACCCGGTCCACAAAGACTGTTCGTGTAAAGAAGTAAGCCAGTAGGGCTCAGCAGGACCAGCACGACACCGAGAAGGACATCCGGAGAAGGAGAAGGGGAAGCGCCGACATGCCGACCTGCCCGAACGGACACCAGTCGGGTTCCGACGACTGGTGCGAGGTCTGCGGTCACCGCATGGCCGGTGCCGTACCTCCGCCCCCTCCGCCGCCGCCCCCGGCCGCCGGCGGCTACGGCTTCCCGCCGCAGGGCGCCCAGCCCGGCGGACGCCCGCCGGGTGGCGGGCCCGCGCACGAGCCGGAGCTGTGCCCGCAGTGCCGTACGCCCCGTGAGGGCGGCGCGCCCTTCTGCGAGGAGTGCCGGTGGAACTTCCTCACCAACACGGCCACCTCGTACACCCCGGCCGCACCGCGCCCGCCGCAGCCCCGCTTCGAGCCGCCGAGCGCGACCTACGGCGGCGGTGACGGGTACGAGTACCAGGGCTCGCGGCCCTCGCAGGTGAACCGGCCCGCCGAGCCGATCCCGTCCTTCGGCAGCGAGCCCTCGGGCCCGATGCCGTTCGGCGGCCAGCGCCCGGCCGGCCCGCCGCCCACCTCGGCCGGCCCCTCGGGCCCGTCCGCCTTCGGTGCCCGGCCGCCGGCCGGTCCGCCCTCCGGCTTCCCCGGCGCTCCGGGGCAGGGTCCCGGCGCGCCCGGGGGTCCTGGTGTGCCCGGCCCGTCCGCGCCTCCCGGCCCTCCCGGCCCCTCCGCCTTCGGCGGCGACCCCTCGCGTCCGGTTCCGCCGCCGCCCGGGCCGACTCCGCCTCCGCCGCCCGGCGGCGGCCCGCAGGCGTTCCAGCCGTCCGGGCCGCCCGCGCCGCCCGCATTCCCGCAGGAGAGCGGCCGTCCGCCGACCGGCGGTCCGCCCTTCGGTGGCGGTGGCGACGACTGGGTGATCTCCCCGCCGTCGTCGGCCGGCCCTGGCGGCCCCGGCGGTCCTGGCATGCCTGGCGGTCCCGGTGCGCCCGGCGGCGGCTACGGCTACCCGCCGCCCGGGGGCACGCAGGCTCCGCCCGCCCCCGGCTTCCCGCAGGCTCCGCAGGGCCCGGCCACCTGGATCGCGACGATCGGCCCGGACCGCGACTACTTCATGGCGATGATGCAGCGCTCGGGTCCCGAGGCCGCGGGCCTCAACCTGCCCGCGTACTCGCCCGAGCAGCAGCGCACGCTCAGCGGGAACCAGGTCACCATCGGCCGCCGCCGCCACTCCACCGGCGACACCCCCGACATCGACCTGTCGGTGCCGCCGGAGGACCCGGGCGTCTCGCACCAGCACGCGGTGCTGGTCCAGCAGCCCGACGGCGGCTGGGCGGTCGTCGACCAGAACTCGACCAACGGCACCACGGTCAACGGCTCGGACGAGCCGATCCAGCCGTTCGTGCCGGTGCCGCTGCGGGACGGCGACCGGGTGCACGTGGGCGCCTGGACGACGATCACGATCCGCCGCGGCTGAGCACGCGGTTCTGTGCGGACGGTCACGGGAGGGGCCAGACGTACGGCCCCTCCGGATCGTCCAGCCAGGCCCACGCGCGTTCGCCGTCGACCGTGACGCCGTAACGCTCGCGGTCCGGTCTGCCCTCGCGCTCCCACAACGCGAGGGCTTCCCGCGCTTCGAGGGCGCCCCGGGCCAGCGCCAGCAGGAAGCGCAACGGCTCCTGCCCACGCGCCCGGCGGGGCAGCCCGCGCAGGGACACCGCGCCGGGGCCCGCCCGGCCCGTGCCGCGCAGCGGCACGAAATGGGCGGGCAGGTCCAGGAAACGGCCCTCGGCGTGCCCGGGGTCCGGGACGGTCAGGACGACCAGGCCCGTGGCGAGCGGGGTCAGCACGCGGGCGCCGGGGCGGCACTGGGCGAGCCAGGCGCGCGGCACCGTGCGCAGCTCGCAGGTCGCGATGATCCGGTCGAAGGGAGCGCGTTCGGGCACCCCGCGCGCCCCGTCGCCGGTGACGACGAGCGGGCCGTGTCCGGCCTCGGCCAGGTGCCGGCGGGCCGACTCGGTGAACTCCGGCTCCAGGTCGACCGTGGTGACCAGGCCGTCGTCGCCTAGGCGGTGGCAGAGCAGGGCCGCGTTGTAGCCGGTGCCGGCGCCCACCTCCAGCACCCGGTGGCCGTCCTCGACCCGCAGCTCGGCCAGTATCCGCGCCATCAGCGAGGGCCGGCTGCTGGAGGAGAGCAGCTCGCCGTCGCGCAGCCGGGTGGCCAGCGGGACGTCGGCATAGGCGCCGCGCACCCAGCGCTCCCGGGCCGCCCGCTCCGGACTCTCGCCCCAGCGGCGCTCGTGGCCGCCCCCGGCCCCCACGTCGTAGTAGTACGGCACGAACAGATGCCGGGGCACCGCCGCGAACGCCTCCCGCCACACCGGGTCGGCGGCCCAGACCCCCTCGGCGTCGATCTCCCGCACCAGCGCGGCCCGCGCCTCGGCGGCGAGACGGTCGATCCCGGTGTCGTAGGCACGCATATGCCCACAGTAGGGGCGCTTCGGTACCGGTAGTCCTCGGCCTTGAGTCCTAGGTCACTCCGTCTGAGACGATGGAGCCGTGAATGAGATTCGGCGTGGGACGCTTCAGGAGCAGACCTTCTACGAGCAGGTCGGCGGGGAGGAGACCTTCCGCCGTCTCGTCCACCGTTTCTACGAGGGTGTCGCCGGGGATCCGCTTCTGCGGCCGATGTACCCGGAGGAGGACCTGGGCCCGGCCGAGGAGCGGATGGCCCTGTTCCTCATGCAGTACTGGGGCGGCCCCACGACGTACAGCGAGAACCGCGGCCACCCGAGGCTGCGCATGCGGCACGCCCCGTTCACCGTGGACCGGGCCGCGCACGACGCGTGGCTGAAGCACATGCGGGTGGCCGTCGAGGAGCTCGGGCTGTCCGAGGAGCACGAGCACACGCTGTGGAACTACCTGTCGTACGCCGCCGCTTCGATGGTGAACACCCCCGAGTGAGCCGCGCCCGCTGAAGGGCGCCCGCTGAACGTCGGATTCCGGTCACAGCTCGCCGAAATCCGGTCACGATCCGGTATAGACCTGCTGACGACCGCTTACCCGTGGGCGGATTCCTCTGCCACCATCGCCCGAAACTCCGGAAGTACCGGACGAACACGGGGGCAGCGTGACGGGGTTCGTCGTCTTACGCGCACGGGCGCACCGCCCGCTGCTCGGTGCCGCACTGCTCACGGTGCTGCTCACCGCCGTCGTGCTGGCGACGCTCACGGCCTACTCGGGCGCACTCGGTGACGCGGCGCTGCGCCATGTGCTGCGGGACCCGCGCAACGCGGCCGACACCGCGCTGATCGTCAAGGCGGACGTGCCGCCCCAGGAGCGTGCCGCCGCCGACAAGGCCGTACGCGAGGGCAGCCGCAAGGTCTTCGACGGACTGCCGGTGACCGTGCGCACCCTGCGCCGCTCGGGCCCGTACGCCCTGCCCCGCTCCCTGCAGCCGCTGGCGGCGCGCGCGGGCGACCCCGATCTCACCTACTTCGCCGCCCTGGACCCCACCCAGATACGGCCCTCCGCCGGCCGGCTCCCGGGCCACTCCGCCTGCGGCGCGATCGAGGTGGCGCTCCCGCAGGCCGCCGCCCGGCAGCTGGGCCTCGCGCCCGGCGACCGGCTCACCCTGGCCGACCGCCTGGACGGCCCGCCCGTGCACGTACGGATCACCGGCCTGTACCGCCCCGTCTCCGTCTCGGCCCCCTACTGGCGGCTCGACGACCTGCTCGGCCGCGGGGCGAAGAAGTCCGGCTTCACGACGTACGGCCCCCTGCTCGCCGATCCGACCGTGCTCGGCGGCGGGCGGGTGAGCGTGGGGCCTGTGGCCTGGCTCGCGTCGGCCGGCTTCGGGACGACGACCACAGGACGGATCGGCGAACTGCGCACGGCGGCGCGGAAGGCCGGACCGGCGCTGCGCGCGCACCAGGCCCTGCGCGGCACGACGGTGGCGACGACCGGGCTCCCGGACGTCCTGGACCGGATCGACCGCGCGCTGCTCGTCTCGCGCGCCACGTTGCTGATCGTCGCGCTGCAGCTCGTGCTGCTGGCCGGGTACGCGCTGCTGCTGGTGGCCCGGCTGCTGGGTGCCGAACGCGCGGGCGAGACCCGGCTGTTGCGAGCCCGGGGCGCCTCCCGCGCCCGGATCGCGGCCCTCGCCGCGGCCGAGGCCCTGCTCCTCGCGCTCCCGGCCGCCGTGTGCGCCCCGCTCCTGTCCGGCCCGCTCACCACCCTGCTGGCCGGACACGGCCCGCTCGGCCGGCTCGGCCTCCATCTGAACACCCCCGCCGGCGCCCGCCCCACGGTGTGGCTGGTGTCCGCCGCGGTGGCCCTGGGCTGCGCGCTGGCGGTGACGGCACCGGCGGTGGCGAGCGCGGACGGGGGACGGCCGGACCCCGCCCGGGGCAACGGCGCCCGGCGGACCCTCCGGCTGCCCATACGCCGTTCCGCCACCTCCCGGCGCCCCCGTCCCGCCGGCCGTCGCCCCGCACCCGTGCGCGCCGGAGCCGATGTCGGGCTGCTGGTGATCGCCGCGGTGGCCTACTGGCAGCTGGGGCGGCAGAAGTCGGGGGGTGTGACCGCCGACCGGACGGGAACCCTCGGGGTCGATCCGCTGCTGGTGGCCGCGCCCGCGCTGGCGCTGCTCGCCGGGACGGTGCTGACCCTGCGGCTGCTGCCGCCCGTGGCGCGGCTCGCGGAGCGCTGGGCCGCGGCCGGGCGCGGGCTGCCGGTGGCGCTGGCCGGCTGGCAGTTCAGCCGCCGTACCGCGCGGGGCGCGGGCCCGGTGCTGCTGCTCGTGCTCGCCGTCGCGCTCGGCATGCTCGCGATCGGGCAGGCCGCCTCCTGGAACCGCTCTCAGGACGACCAGGCCGACTTCCGCGCCGGGGTGCCGGTGCGGGTGCTGGCCGCCGGGGAGGGCGGGCTCGGCCGTACGGACGAGTTCGCCTCCCTGCCGCACGTGCGCGCCGCCGCCCCCGCCGTCCGGACCGCGCAGCCCCTGTCCGGCGACCGCACCGCGACCGTGCTGGCCCTGGACACCGCGCGCGCGGCGGACGGGGTGCTGATGCGTCCGGACCTGGCGGACGTGCCGGTACGGCCGCTACTGTCCGGGCTGGCGGCCAAGGGCGCCCCGGCGGGCGCCCGGGTGCCCGCCGGCACGACGCGGCTGCGGCTGGCGGCGAACCTGCACAGCTCCACCGGCCCGGGGACCACCGTCGACGTGACGGCCACGCTGACCGACCACTACGGGGTGCCGTACGACGTGCCCTTCGGGCTGCTCCCCGCCGACGGCCACCGGCACGCCCTCGACGTGACCCTCCCGGGCTCCCTCGGCTCGCTCACCCTCACCGGGCTCCGGCTGGACATGTCCCAGCCCGCCCTGCGTTCCGAACAACACCGGCTCACCCTCGACGAGTTGACGGCCGTCTCCGCCGACGGGACGCGGCACCGGGTCGCGTTCCCGGCCGACTGGACCACCGCCGTGCACGCGGGCGGCGCGGCCGTCCCGAACTCCACCACCAGTCCCACCCGCCCCCGGCTCACCGCGCACCGGCCGCTGACCTTCACCTACGGCACCGGCTGGCTGCCGGACGCGAGCATCTGGACGGTCGCCTCCGTCACCGTCCAGCTCACGGCGACGCAGCCCGCGCCGCCCGAGCTGACGGCCGTCGCCACCGACCGCTTCCTGTCCTCGGCGAGCGCCCGCACCGGGCAGCGGGTGGACCTGACGATCGCCGGCCAGAACCTGCCGGTGCGGATCGTCCGCTCGGTACGGGCCCTGCCCGCGACCGCCGAGCTGGCCGACCCCGGCGCCGGCGACGGCGGTGCCGTCCTGGTCGACCTGCGCGCCGTGAACCGGGTGTTGCAGGCCCGGTACGGGACCGGCGCCACGCCCACCGAGTGGTGGCTGCGCACCGCGCCGGGCGCCGCGACAGAGGTGGCCGCGGCGGTGCGGGCACTGCCGGACGTGGACCCGGGGCAGGTCGTCGTACGCGACGAGATCGCCGCCGGGCTGCGCGACGACCCGTTCGGTGCCGGCCCCGAGGCCGCGTTCGCGGCGGCGGCCGTGGCGGCGGCGCTCGCCGCGGTCGGCTTCGCCGTGGGCACCGCCGGATCGCTGCGGGCGCGCTCCGCGGAGTTCGCGGTCCTGCGCGCGCTCGGGGTCCCGCGCCGCCGGCTGGCCCGGACGGTCGCCGCCGAACAGGGCGTGCTGGTGGGGCTGGCGCTGGCGGTGGGCCTCGGCCTGGGCGCCGTACTGGCCCGCGCCGTGCTCCCGCTGATCGTCCTGACCGCCGAGGCCGACCGGCCGGTGCCGGACCTGCTGGTCAAACTCCCGGCCGGGCAGGTGGTGTTGCTGCTCGCGGCCGTCGCCGCGACCCCGCTGGCCGTCACGGCCCTGCTGTCCGTACGCCGCGCGGACCCGGTACGGGCGCTGCGGGAACAGGGAGGTGAGTGACGTGAACCGGCATCCGGCGTCTGCGGTCGCGCCCTGGGTGCGGACCCGGCTGCGGGCCGCGCCCGGCGCCGCCGTCGCGCTCGCGCTGCTCGTCGCGCTGGCCGCCGCGCTGGCCGGTGCCTTCCCGCGCGCGGTCGACCGGTACGAGGACGCCGGGCTGCACCGCACCCTCCACCAGGCCCGCCCCGACCGCACCACCGTGCGGGTGACGGCACCCCAGCCCGACTACAGCCTGCCGGAGGACCGGCGGGGCGCGGCCCTGCTGCCCCGCGCGATGGAACCGCAGTTCGACCGGGTGCTCGGCCTGGCCGGCGGTGCGCTGTCGGTGGACCGGGAGCAGTCGTCGTACGGCGTCGGCACCAACAACAGCCTCGCGGCGCCCGACCCGTGGCTGCCGCGCCCGAGCGGCCTGCCCGCCCGTTTCCACCTGGTCGCACAGAGCGGACTGGCCGCACACGCGCAGGTCCGCGAGGGCCGGCTGCCGCGCACCTCGGGCCGGGTCGGCGCGTGGGTCCCGGGGGTGGAGGCCGCCGTGAGCGCCGACACAGCCGAACGCCTGCACATCAAGGTGGGTTCGGTCATCCACGTGCCCGGGATCTCCCGCCCGCCGATCGCCGTCCGCGTCACCGGCATCCTCGCCCCGCGCGATCCGGCCGGCGCCTACTGGTCGACCGTCCCGCTGCTGCGCACCGCGACCCTGGTGACCCTGCCCACGCCGGGCCCGGACCCGGTGCGGTACTGGCTCGGCGCGCTCCTGCTGCCGCAGGACACGGCCCCCGTCCTGCTGGGGACGGCCGGCGACCCGGGCCGCTACTGGTTCCTCGCCCCGCACCTCGCCGACCTGCGCGCGCACGACCTGGACCGGCTGGACTCCGCCATCGCCGCGCTGCAGTCCGGCCCCAAGCTCCAGCGCGCCCGCGCCGCCATCGACCCCGGTGTCGGCGTCGACAGCGGCCTGGACGACGCCCTCGGCTCCTTCTCCCGGCTGCGCTCCGGCATCTCCCCGCTGGTCGCCGTGGCCGCCGCCGGCACCGCGACCGTGCTCGGCGTGGTGCTGTTCATGGCGGCCGGCCTCGCCGCGGACCGGCGCCGGACCGAACTCGCCCTGCTGCGCGCCCGGGGCTCCTCCCTGCCCGCTCTCGCCGGGCGGCTGCTGGCCGAGACCGCCGTGGTCGCCGTGCCGGCGGGCGCGCTCGGCCTGGCGGTTGCGCTGCTTGTTTTGCCCGCCGGCCGCGCCCGGTACGCCGTCGCCGCCGCCGTGGCCGTCACCCTCACCGCCTGCGCCGCCCTGCCGCTGCGCGCCGCCCTCGCCCATCGCCCGGTCCGGGTGACCGGGCCGCGCGAGGACGTGACGGCCCGGCGGCCCTCGCGGCGCCGCACGGTCGCCGAGCTGACGCTGCTGGTCCTGGCGGCGGGCGCGGTGGCGGCGCTGCGCCGGCAGGGCACCTCGGGCGGTCGACTGGTGGCGCTGGCACCGGTGTTGTCCGGGGTCGTGGCGGCCCTGGTGCTGCTCCGGCTCTACCCGCTGCTGCTGCGCCGGCTGGCCCGCCCGGCCGGGCGGCTGCGCGGGGCGGTGGGCCAGCTGTCGCTGGCCCGCGCGGCCCGTACCCAGGTCTCCGCGGTGCTGCCGCTGCTGGCCCTGCTGACCGCGCTGACCACGGCCGCGTTCGGCGGCTCGGTGCTGGCGGGCGTGGCCCAGGCCCGGGACCGGGCGGCCCTGCTCACCGTCGGCGCCGACGCCCGCGTGGACTCCGACGGCCCGCTGCCGGCCGCTGCCCCGGGCCGGGTGCGGGCCGTGCCGGGGGTGCACGGGGTGGCGGCGGTGAGCATCGCGTACCAGGCGAAACCGGCGGACGGGCAGGACTCGGTGCCGCTGGTCGGCGTGGACCCTGACCCGTACGCGCGGCTGGCGGCCCGCACCGGCCTGGGCGCTTTCGACGCGGGCGAGTTGCGGGGCCATAAGGGCTCTGCCGCCCCGCTGCCCGCCCTCGCCTCCCCGTCCGTCGCGGCCTCGTACGGCACCAGGCGGCCGTTCCTGGTCCGGCTGGAGGACGGCAGCGCGGTCACCGTCCGCATCACGGCCGTCCGGGAGCGCACCCCTGCCCTGCCGAGCTCCGACTTCCTCGTCGTGGACCGCGGCCGGCTCGGGACCGATGCCGCCCGTCCTACGGCGCTGCTGCTGACCGGCGGCCGGGTGGACGCGGCCGGGCTGCGTCGCGCGGCGGGTGGCGCGGGCACCGTCCGGGTCCGCGCCGAGGAGCGGGGCCGGTACGCCGACTCGCCCCTCCAGTCCGGCGCCGAGCACGTGTACACCGCAGCGGTGGCGGCGGGCGCCGGTTTCGCCGTGCTCGCCCTGCTGCTGGCCCTGCTGCGGGCGGCGCCCGAACGGGCCGCGCTGCTCGCCCGGCTCCGCACGATGGGCCTCACGCGAGCGCAGGGCCGCCGCCTGCTCGTCCTGGAGTCCCTCCCGCAGGCCCTGCTCGCCGCGCTCGGCGGCACCCTGACCGGCTGGGCCGTCATCCGGCTCCTCTCCCCCGGCATCGACCTCACGACGATCGCCCTGCCCACGGCCCGCACCCCGGTGACCGAGGCCGAACTGCGCCCCGACACCTGGTCACTGACGGCCCCGGCGGTGACGGTCGTGGTGGTGGCGGTGGGCATCGCGGGGGTGCAGGCGTGGTGGACGGGGAGACGGGGGGCCGTACGGGAGCTGAGGGCGGGGGATGTCCGATGAACCACTGGAGGCGCTCATGACCACCAACCCGAGCCTCACCGACCTCGCCGACAAGGTCGCCGAGTCCCGCAACCGCCCCGCCTACGGCCACGACGCCCTCATCACCTGCGACCGTCTCGTCCGGGTCTTCTCCACGGACGGCGTCGAGGTCCAGGCGCTCCAGGGCCTCGATCTCCTCGTCCGCGAGGGCGAGCTGATGGCCCTGGTGGGCGCGTCCGGCAGCGGCAAGTCCACGCTGATGAACATCCTCGCCGGCCTGGACACCCCCACCGCGGGCGCGGCCCGGGTCGCCGGCCGCGATCTGCTCACCATGACCGCCGCCGACCGGCTGGCCTACCGCCGCGAGGTCGTCGGCTTCGTCTGGCAGCAGACCTCCCGCAACCTGCTGCCGTACCTCACCGCCGTCCAGAACGTCGCGCTGCCCCTCCAGCTGTCCGGCACCCGCATGCGCCGCCGCGCCCGCGCCGAACGCGCCCTGGAACTCCTGGAGTTGCTGGAGGTCGCGGACTGCCGCGACCGGCGCCCGCACGAGATGTCCGGCGGCCAGCAGCAGCGCGTCGCGATCGCGGTGGCCCTCGCCAACAGCCCCTCGGTGCTGCTCGCCGACGAACCCACCGGCGAACTCGACTCCCACACGGCCGCGCAGATCTTCGACGCGTTCCGCACGGCGAACGAGACCCTGGGCACCACCATCGTCATCGTGACCCACGACCAGGCGGTGGCCGGCGAGGTGCGCCGCACGGTCGCCATCCGCGACGGCCGCACCTCCACCGAGGTGCTGCGCCGCAGCGAGGTCGACGCCGCCACCGGCCACGAGACGGTGGTCGCCCGCGAGTACGCCATGCTCGACCGCGTGGGCCGCCTCCAGCTGCCCGCCGACTACCTCCAGGCCCTCGGGATGCGCGACCGTGTCGCCCTGGAACTGGAGCCGGACCACATCGGGGTGTGGCCGGACGACAGCGAAGAGAAGTAGCGAAGAGGGGTAAGGAGAAGAGGGGGAAGGAGAAGAGGGGGAAGGCAGGGGGCAGGGGGCAGGGGCTCAGCGGACGCTGACGCCGAGGGCGCCCAGACCGGGTGTGCCGAGACCGGCGCGTCGTACGGCGACGGACCCGTACGGCGTACGCAGCCTGAGCCACGCTCCCGAGGAGTAGAGCCCGGTGTCCTCCCGGCCGACGCCCGGCCGCAGGAAGCCCAGGGACTGGGCCGCGTGCACGGCCCGTACCGGAAGCCGGGTCTCGCCGATCTCCCGGGACCAGATGTCCCGCCCGATCCGGTCCAGTTCCGCGCGGGTACGGCCCTCCGGCGCCAGCTCCTCCGTACGGGAGCGGAACTCGGCGACCGCGGCGGCGACCAGCGCCCGCAGTGCGTCCGGCGCGGGCAGCCCCGGCTCGGGCTGCCAGCCGCCGCGCGGCGGCAGCACGCCCGCCCATGGCGGCCCGGTGACCGCGCCCGGGACGGCGGCGGTGGCCGCGCGCTCGTCCACGGACTCCAGGAACTCACCGGCGGAGACGGTCACGTCCAGCGTGACGTCCAGCCCGTTCTCGTACGGCTTCGCCAGCCGGACCGCGCGGACCGCCAGCACCTCGAAGGACGGCGGGCGTCCGAAGACGGCGAGCGCCGTGCCGGCCGCCTGGAGGCGCACCGCCGCTCCACGGTCGTAGCGGAGCAGCCGGGAGAGGAAGGCGACGAGGTCCGCCGCCTCCGTCTCGTCGGCGAGGTGCAGCACGGTCATGCCGCGACGGCCTCCGCGTCGGCCTTGTCGGCACCGGCAGCACCGTCCATGTACTCCTGGAGGAACTCGCGCTCCTCCCCGGTGATCCGGCGGGGCCGCTCGGTCTCGAAGTCGAACGGCACGACCACCGTCGAGGCCCGTACGTAGACCAGGTCCTCGTCCTTCACCTCATAGGTGATGGTGAAGGACGCGGCCCTGATCTCGGTGACCCACAGCTCGATGTCCACCGGGTGGTGCCGGTGCACGAGCTGCCGCTTGTAGTCGATCTCATGGCGCGCCACCACGGACCCCTGCTTGAACTCCTTGTCCGGGCGGAACAGGAAGTCGATACGGGCTTCCTCCAGGTAGCGGATGAAGACCGCGTTGTTGACATGGCCGTACGCGTCCATGTCCGACCAGCGCAGCGGACAGCGGTAGATGTGGCGCAAGACCGATCAGCCCCGGGTCAGCTTCTTGTAGGTGGCGCGGTGCGGACGCGCGGCGTCCGGACCGAGCCGCTCGATCTTGTTCTTCTCGTACGACTCGAAGTTGCCCTCGAACCAGAACCACTTGGACTCGCCCTCGTAGGCGAGGATGTGCGTGGCGACGCGGTCGAGGAACCACCGGTCGTGGGAGACGACGACGGCGCAGCCGGGGAACTCCAGCAGCGCGTTCTCCAGGCTGGAGAGCGTCTCGACGTCGAGGTCGTTGGTGGGCTCGTCGAGGAGCAGCAGGTTGCCGCCCTGCTTCAGGGTCAGCGCCAGGTTCAGGCGGTTGCGCTCACCACCGGAGAGCACGCCGGCCGGCTTCTGCTGGTCCGGGCCCTTGAAGCCGAACGCGGAGACGTACGCCCGGGACGGCATCTCGACCTGGCCGACGTTGATGTAGTCGAGCCCGTCGGACACGACCTCCCACAGCGTCTTCTTCGGGTCGATGTTGGCGCGGGACTGGTCGACATACGAGATCTTGACGGTCTCGCCGACCTTGATGTCACCGGAGTCCGGGTTCTCCAGGCCCTGGATCATCTTGAACAGGGTGGTCTTGCCGGCGCCGTTCGGGCCGATGACGCCGACGATGCCGTTGCGCGGCAGGGTGAAGGACAGCCCGTCCACGAGGAGCTTCTCGCCGAAGCCCTTCTGCAGGTCGTTGACCTCGACCACGATGCTGCCCAGGCGCGGGCCCGGCGGGATCTGGATCTCCTCGAAGTCCAGCTTCCGCATCTTGTCGGCCTCGGCGGCCATCTCCTCGTAGCGGGCGAGGCGAGCCTTGGACTTGGCCTGACGCCCCTTGGCGTTCGACCGCACCCACTCCAGCTCTTCCTTGAGCCGCTTCTGCCGCTTGGCGTCCTTCTGGCCCTCGACCTTGAGACGGGTGGCCTTGGTCTCCAGGTACGTGGAGTAGTTGCCCTCGTACGGGTAGGCGCGCCCGCGGTCCAGCTCGAGGATCCACTCGGCGACGTTGTCCAGGAAGTACCGGTCGTGGGTGATCGCGACCACGGTGCCCGGGTACTTGGCCAGGTGCTGTTCCAGCCAGTTCACCGACTCGGCGTCGAGGTGGTTGGTGGGCTCGTCGAGGAGCAGCAGGTCGGGCTGCTCCAGCAGGAGCTTGCAGAGCGCGACGCGGCGCTTCTCACCACCGGAGAGGTTGGTGACGGCCCAGTCGCCGGGCGGGCAGCCGAGGGCGTCCATGGCCTGCTCGAGCTGGGCGTCGAGGTCCCAGGCGTTGGCGTGGTCCAGATCCTCCTGGAGCCTGCCCATCTCCTCCATCAGGGCGTCGGTGTACTCGGTCGCCATCTGCTCGGCGATCTCGTTGAACCGGTCGAGCTTGCCCTTGATTACGGCGACACCCTCCTCGACGTTCTCGAGGACCGTCTTCTCCTCGTTCAGCGGGGGCTCCTGGAGCAGGATGCCGACGCTGTAGCCGGGAGAGATGAAGGCGTCACCGTTCGACGGCTGCTGCAGTCCCGCCATGATCTGCAGGACGGTCGACTTACCGGCGCCGTTCGGGCCGACGACACCGATCTTCGCCCCCGGCAGGAAGCTCAGGGTGACGTCGTCGAGGATCACCTTGTCGCCGTGCGCTTTGCGCGCCTTGCGCATGGTGTAAATGAACTCAGCCAAGAGAAACCGTCCGGCAGCTTGAAATCTGGCAGTGGGCAGATACACCCCATCTTGCCTGACTGCTACCCCTGGATGGAAACGCGTCCGATCCGGTGGCTCTGACCTGGGGTTTCGACGAGCGGATAGAGGCAGAACGACACGAGGAACGGGACGGGATGTCGGACGACGAGCCCGATACGTGGTTCGTATGGGGTGAGGGCACCGTGTTCCGCCGGCCTGGCGGCAAAGGCATGCTGCTCAACGGTCTTGCCGATGAGCGGCTGCTCGCCGCCATCGCCGGGCTGGATCCCGACTGGACACCACCACCGCCCTCCGAACCCGGCGTCGAGGTGTGGTGGGGGGACCCTGCGGTCGTGGACGGGCCATGGGTGATCTTCACCGGTGGCACCGAACGGGAGGTCCGAGCGTTCGTGGACCGCTATGAGGACGTGCGCGGGATGCTGCGTGTATCCAGCGTGCGGTCATCTGGCTCCGCACATGATCGGCCGGACAAGCCCTAGCGATTGATCAGGATCTTGTACACGATCTCGCAGTGAGCAGCGGGCACCACGATGTCCGCGGTCTCCACGGGCCGCCCTTGGTCGCTGTAGTACGTCCGCCGGAGCCGGCACCTTGGCGTCGCTCCGACTCGCCGACACGCCGAAGGGCGGACCCGCGAACAGGACCCGCCCTTCGGATGACCGGTCAGCTGCACGGTCGATACCCGGTCAGCGGACGAAGGAGATCTCCGGATAGCTCTCGGACGGTCCGTCCAGCAGGGTCCTGTGCTTGCCGCGCAGCTCCTGGTCGAAGAAGGCGGCGAGGTAGGCGGACTGGACCTTGACCGCTCGGTTGGGATCGATCGTGCCGTACATCTGCTGCAACTGGTCCTCGGAGAGCCCGAGCAGGCCCGCCTCCTGCGGCACCATCCACTCGCTGTCGCTGAACGACAGGTGCGCCGCGCCATGGAGCTGGATGTCGACCCGATAGCCCTTCAGATGCGACCACAGCGTGCGCCACGACCCGTCGTTGTTGCGGTTGTGGGTGCCGGAGCTGAAGAGCATGAAGGGGCGGTCCAGGTCCTTGCTCGGCGCCGTCCCGAAGAACTGGCCGTCCAAGTCGGCGCCGGCGGCGATACGGTGGTCGAGCTGCATGGAGGTGTCGACCGCGGCGCCGCCCAGCGACCAGCCGAACATCCCGATGCGGGACATGTCCACGGCCTTCGACAGCCCGGTGGGGAGCGTGGGGTGGCTGGGGTCCGGGTTGCCGCCCCTGCTGATCGTGCCGAGCTGGTTGATGACGAACCGGATGTCGGCCGCGCGCACCTTGAGCGTGTCGGAGGAGTGGGCGCCCGCCGGCATCGTGTTGACCTCGAGCCGGTTCTTGGGGAACTGCACCTCGTTGGCGTCGTGGGTGTGGTCGACGGTGACGACGAGGTAGCCGCGGCTGGCGAGATCCTGGGCGAGTACGGTGCCCATCGCGCGGTCCGAGTGCAGCCCGGTCGAGTACAGCAGGACGGGCAGCTTGCCAAGCTTGGTGTCCACCGGGGCGAGGACATGGCCCGCGGTCCTCGGCAGGGTCACCTGCTGCGGCGACAGTCCTCGCATGGCGAGGAAGTGGGCGCCGGAGATCGACGGCATCCACGGCGCCTGGTAGTGCCCGGACGTGGCGGTGGCCGGATACCAGAGCGACACCATCACCTCGCGAGGCGTGCTGCCGGGGACGTACGGATCCGTACGGGACTTGTCGACGAGGTGCAGGCCGACCATGCCCACGCTGTACTGCCCGGTCGGCGCGGGCATGTTGAGCTGCAGACCGGATGTGTCCGTGCGGCCGGACGTGAGGGCATCAGGGCGGACGGGCTTGTGGTGCAGCGGCGCCTCGTCGTTCTCGGGCGCCCAGGGCGTCTTCGGGTCGGGCTGGTCGGGCGAGACCCCGGTGGCCGCAGGCTTGTCGGACGTCTTCCCGGCGGCCATCGCCGGCGTCATCCCTGCACCCAGCGCGACGGCCAGCGCACCCGCCGTACCGACCGCTCTGGCGAGCACTCTGCGACGGTGGCGCGGGCGGCGGTGTTTCATGGAACCCCCTTGTTGGTTCAGCGATCGCAGAACGGGCGATCGAAATGCGGCACACCGTACCGCTGCGGCGGCCGATGGGCTGCACAGAGATCCATGCCGCTGGCAGCGCCTCCCAGCCGTTTTGCGAATGCGACTTCCCAAGCGCCCCAGCGGACAGTGGTGCACTGACACATACGCATCCCTTCGAGTCTCTGCTCAACGAGGAGTTGCTCTCGCCGTGCAACAGGGCGCCCTCAGCTGCCCTGGCCGCACCACGCAGCAGGGTTCCCCGCTGTTCCCCGCTGTTCCCCGCTCGATCTGGTGCGCTTGTGGTGCGGCATTCGGCGGTACGCCGGGCACTCTTTGGGGGTGCGGGCCTGTGGGCGGAGCCTGTTGTGCGGCTGCGCCGGCCGGCGATCGGTTGACTTCACCGGGAGGCGATCGCGTCTTTGGGGCGTTTCTCGTGAGGGGCAGCCACGGTGATCAACAGGCGGGACGTAGTGCGGGTAGGCACACTGGGTGCTTTGGGGACGGGGATGGCGGGTTTGCAGGCACCACCCGCCGCTGCGTCACCCACCGAGGTGGTGGAGCGGGTCGGCCCCCGGGACTGGAAGCGGCTGGCCGACGCGCTGTCATCGCGTTCTACCCTCTACCGGCCAAGGGATTCCAACTACTCACCGCTGGCGCTCCCGTTCAACCACCGCTACGCCGGGATCCACCCCGCTGGAATTGTCACGTGCGCTACCACCAGGGATGTCCGCGCGGCGGTCCGCTGGGCCCGCGCGGTGGGGCTGCCCGCCGTGCCCCGCTCCGGGCTGGGCCACAACTACGCCGGGTACTCCAGCACCACCGGCCTGCTGCTCAACATGGCCCGGATGAAAGGCATCGCCGTCACCCCGCTGCCGGGCCCCCGCTCCCGGACCCGGCCCTACGGGCCGATCAAGGTCACCCATGACGCGGGTACGGTCACCCTGGGAGCCGGGGTCACCAATGGCGACCTGCACCCGCTGCTGGAGGACCGGGGGATCTTCGTGCCGACCGGCCGCTGCCCCACGGTCGGGGTGGCCGGACTGGTGCTCGGCGGCGGTATCGGCTTCAGTGACAAGATGTTCGGTCTGACCTGTGACCGGCTGGTCTCGACGACCGTGGTACTCGCCGACGGCCGCGTGGTGGAGGCCGGTCGGGGCTCGCATTCTGACCTGTTCTGGGCCTGCCGTGGCGGGGCGGGGAACAACTTCGGTGTCAACACCTCCTTCACGTTCCAGTACGAGCAGTTCCAGGGCAACGTGGGCATCTACCAGTTGCGCTGGAGCCTGGACTCCGTGGTGCCGGTGATCGCCACCGCGCAGCGGATCGCCGTGAACACCCTGGACAACAAGCGGTTCCACCTTCGCGTCGGCATCGGGACCCGCGGGCTCGCCAGGGACCAGATCCGCGCCAACGCCAACGTCAACGCCATCGGCCAGTACTACGGCCCCCTTGAGGAGTTGCGCGACATCCTGGCTCCGCTGCTCGCCATCGGCACGGCCGAGGAGCGCGCCCGCAACAGCGCGTCCGTCCGCGAGGTCACTCCCGGTCAGGCGAGCGTGCTGCTGAGCGCCACCACACCGGTGGAACAGTTCGCCGCCAAGTCGGCGGTTCTCACTTCCCGGACGCTCCTGACTGACAAGCAGGTCGGTGTCGCCGCCGAGCAACTGCTGAACTGGCCGGGCAGCGGCAACGAGGATGGGGCCGGGTTCGCCATGTTCGCCCTCGGCGGCGAGATCAACCGGGTGCCGCCGGATGCGACCGCGTTCGTGCACCGAAACGCCGTGTTCATCTTCGCTGCCGAGACCTCCTGGGCGGACTATGATCCGCACCACGTTGAGACCGCGAATCTGCACTGGCTCCGTGAGTTCTACAACGACATTTTCGGCAACATGCCTCCTGGGTATTCGTATCAGAATTTCCCGGATCCGACGCTGAAGGACTGGCGGCGGGCTTACTACGGTGCGAACTACGACCGGCTGGTCAGAGTGAAGCGGAAGTACGATCCGACCGACTTCTTCAGCTATCCACAGGGGATCGACACCTGAGGCTGATCGTTCGCAGGGGACTATTTTCCGGAATCAATCAGTCCACTCTCAATTCCCCCTCAATTCAATTGAGGGGACGCCGTCCAGCAGATAGGCTTTTCTTCGTTCGGCCAGCACGAGGACTTCATTTTCGAACGCGGCGATCGCGGCCGTACGGGGGGCTGTGTCCGCCTTCACGGAGTACGAGTGTTATGCCAGCCGCAGGGGCGAACCGACTTGGGCGAGTCGTGCGGCACCGAAGTGACCCGCTACGAGGTCCCCAAAAAAGTTCAGGACCGTCGAGGCGTATACAGCCGCCAGTAATCATGGCATACGAAAGGGTGACTCTATGGTGCTGGTGGTTCGAAAGCTAGCCTTAGGGGTCACCCTTTCGCTTGCATGCATAGCATGCACTTCGGGAGGCGGAAGCGGAGTTGCCCACGAATCATCAGCTGAGCAATTTCCGCATCTGAGTCAATTCAAGTCGATCGACTCGAATGAAGAACAGCTTATTGCTGCGGATGAATTCCCGCGTGAATCTCAGACCCCTAAGGTAATAGGCGAGGTTCGTGAGGGTTCTTACCGTCTGATCGCGTACATCCAGGGGGGCTCCTGTGGCCTTCGGATAGCTGACGCAGCGAACACTAAGCGATCGTTGATCCATGTCACTTCAGCGTGGCCTGGAAACGATTCAGAGGGGAGCACGCGCTACCCCGCCGGCCCCTACAGTTTCGCCTCGGCAGCAGGTTCAAGTGGATCTAGAATTTGGGCTTCACTGGGTTGCAGCAAGTCAGCGATGGTGATCAATTACTCGTCTCGGGATCACGGGTCTGCTTCTGATCAGCGGGGTAACGTTTCGATCAAAAAGCACCGCGAGGATCCGGGAACGCTGGCTGTAATCATCGGTTCGAGGGAAGCTCGCGAAAGAATCCTGCCTCAGGCCTAACAACGGCCACGGTAACGACGAGGACGCCAAGTTCGTGGGCCTCGTACGGTGAGGCTTTTGTGAAGGCGCGGGCGGTGGAACCGACCGCCCCAGCCACGAGGTACTACGGCCCGCGACCCGAGGAGGCCGTAGCCATGCGCGTGGAGGACGTGATCCTGCCCGAGCCCGGTGCCGAGGCCAGTGGTGCGAGTTGCGGCAGCACATCGAGGACGAACAGCTCCAGCCGGGTGATCTGCTGTTCCAGGGCGAGGCGAGACGGGTGGCATCCTCGCCGGCTCCGTCATCCGTCGGGCGTGGCGCAGTGCGCGTAAGGCCATGCTGCCTCCGCACGTCTTCGAGTCGCCCACCGGGCGGCGCGTGTACGACAACCGGAACACGCGCCTGACGAAGTGGCTCAACGACGGAATCCCGCCCGCCCAGGTGGCGGAGTGGGCCGGGAACAGTGTCGCCGTGCTCCTGGCCACCTACGCCCGCTGCATCGACGGGCAGCTGCCGGATCTGAAGCGACGGCTGGAAGCCGCGGGCGATCTCCCGGAGGCGGAGGTGCCGGGCGCTGGCTGATCTTCCCCCGGTCGAGATCTTCGACACGTATTCGACACGGCCACCCGCGAAAACCCGGTGACAGCCGGACAGCCCCGGAGTCTGCCCTTGATCATCAAGGGTGCCTCCGGGGCTGTCTCGTGTCGGCTGTCACCCGCCTTGACCAGCAAAAAGCCCTCCCGAAGGAGAGGGCGGAGACTGTGCGCCCCCGGCAGGACTCGAACCTGCGGCCAAGCGCTTGGAAGGCGGCGTTTGGCGGGTCGGATGTCGCACCCGTACTCGGCTGATCGGTCAACGAAGCGAGGTGCCGCACCGGGCGTCGCGAGCTCCGGAGGTCTTCGACCTGTGATCATGAAGCGTTCGTTGAAGGTGATCGACGAGGAGCTCCAGGTCGTGGGGCGAGGTAGCGCCGCCGTGTGACGCTCGTAAGAACGCGCTGTAGGTGATGTCGTGAACTGGTTGGTCTCCCTGCCGACGGCGGTCTTGGTCGTGGGCTCGCTCTGCCTTGCCCTCCTGGTCGCGGCCGTGGCGCGGGTCGGAGTCCGGGTGCTCGTACCGGTCCGGGAACAGGATCGGGTGCACCAGATCGCCATGCCCCTGATGCCCACACTCGGCGCCGCCTTCGCGATCTTCGCGGCACTCTCACTGGCCAGCGAGGCCGGCTACCTGCGCGCGGCAGAGGGGCTGGTGAGCGACGAGGCGGCCGCGGCCGCCCGCCTGGCGTGGGCGGCGACAAGTCCGCGAGTCCCGTCGGAGCCGATCCACTCGGCACTGCTGGACTACCTGCGGACCACGCGTGCCAGGGAATGGGAGGGTGCGGCAGCGGCGTCCGGTGACGACGCGGCCACCGCTCGCGCGGTCGCGCGGCTGGAGCGGACCGTGCGTGCCGAGGCAGCCCGGCCCGAGCTGGGAAACCCGGCGAGCACGGAGCTGCTGGTCTCCCTGGACAGCGTCACCAGTAGCCGTCGCGCACGCGTCGCGGCTGCCTCGCGCGAGGTACCCGTGCTCTACGTCGTCACGCTTGTGGCCGCCGGCCTGGCCTTGATCGTGAACGCCGGCGCACTCGTCTTCCGCAGCAGCCTGCGAACGTCACTGCTCATTCTGGGCGTTGCGAGTGTGGTCGGGCTGAGCCTGGCGTTGCTCTTCGCACTCAGCGCGCCCTGGAGCGGACCGCTGACCGTGAGTGGGCATCCGCTCGACGTCATCATCGGGGACCTGAAGTCCGGCTTCTTCGGCGTCGGGTCCTAGGCAGCGGGCGCGATCAGCGCGCCGCCGGCGAAGCTCGTTCGCGGCCCGGACGACGCCTGGCGAGCTCCCGGAGCCGGGGGTGCCGGGCGCTGGCTGATCTTCCTCCGGTCGAGAACTTCGACACGCATTCGACACAGCCACCCGCGAAAACCCGGTGACAGCCGGACAGCCCCGGAACCCGCCCTTGATCATCAAGGGGGCGTCCGGGGCTGTCTCGTGTCGACTGTCACCCGCCCTGACCAGCAAAAAGCCCTCCCGGAGGGGAGGGCGGAGACTTGCGCCCCCGGCAGGACTCGAACCTGCGGCCAAGCGCTTAGAAGGCGCCTGCTCTATCCACTGAGCTACGGGGGCATGGTGGCGGGACCAAGGATAAAGCTCCCTGTTCCTCGACCCTGTCGCTTCGCCTCCGTGGCTCGATGTGGAGGTTCGGTGAAGCGGTCCTGATAATCGCAGGCAGGTACGAATCGTGCACCGCTTTTGGCGCTCGACGCACCGGGTGTTGTGCACTCGTTATGCCTCGGCTGTGGCCGCGCCCCAGTCATCCCGTCTGCCCGATCCGTCCGGTCGGCGCGCAGACACGTCCATATGCTTCAGAATTCCCCTAAAATTGGGCATTCTTCGCATGTGGTGACCTTGGACGTACGGCCTCAGCTGCTCGACACACTCTCCGCGCTGCGCGACCGTGTCGCCGCCGCACGCTTTCCGCTGCCCCTCGAAGGAGCCCCGCGCGCGCGTGCCAACCGCGACGAACTCCTCGCGCAGCTCGACGGCTACCTCGTGCCCCGGATGCGGAATCCCGAGGCGCCGCTGCTGGCCGTCATCGGCGGGTCCACCGGAGCCGGCAAGTCGACGCTCGTCAACTCCCTCGTGGGCCGCCGGGTCAGCGAGGCGGGCGTGCTGCGGCCGACCACCCGCACCCCGGTGCTCGTCTGCCATCCGGAGGATCATCACTGGTTCAGCGGCATGCGGGTGTTGCCCGACCTCACGCGCGTGTGGGTGCCCCACCAGGATCCCGCGGACGAACTCCTGCTCTCCGGCGAGAACCCCCCGCGCGCGCTGCGCATCGAGACCGCCGACACCCTCCCGCGCGGCCTCGCCCTCCTCGACCCCCCCGACGTCGACTCCCTGGTCGCCGAGAACCGCATCCTCGCCGCCGAGCTGATCTGCGCCGCCGACGTCTGGGTCATGGTCACCACGGCCGCCCGCTACGCCGACGCCGTGCCCTGGCACCTGCTGCGCGCCGCCAAGGAGTACGACGCGGCCCTCGTGACCGTCCTGGACCGCGTGCCCCACCAGGTCGTCTCCGAGGTCTCGCGGCAGTACGGCGCGCTGCTCACCAAGGCCGGACTCGGCCACGTACCCCGCTTCACCGTGCCCGAGCTGCCCGAGTCGGCCTGGGGCGGCGGACTGCTGCCCGCGACCGCCGTCGCGCCCCTGCGGAACTGGCTCGTCCAGCACGCCCAGGATCCCGGCGCCCGGCAGCACGTCATCGCCCGTACCGCGTACGGCGTCCTCGACTCCCTCAAGGCGCGCGTGCCCGAGCTGGCCAGCGCCGCCGCCGCCCAGTACGCGGCGGTCCTCCGGCTCACCTCCGCCGTCGACAGTGCCTACGACAGCGAGCACGCGCGCGTGCGCGAGCGCCTCCACTCCGGTGCCGTACTCGCCGGGGACGCCCTCAAACGCTGGCGGGCCTTCCCACTGGACTGCACGGCCGGCGAGCTGCTCGACGCCCTCGTGGGGAGCCTGGGCGCCCTGCTGCTGTGTTCCGTCACCGCCGCCGACGAGCGCGTGGACGAGGCCTGGCGCCGCGAGCCCGCCGCGAGCGCCCCGGAGCTCGCCGACCCGGACCCGTCCCTGGCGAGCGCCGAGCACCGTATCGGCCTCGCGGTACGGCGCTGGCGCCGTGAGCTGGAGGAGTACACCGAGGAGGAGATCCGGGAACTCGACCGCGCTACCGCGCCCGACCCGGAGGTCGTCGCCGCCCTGGTCGCCACCACGCTGCTGAGCGGGCGCCGGGCCCGTACGGCCGGCGAGGCGCTCGCCGAGCGGCTCGGCGCCCACGGCGCGCTGCGGCTGCGCGACCGGGCCGGGCAGCTGCTCAACGAGCACGTGAACCGCGTCCTCAACGCCGAACGCGAACGGCGCCTCGCCCCGCTCGACGCCCTTGAGGTCCATGCCGAGCCCCAGGCCGAACTCATCGCCGCGCTGTCCGTACTGCAGAAGGAGAGGTGACCGGTGACCGCCGTCACTGACCAGGACCACACGGAGCACACGGACCACACCGATCACATCGACCATGTCATCAACCACATCGATCACGCCGATCACACCGATCACATGGACAACTTGGATCACTTGGATCACAGCAACCGCGTGGAGCTTCAACGGAACCGTGACGACGGTGACCGCACCGGGGAATTGGAGGGTGGTGAACGCGCCGACGGTGCCGAGGAGAAGGACCAGTCCGGGAACGGCTCCGAGAATCGCTCCGAGCACCGGTCCGAGGACCCGTGCTCCGCGGACGAGTCCTCCGACGGCCCGTCCGATGGCCCGTCCGACGTCGTAGACGCCCCGCACGCGCGCGTGCTCGACGAGCAGCCGGACGGCGAACCGCACGCGCGCGTGAAGGAGACGCTGAAGGAGACCGCGACAGAGACCGCGAAGGAGGCCGACGCCGCCCCGGAGTCCGCGGACGCCTGGGACGACGGCCTCATCGCGCGGCGGGTCACGGAGGATACCGCCGCAGCCCTCGCCGCCGAGCGCGCCGCCGTCCTGGAGGTCCCGGCCCGCGGACCGGGCAGCCGCGTCCCCGCCCCGCTGGCGTACGACGGTCCGCTGCGCTCCCGGCTCGACGCCCTGCGCGAGCTCGTCGGGCTCTCCCGCACCCGCCTGGACAGCCGGACCCTCGCCGAGGCGGGCCGGGTCCTGGACGAGGCGGCGGCGCGGCGCAAGCTCTCCGGGCAGCACACCGTCGTCGCCATCGCGGGTGCGACCGGCAGCGGCAAGTCGCAGCTGTTCAACGCCCTGGCCGGAGTGGCCATTTCGGAGACCGGGGTACGGCGTCCGACCACCGCCGCCCCCATCGCGTGCAGCTGGAGCGACGGCGCGGCCCCCCTCATCGACCGGCTCGGCATCCCGGGCCGGCTGCGCCGCCGCCCGCTGCAGAGCCCGGAGGCCGAGGCGCAGCTGCGGGGGCTGGTCCTGGTGGACCTGCCCGACCACGACTCCGCCGCCGTGGCGCACCGCGAGCAGGTCGACCGGGTCCTGAAGCTGGTCGACGCGGTCATCTGGGTGGTCGACCCGGAGAAGTACGCCGACGCGGGGCTCCACGAACGCTATCTGCGACCCCTGGCCGGTCACGCGGAGGTCATGTTCATCGTCCTCAACCAGGTCGACCGGCTGCCCGGGGAGGCGGCCGACCTGGTCCTGGACGATCTGCGCCGGCTGCTGGACGAGGACGGCATCGCGCTCGGCGAGTTCGGCGAGCCGGGCGCCACCGTGCTCGCGCTGTCGGCGCTCACCGGCGACGGTGTCGGCGAACTGCGCGAGGTGCTCGGCCAGTTCGTGGCCGAGCGCGGCGCCGCGGCCCGCCGGGTGGCGGCCGATGTGGACGCCGCCGCGGCCCGGCTGCGGCCCGTGTACGCCACCGGGCGGCGCTCCGGCCTCAGCGAGGAGTCCCGGGAGGACTTCTCCGTGCGGCTCGCGGACGCGGTGGGGGCCACCGCGGCGGGCGAGGCGGCTGAACGCGCCTGGCTGCGCAATGCCAACCGCGCCTGCGGCACCCCCTGGCTGCGGCTGTGGCGCTGGTACCAGGGCCGCGGGGACACGCCGACGGGACGCGTCCCGCAGCGCACCTCGGCCGACGAGGAGGTCACGGCGCGGCAGCGCGTGGAACAGGCGGTCCGTACGGTGTCCGAGCGGGCCTCGGCCGGGCTGCCCACGCCTTGGGCGCAGGCGGTGCGCGAGGCGGCCGTACGCGGCTCCCAGGGGCTGCCCGAGGCGCTGGACGAGCTGGCGACGCGGGCCGGGCTGCCGCCGGGCAGGCCGCCGCGGCCGGGCTGGTGGCCGGCGGCGGTGATCGTGCAGGCGGCGATGACCCTGCTCCAGATCGTGGGCGGCCTGTGGCTGGTGGGCCAGATCGTGGGCGTCATGGCGCCCAACCTGGGTGTGCCGGTGCTGCTGATGCTGTGCGGGATCGTCGGCGGGCCGCTGGTGGAGTGGAGTTGCCGGATGGCGGCCCGGGGACCGGCGCGGCGGTACGGCCAGGACGCGGAACGCCGATTGCGGGAGGCCGCGGCGAGCTGCGGCCGGGCCCGGGTGCTCGATCCGGTGGCGGCGGAGCTGCTGCGGTACCAGGAGGTGCGGGAGCAGTACGGGAAGGTGGTGCAGGCCGGGGTGGGGTGACGGGGCACCGGCGGGGGCGCGGTCCGGCTCGTGTGGGTGAGGCAGGCGGGGACCCGGCTCACTCGTGCGGGTGACGGAGTTTTCCACAGGCGGGGAGCGGTCCACAGCGCTCAGCGGGCCCGGCCCGGCGGAGGCAGTCTGATGCCACGGTGATCGCGCCGCAGGCAGACGCCGCCGTACGGGACGGGCCCGTACGCATGTCCGCACGGCCGGAAGGGGCCGGGCGAGGGAGGGGTACGCAGCATGAACGAGACCGTGGTCTGTGTGGTCGGGAACGTGGCGACGACGCCGGTGTACCGGGAGCCGGCGACGGGTCCGTCAGCGCGGTTCCGGCTGGCGGTGACCGCGCGCTACTGGGACCGGGAGAAGAGCGCCTGGACGGACGGGCACACCAACTTCTTCACGGTGTGGGCCAGGCGGCAGCTCGCCGCCAACGTGGCCACGTCGGTGGAGGTGGGGCAGCCCGTCGTCGTCCAGGGCAGGCTCAAGGTGCGCACGGAGGCGCGCGAGGGGCAGCAGCAGTGGGCGTCGGCCGACATCGACGCGGTGACGATCGGCCACGACCTGTCGCGCGGTACGGCGCTCTTCCGCCGCGCGGTCCGGCCGGAGGCGGCACAGCCGGAGGCGCGTCCTGAGCCGAGCTGGGAGACACCCGTGGTGGACTCCCGGGACCGGCCGGAGATTCGACAGGAGTCTCAACAGGAGCCTCAACAGCCCCTGGAACCAGCAGTGGTGACATGACGTCAGTCACACGCTGACCGAACTGCGGCTTATCGGTGCATGCGCTCCGAACGCCCCCGTACCAACCGGTGGATTTGTCGATAGGCGCAGCTCAAGTGCGGTGCCGGCGATAACGATTACGGATCGGATCACCCATCGGATGATCTGACCGGGCAAGGGTGGTCCGCTTGATCCATAGGATGCCGAGCGTGGCCCGAGAGGCTGCCACTTTCTGCTGGTGGGACCGTCCCCCACGTCCAACGGGTCCTGCTCGAAAGGGAATTCTGTGCTTGTTGCTGCGTTCTCTGGGTTCTCCCGGTCCGCCGGAGTGACCCGCCTGGCCGCTGTCACGCTGGTGTCCGGCCTCGCGGCAGCCGGCGTGCTGTCCGGTGCCGGTACGGCCGTGGCCGCCGGGGAACCGCAGCCCGAGGGCGGGGCGACGGCCACGATCAACGGGCTGAAGACCTACGGCGAGGCCGTGATCCACGAGGCCGGCGGCGATCAGCGGGTGGCCGCGGGCCTGTTCGAGATGTCCGTGGACGGCGGCGGCACCCTGCAGACGTACTGCGTGGACCTCCACAGCCCCACACAGCGCGACGCCAGATACCAGGAGACCTCCTGGAGCGGCACCTCGCTGGGCGCCAACAAGGACGCGGGCCGGATCCGCTGGATCCTGCAGAACTCCTACCCCCAGGTCAACAACCTCGCCGCGCTCGCCCGGCGGGCGGGCGTGAGCGCCCTCACCGAGCAGGACGCGGCGGCCGGCACCCAGGTGGCCATCTGGCGCTACTCGGACCGCGCGAAGGTCGACGCGGTGGACCCGAGGGCGGAGAAGCTCGCCGACTACCTGGAGAAGAGCGCCCGCGGCACGGGCGAGCCCCAGGCCTCGCTGACCCTGGACCCGCCCGCGGTCTCCGGTCGCCCCGGGGACCTGCTCGGACCGGTGACCGTGCACACCAACGCGGGCTCCGTGACGGTGGTCCCGCCGGCCGACGCGGCCACCAGCGGGGTGCGGATCATCGACAAGAGCGGCAAGGTGGTCACCTCGGCGAAGGACGGCAGCCGGCTGTACTTCGACATCCCCGAAGACGCGGTTGACGGCACCTCCCAGGCTCTCGGCACCGGGGGAGGTTCGGCGCAGCTGACCGTGCAGGCCTCTACGACGGTCCCCGTGGGCCGCGCCTTCACCTCCGAGAGCCGCAGCCAGACCCAGATCCTGGCCGGGTCCAGCGAGTCCATGGTCTCCGCGACCGCGAACGCCGACTGGACGGCCGAGGGCGCCATACCGGCCGTGTCGGCCCGGAAGGACTGCGCCAAGGGCGGGGTGGACGTCACCGCGTCCAACACGGGCGACCGGCCCTTCACCTTCCAGCTGATGGGCGCCGAGCACACCGTCCCCGCGGGTGCCACCCGCACGGTGACCCTCCCGCTCCAGGAGGACCAGGCCTACGACTTCACGGTCACCGGCCCGAACGGCTTCAGCCGCCGCTTCACCGGTCTCCTCGACTGCAAGACGCTGGGCGCGATCACGACGCAGACCACCACCCAGCTCCGCAACGAGCCGAGCCCGGCCACGGTGGGCGGCAGCACCACGGACAGCACCGACCTGGCCGCCACCGGCGGCTCCGCGATCACTCCCCTGATCGCGGGCACGGCCATCGCCCTGGTGGTGATCGGCGGAGCAGTGCTCGTCCTGCTGCGCAAGCGGGAACAGCCGGGCGACTGACGAACAGAGACGAACAGAACGGGGGCGTGTCCGGCGTGGCGGTCGCGCGGCAGCGGGGGCGGGTCTTTCCGCTGGTGAGTGCCGTGAAGGTAGAACGGCGAATACCAAGCCCCGCAACCGTGGACTGACCTGTGGAAATGGCTTGAAGGGCGACGGGCCCAGCAGATTTATGGGCGAGCACGAGCGATGCCGGCACCCCCGGACGGTCATGCGGCCAGTTGGGAAGCGCGCGTCCGCCCACGCCCACGCGGGAAGAGGTGCGCGGCCGGCGCTGGCAGGTCATCTCATGGCCATCGACGAAGCCCGGCCGTCGGTTAGGTCCCGGACGAGTCTCCGAGCCACCCCCAGACAGGCCGGGGATGAAACCTTTTCCTTCAGAGCTGGAACCCCCGGAAGCCGACCGCGCGCTTGAGACCATAGACGCAAGCACTGACAACGGGCCTGCCGGCGATCGACCGTTGAGCGGTGAGTGTCCAACTGCGTGACAACGCAGACGCACAACGGCGGACGCCCACGAACGTCTGCGGACCATCAGCGCAGGTGAAAGGCCCACCAGCTCAAGGCAGCCATCACCCAAGTTGCTTCGTACGCGGGCTCCAAGCTGGCTCCGGACCTCTCTTACCCAAAGATCGTCGAACGGTTGGTATCCACCGAACCCGAGCCGGACAGGCGGAAACCTGTTGCCGCTCGTACGGCGTGGAAGCGGGTTACTGAGGCGGTCGACCGGATCCCCGAAATCCTCGACCAGAGCGACGAAGCGACCGGGCAGGCCCATATCGCGGTCCTGGCAGAGACCCTCGACGCGCTCCCACTCACGGTGCCCACTGACCTGCAGCCACAGCTGCTGCGGGCGGCAACCGCGTTCGAGCGAGCCGGCCGATCCCGCATCCGCGCCCGCCATCAGCAGGCGCACGCCACCCGCACCGCGATCAAGACCATCGTCAGCCAGCCCGCCCCCAAGGACGGCACCGCCCTGGCGATGCTCCTAGACGCCCTGTTGCTCGCAGTGGTCGCGGCACAGCACTGGCACCTCACCCGCCACCACGACCAGCAGACTGAAGCCGCTTGCCGAGCAGCCGAGCACCTACGCACCGCTTACCAGGTGGCAGCTGTCCACCCGATCGCGGTGATCCACCAGCTGGGCCTGCGCCTGACCATGTCTCAACAACGCAGGCAGGGGACCGCCTTGCGCTAGGCGCTGCCTCCGGCACTGGCCGACCAGGTTCTCGCCGAGCCCGGCTGGCCCGCACTCGCCACCACCCTCATCGAAGCTGAAGCCGCTGGTCGTGACCCAGCCGCCCTACTTGCCGAAGCAGCCCTCCGACGCGACCTGGGCACCGCCGCGTCCGTCAGCGAAGTACTGGTGTGGCGCCTACGCCGCCTCGCAGACCTGCCACTCCAACCCGACCCGGGACAGCCGACATTCAGTCCGCCCCCAGTCCAGTCAGCTCGGCCCACCCAGCAGCACCGCACGCGCTGAGCCCGACGCCCCCCGCCCAAGGGGCAAGCCCCTCGGGGCCAACGCGCTTCGGCTTTGGCCCCGTTGGCGTGCCACAGCAGTCGAAGAGTAGGCCCCTGGGCTTGCCCCAAGAGCCACGAACACGCCGAACACCGCAGCAATTGTGCAAAATCCACGACATCAACTAAAGTCGGTACCGCACTGGAATGCTTCGATGCGTAGTCCGACCCTAGGAGTCGTCCGCATGAGTATGCCTTCGCCGTCGTGGACGACCGACGTGTTCGGCAAGCAAGCAGCAGCTGTACGCCTCGCCGTCGGGCAGGGCCTTCGCAACATGCAGGCCAACGCGCAGGCCGCACAGGAGCAAGCAGCATCCCGCACCACCCGCACCTACGGCACCAGCCGGTATGAGAACCAGTACGAGCGACTGCAGGACGAACTCAAGGACCTCCCCGGCGCCCGCGCGGTCCAGCCGTTCGGGTTCTCCTATGAGCTGATGCTCATAGGCAACGGGCTGCTCTACCCGTTCCGGTACTCCAAGACCAAGTCGGACGTGCGCAGCGCTCGCATCCCCAGCGAGTCGCGGCTGGTACGGGAACTCTTCACGTTCGCACCGGCGCCGAAGCACACCCAGGACCCGTTTGACCTCGACTTCGGGCCGGCCGTCCCTACCGCCGAACCGCGCGGCGCTCTGGCGACCGTCCCCCAGGGAACCCAGCTGATCCTGGTGCCCTTCGCCTGCAACGCCTCCGAGCTCCTCGAGGCGTACTGGGGCATCGCGGCACTCGGGATGAACCGGCAGCTGGAATGGACCACCGATCCCGAGCCGCTCCACCTGCCGCTGTCGGTCACCTCGTACACGCCGCGGCCGATCAGCATTCCGAACCAAGCCACGGCACACACCAGCTTCGCCGACGGAACCGAGCCCACCCTTACGCTGTCCTCTCGTACCGCCTCGGACCAGGCCCTGCACGTGCCCGTGCAGACCGAGGCAGAACCCGTCGAGGACCAGACCAGCGAAGACGATGCGACCCATTAAGCAAGACCTCATTCCCGGTACGGAAGAACGAGGCGCCACGCCACGCGCTGTCTCCGACGCCTTCGATCCCACCCGGCTGACACAAGCTCGTCGGCTGGCGGAGATGACGAAGAAGGACGTGGCGGCGCAGCTCGGGGTAACGCCTGCCGCCGTAGGTCAGTACGAGACAGGGGTGTCGAAGCCACGACCTGACTTGATCCCCCGGCTCGCTGAGATCCTCGGGGTTCCAGTGACGTTCTTCCTGCTGGGAAGACCCGCCAATCGGCTCGACGCATCCATGGCGCATTTCCGGAGCCTGCGCAGCACGCCGAAGTCCCAGCGGGAGCGTGCGCTCGCCTTCGCCGAGCAGGTCTGGGAGCTCACGTACGCGCTGGAGCAGCGGATCCAGTTGCCTCTGGTCGACTTGCCTGGTTTCGCCGGCGGTGAGGTCCACCCCGGCGAGGAACTGTCCACCGACCCCGCATCCGCCGCCCGCGAGCTGCGCAGGCGCTGGGGCCTCGGTGACGGACCTGTCACGCATTTGGTGAGGCGGATGGAATCCCACGGGATCGTGGTGGTCATGCCGCCTGCCAGTGATCCTTCCGCTGCGAGCGTGGACGCTTTCTCCACCCGGGCCGCGCGTCCCCTCGTCGTACTGACAGCCAACCGGGCCGACGACATCTACCGGCACCGGTTCACTGCCGCCCATGAACTGGGCCACCTTGTGCTTCACGGCGATGCCACCGGTGACAGCCGCCAGGAAAAGGAGGCCGACGCCTTCGCCGCCGAGTTCCTGACCCCTCAGGACAGCATCCTGCCGCTGCTCCCACGGCGAATGGATTTTGCACGGCTGGCCGAGCTCAGAGGGGTCTGGGGAGTCTCCCTCCACTCGCTCGTCTACCGCTGCCGCGAGCTGGGGCTGATCTCCGACGCCACCGCCAGCAGGACTTACCAGCGCCTACGCGCTCTCGACGGCCAGCCCGGATTCACCGCAGAATCCGTCTCGAGCTTCCCCGGTGAACAGCCTTCGCTGCTCGGACAGGCCTTCGACCTGGCTGCCAAGGAAGCAGGACTCTCTGTCCCTCAGTTGGCACATGAACTGGCCTGGACAAGCCAGAGGGTGCGAGACCTGCTGGGCGTCCAGGAACAGAGGCCGGTACTCCGGCTGGTCCAGTAGCGGTCGCCTCCCGACCTCAGGAGCCGTGGGCGAGGCTGGCAGCGCACGGGCACGCCACGAGGGCCAGCTCGTCTCGGTGCCGGCCCTCGTGATGTGTTGACGCCTCGAAGACTCAGAGCGTTGCCTCGTCTTCGAGGCTTCCGGCACTGATGGCGCCTCGCAGGACGCGGGCGATCTCCTCGGGCTTGAGGTCGATGCCGTCGAGGGCTTCCACGGTCAGCGGGATCTGCTCCAGCGCGTATTCACCACGGCCCTCGGCGCTGAACTCGGGACCGGTGCGGTCCTCGAAGGACCAGGTCGCGATGCGGGCGAGGTAGAAGAGCTGACGCTCGTCGTCGGTCTCCATCGTGTGGAGTAGGCGGACGATGTCGGCCTTCCCCGCGATCTCCTCGTGGATCTCCCGATGGAGGGCGGCCTCCCGGGACTCGTCGCTGGGCTCGACGCCCCCGCCGGGGAGCACCCAGTACTCGGGGATGTCGGGCTTGGTGCGCCGGATGACCAGCATCGTGTCGTCAGCGGTGACGAGGACGGCGCGGACTCGTTCCTTCATTTCGTTCTGTCTCCTTGCTTGTTGACGGTCTCAGTGCAGCAGCCATCCGCCGTCGACGTGGACGGATTGCCCAGTGATGAACGACGCGGAGGGGCCCACGAGGAACGCCACCAGGGCCGCGACGTCTTCGGGTCGCCCCCTGCGAGGGACGCACTGGCGCTTGATCTGCTCCTCCGGACGGGCACGGTGCTGGGCGGGGATGGCGTTCTCGGCCTCGACCTGGATGGCTCCGGGCATGACCGTGTTGACGCAGATCCCGTACGGGCCCAGTTCGCGGGCGAGGGAGCGGGTCAGGCCCAGCAGCCCGGCCTTCGCGGTGCTGTACGCGACGAGGTTCGTGCGGCCGACGCGGGCGTTGACGCTGCCGATGTTCACGATCCGTCCCCAGCGACGTTCGATCATGCCGGGGGTCACCGCGTGGCAGGTGCGGTAGTGCGCGGTGAGGTTCACGTCGAGGGAGTAGTTCCAGGCGGCCTCGTCGGTGTCCTCCCAGGGAACGCGGGGGTAGGAGCCGGCGTTGTTCACGAGGATGTCGATGGGGCCGATCTCGGCGCGGACGAGGTCGACCATGGTCTGGACGGCGGCGGGGTCAGTGAGGTCGGCGTTCGCCGCGATGCCGGGGCTGCCGTCGCGCTCGAAGGCGGCGAGGAGAGCGTGGGCGTCGGGGTCCTGGCCGAGGTGGTTGACCGCGACGGTCGCGCCGGCGGCGGCGAGCGCACGTCCGATCTCGGCGCCGATGCCGGTGGCCCCGCCGGTGACGAGGGCAGTGCGGCCCTGGAGCGGGCGGGCCTGGAGAGGGGTCTCAAGCAGGGGCAGGGACATTGCTGCTCCGTTCGCCAGAGTGGGGGTAGGGGGCCGGTGCGGTGCTGAAGAAGGTCTCAATCGTCGTGAGCGGGTGCTGGCTCTCGGCGAGCTTGATCAGTACGAGCAGGAGGTCGTGGCCGCTGAGCCGCGAGGGTGGGATGACGCCGAGGATGCGCAGGGCGAGGAAGGCGTGGATCTCCTCCAGGCCACGGCCGTCCTCCCCGCGAAGGCCCTCCAGGGCCCGTGCGATGGCTGCCTGGCGGCCAGGTCCGGTGTTCCAGGAGTACCGGACGTCGACGTGGCGGCTGCCCTCGTGCAACTCCAGGCGCTCGATGCTCGGGCGGGCCAGTGACGGCAGGGCGAGGCGGAGGGTGCGGGCGTACACGTCGGGCTGGTAACGGGGGACGAGCCAGCCTCCCAGGGCCATCAGGTACCAGAGCAGGTTGGCGGCTTCACCCACGGCGCTGTTGCGGCCAGCGAATTCGAAGTCGAGCCAGCACAGCGGGTCGGCGATGTTGGGTTCCGTGGGGTCGCCCTGGGTCAGGCCGGCCAGCCAGCGGCGGTCGGGGGCCAGGACCTGGCGGAGGCTGTCGATGATGTCCGCGACGTTCAGCGTCAGCTGCCGGCCGTTGGCGGTGAGAGTGAAGTCGGCCAGTTCTCGGAGGGTGAGGGTCGTACTGGTGTGGGGCAGAGCGATCGGCAGGTCACGGCGGAGGTACCAGCGATCCAGGCGCCCACCCGGGCGGATCCGGTCGAGGTAGAGGTCCGGAACACATTCGGCCAGCGCCACGCGCTTGGCGGTCTCCTCGGCCGCCGCCCGCAGGTCGGTACAGACGCCGTCTACGAGGCGGTCCAGGCGGGGCCGCGCGGCCGGGTCGCGGTCGGCGAGGGCGATCACATCGCCCATCAGAAGTTCGCACCGGCCGGTGGCGAAGACGTCCTCGTACGCGAGGAGCTGCCTGTCCGGTAACGCGACCTGCCCGTGAAGGCCGGGAACCGCGATGCGGGAAGCGAGCTGGGTCCAACCTCTCACTTCGACTTCGGCCTGTTCGCGGGTCGCCACCGGCTTGTGGAAGGTGCCCGCTGTCGCCGGGGCCCGCCAGGCGCTCGCGCTCACCGCCTTTCCCCGGGAAGGGTGTCCAGCCAACTCTGAAGGACGAGGGTCGCGAGCGCTTCGGCGGCGGGGCGCTCGGTGCGGGCGGTGGTGACCGCGCTCGGGTCCTGTCGTTTGGCGTCGAGGAGGACGGTGAGGGCGTCGCTGTCGGAGGGGCACTCGATCCCGTTGAAGCGGAGCTGGATCTTCGCGAGCAGCGCGGTGACCTTGTAGAGGCTCCGGAGGTCGGGTGCCCCCTTGAGGAGCTGGCGGCGGATCTCGATAGCGGCCTGGATGCCGTCGCGCAGGCTCACGTCGATGTCGGTGGCGGCGTCCGGGGCCGGCAGGGCAAGGCCGGGGGCCGACCACAGCGGGACCAGCGCTCCGCTGCCGATGAGGGCGAGGACGTGGAGGAGCCGGGAGGTCACGGCGCCAGCCCGGCACTCGGCTCGAGTCAGCACGGTCATGCCGAGTTTGACCCCGCCGAGTTCGGCCTCCAGCTCCGCGAGAACCTGGCGGATCCCGTCGAGGGAGGAGGCATCGGCGACGACGAACACGTCGAGGTCGCTCCAGCCGTGCTGGTACTTGCCCCGGGCCCCGCTGCCGGTGACGGCCAGCAGGTCGATCAACGGCTGCGGCCCGGTGGTGCGGTCGAGGAACTCGGCCAGGTAGGACTCCAGGTGGACCGGGAGTCCGAGCGCGTTGACCGGCATGGTGCTGGGCTGGTGCTCCGGCCAGCGGTGGTCGAGCGCGATGCGGTCCAGTCGGCGTTCCAGTTCTAGCCGCGGCCCGTCATTGCCGATGACCTCGTGGGCAATGGAGGCGATCTTGTCCGCACCTCGTACGCTCTTGACGACGTCGCGGTCGGCGACGTCCTGGGCCCCGGCGGTGCCCCGCCGTGTGCGCGTGGTCTCGGAGGCGTCCAGGTAGACGATGGTGAGCTGGGATCCGAGCATCCGGGCGAGTTCGGCGGTCGAGTCGAAGTCGTGCAGCGACTCGATGCTGACGGAGTCGAGAAAGTGGTGGGCCTGGCAGAACCGGTCCAGCGCGTCCACGATCAGCTCGGCCTGGACGACGGAGCCCAGCCTGTAGGGGTCGGGGATGCCCGCCCGGCTGGCCGCGTCCTCGATGAGGTGTCCGATCTTGAGGCGGGCGTGGCCATGGTGCGTGCGCAGGTACTCACCGGCGGTGCTCTTGCCGCTCTCCGACATGCCGCCCAGAGCGGTGACGTGCACGCCGGCCAGGGCCCGGCCGGGCACGCTCGGGTGCAGGGGCGCCAGGAGCTGGCGCACCTCGTCCTGGATGGTGACGGTCGGGCGGTCGCCGATACGGATCGACATCGGGAAGCGGCCGTCGTCGACGAGCCGGTTGATCTGCTCGTGGAGGTGGCGCTGGTAGGCCGCGTAGGTGTCGGTGACGGTCACCTCATGGGACAGGCTCCGCCGGGTGCCTTCCTCGGGGTCGCCGCAGTGCAGGAGGACGAGGGCGTACTCGTCCTGCTCGGCGGCCCGGAGGTCGGTCTCGTACGGGGACAGCAGGAGCCGGGTTCGGTCAGCAGCCTGCGCGGTGCCCAGGTTCTCCCGTACGGCGACCGTCGCCGCCACGGACGCCTCCAGCATGGGGATGCCCCGGTCCAGCAGGCGCACCGGCGCGGAGAACGGGTGCCGGGAGCGTTCCAGGTAGGAGGTGGCGAGGACGTCGGCGACCTCCTCGACCGGGCCGGTCTCGAACCACCAGCGGGCCATGCCGTCGGCCTTGATGACGGCCCAGCGCGGGTCGTAGTGGTCGAGCGGGCCGGCCGAGGTCGCGGTCGGGCCCATGCGCCGGGCCAGGATCCCGATCTGCTTGGTCTTCCCGGTGTTGTCGGGACCGCTGAACGCGACCGACACGGGGTGCATGTCGTTGCTGTGCTGGCTGGGCATCGGCTTCCCTTCTTTCGCTGGTGATGCGAGGCACGCGAGGGCCGGCGCCTCTATCGGGCGCTGTCGGCCAAGGGGATGTCGTCGACGCTGACTGGCGGGTGCGCCAACGGCTTCTGCGCGGACGACTGCTCGGCCTGGACCATGACTCCGAGGACCGCGAGTCCAGCAGCCGTGCCGAGCGCCCAGACCCAGCTCAGGGCCGTCCCCAGCGGGTCGGATAACGGAACCCGGCTCACCGCCGCACCTCCCGGAGGGCGGGGTAGCGGCGGCCGACACCGACCACTCGGGAAGGCGGGATCGTGCGGTTCCGTGCGCTGTCAGCGGTCATCGCCACCGTCGGTTCCTCTCACGTGTCCGGGCAGGCGCCAACAGGCCCTGAACGGGGCCTGTTCGAGCCATTCGGAGATCTGCGGGGTGATGTTCAGTGAACGGCGGTCCGCCCTCCCGGGACAGGGCCCAGGATGTAGTCCTGCGTAATCCCGCGTAATCCAGGTGGGGAGGGTGACGGGGTGCCGAGGAACCCGGCCGTCGCGGACATGATCAAGCGGGCCTGCCAAGAAAGGGGCTGGGGTCCCTCGGAGTTGGCACGTGCCCTTGGCCTGGCCGAATGCGGCGATCCGCGGCGCTTACAGCGCCAGCACGCTCGACGGTGGATCGAGGGGGAACGGACGCCCGGGCACTGGTGGCCCTACATCGCGCAGGTGCTGGGGCTGGACCCCGAGGCGATCAACCTTCCGGAGCCCATGCCTGCGGCACTCCACGCAGATACCGTTGCATCAGTCCTGCACCTGGGAAGGAGCGACGTGGAACGTCGGGAGTTCATCCTCGCCTCCAGCGGATACGCCCTGTCCGCACTCGGCCTGCCCGACATGGACAGCATCACCCGCCGGACCAAGACCGCCCTCGCCGGAGCCGTCCGCGTCGGCCAGGGCGAGGTGGCCGCCGTACGCCACATGGTCAAGGCACTCGGCGACTCCGCCTCCGAGCTCGGCGGCGGACACGCCCGCCACCTGGCCGTCCGCTACCTCACCCAGGACGTCGCCCCCTGGCTGGAGGGCCGCTTCACCGAGGCCACCGGCCGCGACCTGTTTGCCGCCACCTCCCAGCTCGTCCACCTCGCCGGCTGGATGGCCCAGGACGAAGGCGACACCCCCGAACTCCGCGGACTCGCCCAGCGCTACTACGCCCACTCCTTCCGCCTGGCCGCCGAAGCCGGCGATCCGGAGCTGTCCGCGACCGCCCTCCGAGGCCTCGCCGTGCAGTGCGTCGACCTCGGCTACCGGGCCGAGGCCGTCCAGCTGGGCGAAGCCTGTGTGGACTACGGCCGCCACCTCGACAACCCGCGCGCCGTCGCCTACTACGAGGCCACCCTCGCCAACGCCGCCGCGCAGGACGACGACCGCCGCATGGCCACCAAGCACCTCGCCATGTCCGAGACCGCCATCGGCAAGCCGGCCGCTGCAGGCGGCGACTCCTGGGCCGCCCACTACTCCCCCGGCCGCTGGGCCCACGAGTCCGGCATGATCCTCTCCCGCCTCGGCGACCTCGACGCCGCCGAAGAGCACCTCCACCTCGCCCTCGACATCCACGGCCTCGACCGCCGCCGCACCCGCGCCATCGTCCTCGCCGACCTCGGCGGCGTCCGCCTCCGCCAAGGCGACGTCGACGGCGCCATGGCCACCTGGCGCGACTTCCTCGACTGCGCCGACGGCATCCGCTCCGTGAAGGTCCAGGCCGCCCTCCAGGACATGCGCGTCCGCCTGCGCCGATACAACGGAGTCCCAGAGGCCCAGGACCTTCGGGAGCAAGCGGCTCGCATCATGGGCTAGCAACGCCCGAAACCCCGCGCCATCACACTCCACACGTCTACTGCTCCGAAGCGGGGCCTGCGTCGTTAGGGACGATGACCTTGATGCCGGCCTCAGTCAGCCAGCGCGATCACCGCAGCGACGACGAGCACCGGAGCAGTGCTCGCGCCAGAAGCGAAATCGAACACACATACCATTCGGGCGGCAGGTGCCCTTGCGTCCCATCCTGCGGTCCGGCACCCTGGCGGCGAGGAGGCCTTGTGGGCTGCTACTGACGATCGGGAGGTGGCATGGAGGCAATGAATTCTCATGGGGCCTTGCTCGCTCTGTGCATCGCACGCCTTCCCGATCAGTGCCTCCCGCGGCACGCATGGGCGGCCGAAGTACTCGTGGAGCAGCTGTGGGAGTGTTCCGTTGGCGCAGGCCACGAGGAATGGCGAGCGCTACTGACCCCACTCATCCCTGGCGGCAGAATCGATGCCCGGCGCGTCCGCAGCGAGGTCTGGGAGCTCGCCCGGAACGGACTTCTCGAACCAGATGGGACCGGTCGGGAAGCGCGGTTCAGGGTGACACCCGAGGCGGCAAAGGCATGTCTAAGCGTGATCCCGTTGGCCTCTGCCGACCAAGAAGTCGTAACGAAGGCAGTTGATCAGTTGACGGCCCGCTTGTTCACCCCCTCGAAGTAGGTGCGCGCCTGAGGGTGGTCAATAGTCGGCACCACGGCGGCCTCGCCAGCACGCCGCCAGGAGGCGGCCTTACGTCGGAACGTGACCAGTTCGACCCCACCCGCCTTCGCGGGGCTCGCCGTGACTCTCCATTGCTCATCACGACGCAGATGCGGAGCCTGCCACACGTTAGCGTCAACCTCACTCCAATCAGCGATCTTGATGGCCGCAAGGGCGGCACTCATGTCGCGGGCACTAGCAAAACGCTCGATGGGGTCGGGATGAGTGGCTCTGGCGATCAGCTGCCGCAGGCGACGGCAGACCCAGACGGGAAGCCGACGATCACTGTCACGCAAAGGCGAGAGTCCCCCCTGGAGGGCGTCGACGACCTCGGTTCGGGTGTAGGAGGCGTAGTCGAACCTTCCCGCAAGGAGTTCGATCAGGACGAGCCCCAGAGAGTAGAGATCAGCTGCGCGGGTGATTCGAGGACCGACCATGATTTCTGGCGGGGAGTACACGTGCGCCACCTGGACAGCGGGGGTAGCTCCGGAAGCGTCCATGGCGCCAGCGACACCTAGATCACCGATCTTGACGAGATCGGCGTCATTGGTGAGGAACAGGTTGGGGCTCTTGATGTCGCGATGCAGGATGCCGTGACGCTCATGCATCTCCGTCAGCCCCTGTAGCGCCGCCTGGACGATACGCAGCGCCTTCGTGGGCGCAAAAGTCTCGCCGCGCTCAAGAGCGTCAGTAATGCTCCCCCTCTCGAAGAACGGCATGAGGATTTCAACCACGCGCATGGGCGAGGGGTAGCTGGGGACGCTGGCCACGGCCCGCACGTCCACGATGTTGGGGTGCTTGATCATCTCCATGAGACCGGGTTCGATCAGATCGCCAACATCTTGAAATTCCGACAAATCTATACGTTTGCCTACAAGCCAGTTATTGAGGACGGGATCCCACCACACATGAACCTCGTGGACCCCAATCGGCATGCTCTGCAGGCACTCGTAGTCCAGTACAAGGCGTCTCCCGCGCTCACTCACTGTCGCATTCTCCGTCGCTCGGTCTCCGGGGTCACCGGTCGTCGCCAGGGATCGAATCGATCACGGCGGCGAGCGCCGCGGCGAAAGCGTCCCCGCGGCCCAGGTTCCAATATTTGGGTCGCGTGGCGGCACCGATCCGCTCCAGAGGGATGGTGCTGAGCGAGGCGGCCGTGACACCCACAAGCTTTCCGATCTTTTCAGTCGCCCACTCCTCACAGCGGATGCCGTCCTCGTGACAAGCCAGTTGAGCGAGGGTGACCATGGCGGCGCGGTCAGCAGCCTGGCGATAGGACCAGTTGTTGTACTTGCGGGTGGCGACGAGCACCACAAGGTCCGGAGCAAGGACGTGAAGGTCCTGGTAGATCCGGCGATAGGTATCACCCGTGCGTTCATAGCCGTTCAGGCCATCCGCCGGCCCGAGACGCTCTGGCGCTCCGGGCACCAAGCGGATCTCCGGGCCCTGCTGGAGAGCCCCGTAGTGGAGTGCGCCGGAGTTGACGGCGATGCCGAGGACTTTCACATACCACTACTTTCAGGCGGGACGACGGTCACGGGAAGTGCAATCGTGCCCGGGAAGCGCTAGTGGTTCAACCACGAACGACGCGAAGGCCACGGGACTCTGCCGGCAACCTGACCCCTCCGGCTGCACCGACGAGGACAGCCGCGAAGTTGCGGCGGCCGCGCAGCGGCGCGCCCACTCGCCGACGAAGACCAGGCCGTCGGTCCCCGTCCTCAGCGAACCACTCCAGATGCCGAGGGGCGTCGAGGAGGACAAAGCCGGGAGGGCGATCTCCGGCTTGTCCGCACGGGACTTGGCGACATCGATCGCCGGCTGCCTGTGTTCAGCTCCGGGGCAGCCCTGTGCACGTGAACCGAGCCCGCCTCGAGGTCGATGTCGGTGCGGCGCAGCTCGGGCAAGTTCCTCCAGGCGCATGGAGGCGGATGCGCCAGCAAGACCATCAGCCTCCAGCGGCGGCAGGTCGAGCCCGCGCCGCCCAGCTGTCACGGTGAACGACGCCCCGGCTAGCGACAGCAGCCACGAAGACGGTTCCCCAGCGGTCGAACTGCCATGTGCCGACGGAATGATGGAGGATGACCGCTGAGCGATGCAGCTAGGGTCGCCGACATGGCCAGGCTTCCCCGCTGAGGGCGACTGGCGCTGCTCCCTCCTCCGGAATTCCCATGGCATCACAGGGTTATGCACCATTTAGCTGTCTACAGGATATATCTCAAAGAACCCGCTGGGGCGGGCAGCTGTCTTGGCGTCAGAGCTTGAGCACAGCCAGCCGGAGGTGCCATGGTGACGCCTGTGAGTGAGCAAGCACCATGGGAGGGACTCACTCCGGAGGAGGTCGCCGCCGGAGTCGCTGAGACCCAGAAATTCCTCTTGGATCGGAAGGCGACACATCGGAGTCATGTCCCCGTCCGGCGCGACTTTGTGCAGCTCCCGCCACGAGCGGAGAGCCGGCACAGTCTCCTCGCCCAGTTCGTGCAGGGCCGGGACGCGCGCGGACTGAAGGCATACCTATTCATCATCGCGATCACCAGCTCCGACCTGGACGGCTGGAGCACAACGCTCAACAGCTCCGTCTGGGCAAGAGCAATTGGCGCGACGTCGACAGCAGAACCGACAAGCGCGCGAGCGGCGGTCAACAAGATCTTCGGTCGCCTACAGCAACGTCGGTTGATCAACTACGGCCGAGTCCCTGGCACGCACGACATCAGGGTCACCCTGCTGCGCGAGGACGGCCGAGGCGGGGAGTACACACGCCCCGGCCGGGAGAACCGAGACCCGTATCTGAAGATCTCCCGCGACCTATGGGACTCAAGAGCGATCGATGATCTAGGTCTGCCAGGCCTGGCCATGCTCCTCGTCCTGAGCTGCGAGCGCCCAGGCTTCGAGCTGCCGCCCGAGCGGACTCCGGACTGGTACGGCTGGTCGGCGGACACGACGGAGCGAGGCTTCAAGGAGTTGGCCCGCAAGGGATTCATCGAAGTCAAGAAGACCTTCAAGTCGGCGCCTACCAGCCCGAGGGGTTACACCCACAGCAACCGCTACACACTCCTGCCCCCGCACACCCACCGAGGGCGTAGCACCTCTCAGATGGATGCACCTGTCAGCTAGGTGCGTCGAGAAGGCAACAGAGCCTCTGTGGGGTGCGGCAGAGCCGCACCCCACAGAATCCCAGACTGAGGCCGCGCGCCGGCAAGCAAATGCTGCCTCACCTGCAAGCAGTCCATCATCGGAAGGAGAACTACTTGAGCACCAACCGTAGCGCGCCGAAGCAGACCGGCGATCCCGTGATCAACATCAACCTATCTGGGAACGCACAGCTGAACTGGGCTTACGGCGACCAGATCTCGAGTAACCAGTCCCACGCTGGTGCCGAGTCTCCAGACAGGCACCCCTTATGGAAGAGCATGATCTTTTGGACAGCGGTCGGGGTCATCGCCACCGCCGCGGGCGCCATCGCCGCCTTCCTGTAGATACCGTCCGCTACAGCGGAGGATGTCGCGACAACCCCACAAACCGCCGCCGGCAGGACCGAACCTCCTGCTGGAGAAACAGACAAGGAGTCAGCAGTAGGGTGCGGGGGCTTCGCCGAGTCGACCGGTCGCGCACGTAGGCCGTCCGCCTCCTTTGGGCGCGAAGCGGCCCAGGCGAGCCCCACTAACCTTTCGCCCCTCACCCGCCACCGACCGCGTGCCCCATCCGTGCCCTTCAGGACGGTAAACAGCGGGCACCATGGGTCCAGACGGGGCCTCGCGAGTGGCTAGGCGAAGGATCGTATCCGCAGGTCAGAAGCCGTTTAAACGTCGTGAGCCGGCATTGATTCCCAAGCTCAGGTCTCACCGCCGTCTTGGCCCGTCAGTCCAGCCAGACGAGCACCGCATCATTCGCCCTGGCGGCAGCCTCGAAGAACTGGGTGAGTCCGTCGTACCAGGGACGCGCCCACTCCAGCACGCCGGGCTCACTCCATCCGAGGGGGTACGCACCAGCGAGGGGGTACACCTCGGCACTGGTCAGCTCAGCAGGATCCACCCCGCTGATGAGCTGGGTATAGGTGGTCGCCCGCAGAGCTTTTCCAGCGAGCCGGACCCGCTCGGTTCTCAGGTATCTCGGAGGCCCGTATCCCCAGTCCTCGTCCTCGGCGAACGGCTCCTCACCGTGGATCACGTTCACCGGGAACTCGGCACGCTCCAGCAAGAAGCGGAGCATGTCCCAGGTCTTGTACGTGCTGAAGTGACGCGCCCCGGCCGGCGCAGGCTCGGACTCCTCCTCGGTGTCCTGGACCTCTTCCACGAAATCCAACGCCCAGTCGGGGTCTTGGATCGCTCGGTCAAGCTCAGTAGCCGTGACACGCAGGTACTCACCGATCATGCTCATGGCCGGAGGGTAGGCGAAACTACTGACAAGGACCGCAGCGTGCCTCGCCGGACGGCCGCAGCCTGCGCATGGTCCCGCATTGGGAGATGACCCGGTCGGACGACGGCACGAGCTGTGCCGGGAACAGGGGGACGGTGAGCAGGAGACGCTACGTTGCCAGGGGCGTGCCAGGGGGCTACCGCATCTGGGACAGCCGAGGACGTCGATGGTGGGGCGATCTCTACGAGTTGTGCCCTGACGATCTCCTTGCTGAGCTCAACGGTCAGGCGGACCAAGTCCGGATCACTGCGCTGATGAAGCGCTACAGGGCGCAGCAGCGGTAGGTAGCGCCGGAGCCTGGACGACGAATGCGCGTCGGCTGATCGAGCTATGGGGCGGGCCGGCTGATGGTCACGTCGAGAGCGCGGGCGTCCCAGCCCGGGTTGTCCACGGCTATGCAAACGCTCCAGGCCCCTCGGTCCCCGACCTGATGCACGAAGCGGGTGAGGCCTTCGACGTCACCTACGGCCAGGCGCCCGTTGTCCAGTAGGAGTTGGCCGTCGAACACAGTGGTGAACGCCGGGTCGGCGCACACGGAGTCGCCGAGGTCCATGAACAGGCGCACCCGAATGAGGCCCGACTGCGCCCGGACACGCACCGCGACATGGGTGTCGCAACTGGCCGCGTCCGCATCGCCCAGCTCCAGGGATACGGGCACCCAATCCGTCGCGCCCAGGTGCAGCACCGGATGATTCACGTACACCTCAACACCTGAGATCTGCACCCGACGCCTCCACTCACCAGGACGAACAGTCGGCCAAACCTAGCCGGTACCCCGGACAGGGTTCAGGGGACGCTCACCGCGGACGCGTTGTCAGAGGTCGATGAGACCGTGCGTTCATGGACAAGCTCTTCGATCTCCCTGAACCTGAGATACCGGAACAAGCGGTCATCGCCCACTATCGCCTGAGCGACGACCAGTACGGCACGAGAGCCGAGCGCGAAGCGGTCTTCAATGCTGAGCGCGCCATGGCGGCCTCAGTTGACGAGGCAGGTGTCGGTGAGGTCGACGGTAACGAGTTCGGTGGAGGCGAGGCAGCGCTGTACGCCTACGGGGCGGACGCCGAAGCGCTCTTCAAAGTCATGGAGCCGACACTCCGCAGCCTGCCGTTCAGGCCGGCACACGTCGTGTTGCGACAGGGGATCAGCGAGACGGAATCCCGAGTGGATCTGTAACGCGGTACAGCAGCCAAGTACAGCAACCCCTAGCCGACGCTCACAGCGCGACTTCTGACATCCATCGCTGAGATTCGGACTGGTCGAGGTGAAACGGGGCCTGCGTCGCAGGCGCCAGCGGTAGGTTGTGCCTTCGGCGACTATGCGTCGTGACCCCTTGCGGCCCAGTGCCATGTCTTCCCCTCGCCGCCAGGATGCCGGCGGGCGGGCGCGGTGGAGTCACCGGCCGAGCTGAGCCGCCAGGAACACCGCTGCCACCGAGGGGCGGACTGCGTACGTTGCGCCCGTGCTCCCCTCGGGGGCCTCCCACCAGTGGAACGGATACCGCCGCCCGCTATTGCCGTGTCCCTTGGCCATCCCGGACAGCACGCCTGCCACGCGCCGTGCCGGATCGCCCTCATCCGGCCCGCCCAGGACCTCATCCACCAGCTCCGTGCAGTGGATCGTCCGGCCAGGGTTGCGCAGCAGGTACTCGAACACCCGCCGGGCCTGCGGCGCGAGTTCGGTCAGAAACACCGCGGCGCGTTCCAAGTCCTCCGGGCCCCATTCCGGGGCATCGTGGTGCCCCTCTTCGCCAGAATGCTCAGCCCATCGCGGATCAGCTTCGGTCAGATACTCCGTCACATCAGCCCCCACATCTCGCTTTTGAGCGCCTTCATTCTGCCGCGTTCCCAACCCGGTTCGCGCCGCCGCACCAAGCGATTTCAGCCGAAGCGGCCCTCCACGTAGTCCGCCGTGCGGGGGTCGGACGGGGTGGTGAACATCGTGGAGGTGGGGCCGTGTTCCACGATGGCGCCGGGGGTGCCCTGTTCGGCGAGGAAGAAGGCGCACTGGTCGGAGATGCGAGCGGCCTGTTGCATGTTGTGGGTGACGATCACGATGGTCACCTCCTGGGCGAGTTCGCGGATCGTCTCCTCGATGCGAAGGGCGGAGGTGGGGTCCAGGGCGGAGCAGGGCTCGTCCATCAGGAGGACCTTGGGGCGTACGGCCAGGGAGCGGGCGATGCACAGGCGTTGCTGCTGGCCTCCGGAGAGTGCGCCGCCGGGCTGGCGGAGCCGGCCGCGGACCTCCTGCCACAGGCCCGCCTTGGTGAGGCATTCCTCGACGAGGTCGTCGCGGGCTTCGCCGTTCAGGTGCGTGCCGGTGAGCTTGAGGCCCGAGGTGACGTTGTCGTAGATGGACATCGCGGGAAAGGGGTTCGGCTTCTGGAAGACCATGCCGATGTTCCGCCGGGTCTGGTTGTGCTGGCACTCCCGGTGCCGGTGATAGGGCCGTCCGGCCGTGGCGGCGTCCTGTCCGTCGAGTTCGATCCGCCACATCCACGTGCCCGTCACATCGGCCATGGCTAGGACCGACCGTACGTCCCCGAGGCGCTGCCGGAGCTGGATCACCGCGGCCTGGCACACGGGCAGGCTCTCGAACGCCCTGGCGCAGCGGCCGAGTTCACGGTTGTTGGCGCCGACCAGCCGCCATCCGACGGGTCTGAGCCCTCCGTCCGGTCTCAACTTGGCTTGTTGCTGGGCTAGTTGGCTCAGCAACGGGGACATGCCAAGATCCTCCGTCGGCACATACATCAAGCGCGGGCGGACCATGCGGACCGACCCCCCTCCCCTGCGTGTTCTGGCCTCCGGCCGAAAAGGCCTCCCCCTGGCGCCCTGAGAGTCACCGTCCGTGCGGTGTCTGTGAACACGGCTCGATGAAGGCCGAACGGAGCGAAGATGAACGGGAGGCGCAGGTGACCCAACGCGATGACGATCAAGGTTGCAGTCACACTGCGTCCCGACAGCGCCTGGAGGGGGCTAGGAGGAACGGCGCTCCGCGTCGGCCAGTTGGCCCAGGCCAGGGAGCAGCCGACAAAGCCGGCGCCGACGATTTGGGCACCCTTCGCTGCTACGGATTTAGCTTTTAGCTTGCGGAAACAGGCAGGATGAGGGCGGGGCAGGAAGTCGGATGTAATCCGCGCGAATGCCTGCCAGTGAAGGCAATAGGCGGGGTAATGCCGTCCAGTACGTTGTCGGCCACGTCATACCTTGACGCAAAGTCCCCAAGTAAAGGGCCAGACATCTTTCCCCCGCAAGCGACGGGTAAGGGCGGCGTCAATTTCTCGTAAGCCGTTCGGCTCAACGTTCATCAGCTCGTCCAGAAGTCCCACCAGCGCGTCAGCACGAGCATCCCGACCACCCCGGTGTGCAGCACCGGGAGCACCCAGGTGAACTCGGCGAAGAAGCCCCGCAGCCAGCCGGGCGCGGGCAGGAAGCCTTCTCTGACGATCAGTGAGGTGACGTACCAGAACAGCACGATCGTCGCGACCCAGGCCAGGCAGCACCACAGGCACAGTGCGTTGATCCGGTACAGCGACTGGAACTGCAGCCAGGAGACGAACCCGATCCCGAACAGGCACCCGGCCCAGAACAGCAGCCAGTACCAGCCGGGGAAGCGGGTCCCGGCCAGCAGGCTCATGCCGACGCAGACGACGATGCCGTACGCCACCAGGCCCAGCATCGGGTTGGGGAACCCGAAGGCCGAGGCCTGGTCGCTCTTCATCACGCTGCCGCAGGACACGACCGGGTTCAGGCTGCACCCGGGCACGAAGTTCGGGTTCTCGAGCAGCTTGAACTTGTCGAGGGTGATGACCCAGGAGGCGAGCAATCCGGCCGCCCCGCTGAGCACCAGCAGCAGACCGAGGCCCCGGCCGCCGGCGGTGGCCTTGGTCATCAGCCGCGCAGGCTGCGGGCCGGCAGGATGACGTGCGCGGCGGCGTTCAGGGTGTCCTCGGCGCCCGCGAACGCGGCCAGTGCGGCCGGGTCGACGGTCTTGCCGGGCTCGCCCTCGGGCCAGGCCCGCTTGGTGAACACGAGGTAGGCGTAGCCGCGTTCGGCGACGGCGGCGAGCCACTCCTTCGGCGCGTCGGCCTGGGCGACCAGCTGCGGCATGTTGACGACGGCCTGACCGGCCTCGACCAGCAGGGTGACGGGCAGGCTGGGCTTGGTGGTGCCGTCGACGAGTTCGCCGCCGACCGGCAGGCCGTTGCTCACCAGCAGGTGCTCGACCGCCGCCGCAGTGGCCTTCGGGCCGCCCTGGGCGTCCCCGAGGGAGTAGGCCAGCAGGTAGGGCATGTCGGTGCCGTCCGGGGCCTCGCCGCTCCAGGCCAGGACGACGAGCGTGCCGAGTTCGGCGGCGCGGAAGGCACGGGATTCGCTTGAGGTTGAGGTCACCGCGCGACCTTATCGACGCGGCCTCGCGCCGCCGGGCGGCTTCTCACCCTTCCGGACCAGTGCCCGCCGCCGCTCCACACGAATGAGGGACGCGGTCCCGGGAACGGGCCCGGACACACCGAGGGCCGGTCCGCGGCTGCGGTACCGGCCCTGCGGGGGGGTCAGCTCTGCAGGGGCAGGCCGCCGAGCAGAGGGTTGTGCTGGTTCAGCGCGCCGGTCGCACCCTTGACCGTGTTGAGCACGGAGTCCTTGTTCTCGGTGTTCAGCGCGTCCGACTGGTGCTGGAGCGGCATCGCGTCATCCAGGGTGAGGGGGCCCTTGGCGAGCGTGTTCACGGCGCCGTTGAGGCTGGAGGGCGTCAGGTCGGCGGTGCTGTGGGCGAACGCGGGCGCGGCAACGCCGACAAGGGCCACGGAACCGGCAACGACGGCGGCAGCCTTCAGGGACTTCATCGTGTTCCTCTCTTCGGCAACTCAAGTCGCCCCAGGGAATTCTGACGCCGTGCCTAACGAGCCCCCGTCAGGCCGGAAACCCCGTACGCAGAAGACATATGAGATCCCTGAGCGACCGCACGGGGCCTTCGTCCGGGCGAGTAAACGCACAAACCGGCCGTCCACCCCGCGACGGATGAGCGGGGCGGACGGCCGGCCGAAGGGATGCGTCCCGACGTCAGCCGTTGGCGCAGGTGTTGCCGAACGCCGGGTTCAGCAGCGCGATGACGTTCACCGTGTTGCCGCAGACGTTGACCGGCACGTGGACCGGGGCCTGGACGACGTTGCCCGACAGCACGCCGGGCGAGTTGGCGGCGCCACCCTGCGCGCCGGAGTCGGCGGCAGCCATACCGGCACCGCCGGCGACGGCCGCGACGGCGGCGGAGGTAAGGACCAGGCCCTTCGCGATACGCGACATGGAGAGGTGCTCCTTGGGATCGACACAAACATCCGGGCGGGATACCCGGCGCTGTGTCAACGCGTGGCACCCCTGAGGGTTGTGCCGCCAATGGGGTGAAGTCCGAATGGGCTTATCTGCCTGGAGTTCGAGTCGTCGAACCCCGGGCCGGCCACGGCCGCGGGCTTCGGCCCGGCGTGGCGGTTCGTGCACGGCGTGACGTTCACGGCGGGCACCCTGGTACGCGGGGTACGGCGACGGTTGCACGCGGGTCCGGCCGGCCGGCGGATCCCGGCCGGCCGGCGCGCTACCGGCCGAAGCCGGCCCGTCCTCGCCGGTACATGACCGCCCCGGCCGCGATCAGCACGGCACTGGCCGCCGAGGTCGCAAGCAGGGTCCCGGCCTCACCACCGGTGTGCGCAAGCTGGGACGGCTGCTGCTGTCCGCCGCCACCGGTGGGCGCAGTGGTGCGACTGTCGCTGTAGGGAGGCAGAGTGTGACTGGGAGCCGTGGTGTGACTGCCGCCGTGGGGAGGCAGAGTGTGACTGGGAGCCGTGGTGTGACTGCCGCCGTGGGGAGGCAGAGTGTGACTGGGAGCCGTGGTGCGACTGCCGCCGGAAGAAGTCGGAGGAGTCGAGTGGTGGCCTCCGCCGGAAGAGGGCGGGGTCCGGTCGCCACCACCGCCGCGCGGGGGCGAGGTGGTCGTGCCGCTCGTCGAGCTGGAACTCGAGTTGTCACCTGAGTGGTTGCCGCCGGGAGTCTTCGAGCCGTTGCTCTTCGAATCGTCGTGGCTCGCACAGGAGTTGCCGAACGCCGGGTTCAACGCGGCTGCGACGTCGACGGTGTTGCCGCAGACGTTGACCGGGACGTCCACCGGGGCGTTGACCGTGTTGCCGGAGAGCACGCCGGGCGAGCCCTGAGCGGCGCCGTCCGCGTTCGAGTCGGCGAGCGCGGGGCTGCCGTACAAGGACAGGATGCCGGTGGCGGCGGCTGCCGCGACCATGCCCTTGCTGAGGGTCTGTCGCAATCTAGGGGTCTTCCTGCTCGAAGAGGTGGGAAGGCCGGCCTCGGAACGGAGAAGATCGACGCTCCGGGGCCGGCCAGAACGCAGCAGCTGGGCTGGTGCGTTGCGTGACGTACGTCAGCCGTTGGCGCAGGTGTTGCCGAACGCCGGGTTCAGCAGCCCGACGAGGTTCACCGTGTTGCCGCAGACGTTGACCGGGATGTGAACCGGGACCTGGACCACGTTGCCCGAGAGGACGCCCGGGGAGCCGACGGCGGAGCCCGAGGCCCCGGCGTCGGCAAAGGCGGGGGCGGCCCCGCCCAGCGCCAGGAGTGCGCCGGCGACGACGGCAGCGCTCTTCTTCATGAACTTTCCCTTCTCTACGGTCATGCCCCAATTGACGGCCGAAACCGAGCGAGCACAGCTTGAACGACTCGCACCATGACCGGCAGGCTGTAAACGAGGGACATGCAGCCGAAGAAACTATGGAACGCGCGTCGTTCCTGAATTCACTCGAACGCCTTCACAGAATTGACATCTTGGCGGAGCCGGCAGAGAAACGCGTCCTCGATTCCTGCCCCCTCGCCAAGACACACCCGGAGCTTGTTCCGCGGGCCCTTATGGGCCATCGGGGTGAACCGGAGCAACCCATTGGTGCGATGGGCAGTTGGACCAGCGTGCTCCGGTGGACGGGGTTTCTTCAGAAGGGAATCAGCAAGTGATCAAGAAGGTTCTGGCCGTCGCCGCGGTTGCCGCCTCCGTCGTCGGCGTCTCTGCCGCCGCCGCTGCGCCGGCTCTGGCCACCGGCAACGACAACGGCACCACCTCCTTCAGCGGCAACGGCGCTTCGCAGGCGTTCGGCAACTCGGCCACCTACGGCAACTTCAGCCCCCAGATGGCGCTCATGCAGGGCTCGCTCAACAAGCCCTGCATCGGCCTGCCGGCCAAGCTCAACGCGCAGTCGCTGGTCGGCCTCGCCAACGTCGGCGTGCAGGACATCCCGGTCCTGTCCTCGCCGCAGAACCAGCAGTGCACCGAGAACTCCACCCAGGCCAAGGGCGACGAGCCGCTCTCGCACATCCTGGACGACATCTCCGCGCTGTCCAGCAACGGCACCGGCAACGGCTGAGCGCGCATCTCCCGGGCTCCTCGCGGGCCCTCCTCCGACGGGTCGCCGGTTCTCCGGCGGCCCGTCGGGCTGTTCACGCGCCCGCGCCGGCCGCAGGGAGCGCTTGTGAACTCATCCGACTGCGCTGCTCCGATCGGGGCAAAGGGCGCAACCGCGGCAAGCCCGGGGCAGTTGACGATCACGCAGCTCCCTCCCCGGAGTCCGCCTTTCGAAAGGGAACGAACATGAAGAAGCTGTGGGCAACCGCGGCTGTTGCCGCCTCCGTCGCCGGTCTCGCCGGTGTGGCGGCCCCCCAAGCGCTTGCCACCGGCAACGACACGGGCACCACGTCGTTCAGCGGCAACGACTCGAGCCAGTCGTTCGGCAACTCGGCCACGATGGGCGACATGAGCCCGCAGATGGCGCTCATGCAGGGCTCGCTCAACAAGCCCTGCATCGGCCTGCCGGCGAAGGCCAACGCCCAGTCGATCCTGGCTCTGGCCAACGTCGGCGTCCAGGACATCCCGGTCCTGTCCTCGCCGCAGAACCAGCAGTGCACCGAGAACTCCACCCAGGCCAAGGGCGACGAGGCCCTCTCGCACATCCTGGACGACATCTCCGCGCTGTCCGCCAACGGCACCGGCAACAGCTGAGCCAGCGCTTCGCCGAGCGGCGGGTCACCGGGTTCCTCCGGTGGCCCGCCGCTGTGCTGTCCGCCCGCAGCCGGTCACGCCTTGCGGTACAGCGCCTCGATCTGCTCCGCGTAGGCGGCCGTCACGGCGTGCCGTTTGACCTTCAGCGACGGGGTCAGCAGCCCGTTCTCCTCGGTGAACTCCCCCTCCACGAGCGCGAAGGCGCGGATGGACTCGGCGCGGGAGACGGCCTCGTTGGCGTGGTCGACCGCCTTCTGCACCTCGGCGCGCAGCCGTTCGTCGCGGACCAGCTCGGACAGCGGTGTGCCGGCGGGCAGTTGGCGTACGGACAGCCAGTGGGCGACCGCCTCCGGGTCGAGGGTGATCAGGGCGGCGACGAAGGGCCGGTTGTCGCCGACGACCACGCACTGGCCGACCGGTGAGCGGCTGCGCAGCCGGTCCTCCAGGACGGCCGGGGAGACGTTCTTGCCGCCGGAGGTGACGAGGATGTCCTTCTTGCGGCCGGTGATGGTGAGATAGCCGTCCTCGTCGAGGGCTCCGAGGTCGCCGGTGGCGAACCATTCGCCGGTCAGTACGGCGTCCGTGGCCGCCGGGTTGTTCCAGTACGACCCGAAGACGATCCCGCCCTTGATCAGCACCTCGCCGTCGTCGGCGATGCGCACGGACACGCCCGGGACGGGCAGGCCGACCGTGCCGGGGCGGGGCCCGAGCGGGGGCACGATGGTGGCGGCGGCGCTGGTCTCGGTCAGGCCGTAGCCCTCGTAGACGATGATCCCGGCGGCGTAGAAGAACAGGTTGAGGTTGCGGTCCAGCGGGGAGCCGCCGCTGATGGCGTACCGCATCCGGCCGCCCAGCTCCTTGCGGATGCGCCGGTAGACCAGCAGGTCGTACAGCGCCCAGGCGGCGTACAGGCCGGGCCCCGGGCCCTTGCCGGTGCCGAGGAACCTGCGCAGGTGGGCCTCGCCGAAGCGGACGCCGATCCGCTCGGCGCGGTCGAAGGAGGCGCCGCGGCCGAGCTTCTCGGCGGTGGCGCGCCCGGTGTCGCGGATCTTCTCGAAGAGGTACGGCACCCCGACCAGGAAGGTGGGCCGGAACTCCCGTAGCGCGGGCCGCAGTTCGTCGGGTTTCACGCTCGGGAAGTGGCCGGTCTCGATGCGGGCCAGCAGGCAGGCCAGCTGGAGGGTGCGGCCGAGGACGTGGGCGAGCGGCATGAAGAGCAGGGTCGAGGCCTGCTGTCCGGTGACGGCCTGGAAGACCGGGTGCAGCAGCTCGACGGTGTTGGCGGCCTCGGCGTGCAGGTTGGCGTGGGTGAGGACGCAGCCTTTGGGCCGGCCGGTGGTGCCGGAGGTGTAGCAGACGGTGGCGATGGTGTCGGGGGTCAACGCGGCCCGACGCTTGGCGAGTTCGTCGTCGGGGACGTCTCGGCCGAGGGTGGTGAGTTCGGCGATCGCACCCCCGTCGAGCTGCCACAGGCGCGGGGGCCGGGGGTGGTCCGCGGTGCCGGTGGTGACGGTAGCGGTGTTCTCGGCGGTCTCGGTGACGACGTACCGGGCGCCGGAGTCGCGGACGATCCAGTCGACCTGTTCGGCGGAGGAGGTCGGGTAGACGGGCACGGACTGGCCGCCGGCCGCCCAGATCGCGAAGTCCAGGACGGTCCACTCGTAGCGGGTGCGGGACATCACCGCGACCCGCCCGCCCGGTTCGAGCCCGGCGGCGACCAACCCCTTGGCCACGGCGGCGACTTCGGCGGCGAGGACGGCCGCCGTCACCGGGCGCCAGACTCCTTCCGTGCGGCGGCGCAGCAGTACGGCGTCCGGGCTCTCGGCCGCGTGCGTGAACGGCAGATCGGCCAGGGAGCCGCTGGTGAGCGGGGGTGCGAGGGGGGCCGCGCGGACCTCGCGCACGACGCCCGCCGCGTCCTTGACGATCTCCACCGCGCTCCTGCCCGCCAGGTCGGTGCGCTGCCGTGCCCGCTTCAGATCCTTGCGTACACCCATGGCGGCTCCCTGTCGCGGCTGATGCGAAGGCTCTTGCTGCCGCGCCAACTTACTCAGAGGTCAGGAAAGGTCAATGGGCCGTGCACGCGCCGTCGGTCACCGTGATGGTGAAGGAGTCGTAGCCCACCTGCGCCTTGCGTTTCATGCCCTGGACGTCGAGGCAGAACGCGGTGTCCGTGCCGTGGGCGGTGACGGAGTACCGGGCCTGCTCCGGGCCGCCGGTGAACATCATCGACTCGGGCTCCGGGGAGGCGAGCGTGACGGAGAGCGCGCCCTCGGGGCCGTTGCCGTCCCGCGCAATCCGCTCGCGCAGGATCGCGTCGTAGTCGCCGGAGCCGGGCCCGAGCAGCGCCTCCTTCGACAGCTCGCCCGTCGCCGTGGTGACCGCGCTGCGCAGGTCGTCCCCGCCCCAGGAGCCGGGCCCGCCCAAGTGGTACAGCAGCCACATGCCTCCGGCGGCGAACAGCAGCGAGCCGACGATGAGGGCCATGCCGACGGGGTTGTCCGGGTTGTAGACGTAGCGGTTGGTGCCCCATTTGCTGCGGATGAACACGCGGTCCGCGTCGGCTCGTTCGTCTCGGTCACTGGTCATGGCGGAGATTCTCTAGGAGACCACGTCCTTGCGGGCGAACCCCCGGAAGGCCAGGGCGAACAGGACCAGGGCGTACGTGACGGAGATCGCGGCGCCCTGGATCATGCCGGACCACTCGGGGTGCGGCTGGATGATGTCGGCCCAGGAGAACTGCCAGTGCGGGGGCAGGAAGTCGCGCCAGTGGCCGAGGGCGGTGACGGCGTCCAGGACGTTGCCGACGATGGTCAGGCCGACGGCGCCGCCGACCGCGCCGAGCGGGGCGTCGGTCTTGGTCGAGAGCCAGAACGCGAGCCCGGCGGTGACCAGTTGGGACACGAAGACGTACGCCACGGTGACCGCGAGCCGCTGTGCCGCGATGCCCGGGTCGAGCGCGCCGCCGGTGGGTATCTGCAGCGGGCCCCAGCCGTAGGCCGCCGTGCCGACGGCGAGCGCCACCACCGGCAGCAGGACCATCGCGGCGAGGCTGAGCCCCAGTCCCACGACGAGCTTGGACCACAGCAGCCGGGCTCTGGGCACGGGCGCGGCGAGCAGATAGCGCAGGGAGGACCAGCCGGCCTCCGAGGCGACCGTGTCCCCGCAGAACAGGGCGACCGGGATGACCAGCAGGAAGCCCGCCGAGACGAACAGGTTCACCGCGGCGAAGTTGGTCCCGGACGCGGTGGCCGTGTTCATCAGCGTGACCTGGCCGTCGCGGCCCGACGGGTTGCCGCCGATCGCGAAGGCGATCAGCAGCACGAACGGCAGCGCGGCGAGGATCCCGCCCATGACCAGCGTGCGCCGCCGCTTGAGCTGGCGGACCAGCTCGACCCGCAGCGGCAGCGTACGGCCCGCGCGGTAGCCGGAGGCCACCTCGACGGGCTCGGTGACCGCGCTCATGCGGAACCTCCGATCAGGGTCAGGAAGGCGTCTTCCAGGCGGCGGTGGGGGCCGACGGAGGCGAGGGGCACCTCCAGGCGCACCAGCTCCACGACCAGTTGCTCGGCCGTGCCGCCGGACCGGAGGCGGACCAGCAGGCCGTCGTCGGTGCGCTCCGCGGAGGCGACGCCGGGCAGCGCGGCCACCTTCTCCACGACCGGCTCCTCCACGGGCGTGCCGGTGCCGACGAGCAGCGTGTCCCCGGAGCCGACGATCTCCCCGACGGGCCCGGCCTGGACCAGCCGGCCGCGATCCATCACCACCAGGTGGGTGCAGGACTGTTCGACCTCGGCGAGGAGATGGCTGGAGACGATCACCGTACGGCCGCCGGCCGCGTAGCGGATCATCACCTCGCGCATCTCGCGGATCTGCGGCGGGTCGAGGCCGTTGGTGGGCTCGTCCAGGATCAGCAGGTCCGGCAGGCCGAGCATGGCCTGGGCTATGGCGAGGCGCTGGCGCATGCCCTGGGAGTAGGTGCGCACCGCGCGGGCGAGCGCGTCGCCGAGGCCCGCGATCTGAAGCGCCTCGTCCAGGTGGGCGTCCTCGGGCGGGCGGCCGGTGGCCCGCCAGTACAGCTCCAGGTTCTCCCGGCCGGACAGGTGGGGCAGGAAGCCCGCGCCCTCCACGAAGGCGCCGACCCGGGACAGCACGGGCGCGCCGGGCCGGATCGCGTGCCCGAAGACGCGGATCTCGCCGCCGTCCGGCTTGATCAGGCCCATCAGCATGCGCAGGGTGGTGGTCTTGCCCGCGCCGTTGGGTCCGAGCAGGCCGAGCACCTGGCCCTTCTCCACCCGGAAGGACAGGTCACGGACGGCGTACCGGTCGGCGGACTTGGCGTACCGCTTGCTCAGGTCCGTGATCTGGAGCGGGACTTCGGCGAGCTCCGGATCGGGTGCGGGGGCGGTCGTACGGCGCCTGCCGGTCAGCAGCAGGGCGAGGGCGACCGCCGCGCCGGCCAGGGGCAGCCACCACACCCAGGCGGGCAGGGGCGCCGCGGCGGTGGTGACGGCGGGGGCCGTCGGCACGCTCAGGTCTCCCTTCAGGGAGACGGTGTACATGGCCGGGGCGGCCGGAGAGGCGTAGCCGAGGTCGGTGGAGGCGAGGACCAGGCGGAGCCGGTGGCCCTTCTGGAACTCGTGGTCGATCGCCGGGAGGGTGACCGTCACGTCCTTGCCGGACCTGGCGCCGGTCACGCGCAGGGGGGCGACGAGCTGGGCGGGCAGCACCTGCTGGGTGCCGTCGGGGCCGACGTCGTAGACCTTGCCGAAGAGGATGGCGTCCTCGCTGGTGGAGGTGGTGTGCACGGTCGCCGTCGGCGCGCCGGTGATCCTGAGGCTGGTGCGCACGGGTGCCGAGTCGAACCTGGCGTACTGGCCGGGGAAGTCGAGGGAGACGCCGACGCCGAGCGCGGAGAGCTGGGCGAGGCCGCCGCCGGAGCCGCCGAGGCCGGGCAGGGCGGAGACGGCGGGCGGGGCGGCGCCCGCCGGGTTGGCGAAGCGCTGCTCGCCGCCGGTCAGGGCGATGGCCCGCCGGTGGTCGTGCAGGCCGGGGTAGGCGTCGGCGCTCGCGCCGCGCAGCAGGGCCCTGCCGTTGGTGGAGTCGACGCCTCCGGTGCGGGTGATACGGAAGGCCGGGCCGGTGGACGTGCCCTTGTCGCCCTTCAGGTACCGGTCGAACCAGGCGTTCACGCGCGCCTCGACGCGGCCGTTCTCCGTGTCGCCGCCGTCGTGGCCGCCCGCGATCCAGTCGACGTCCACGGGCGCGCCGCCCGCCCTGATCGTCCGTTCGGCCGCGTCGGACTGGGCGAGCGTGAACAGGGAGTCGGTCTGGCCCTGCACCAGCAGCGTGGGCACCTTGATGCGGTCGCCGACGGCGGACGGCGAGCGCTGCTCCAGCAGCCTGCGGGCGGCCTCGTCCGGCGTGCCCGACTCGGCGACCCGGTCGTACATCCGGCACAGCGCGGGCTCGAACCGGGCGCAGCCGCCGCCGTTGTTGAAGAAGATGCCGGCCCACAGCTTCTTGAACACGCCGTTCGGGAACAGGGCGTCGGCCAGGTTCCAGTAGGTGACGGCCGGGGCGATGGCGTCGACCCGGTGGTCGTACGCGGCGGCGAGCAGGGAGACCGCGCCGCCGTAGGAGGCACCGGCCACGCCCACGCGCGGGTCGCCGGGTTTGTCGAGCCGCACCTGGGGCTGCCCGGCCAGCCAGTCGATGAGCCGGGAGACGTCGGCGACCTCGTGCCCCGGGTCGTTGAGCCCGATCTTCCCGGTGGATTTCCCGAAGCCGCGCGCGGACCAGGTCAGCACGGCGTACCCGTCGCGCGCGAGGTCCTCGGCCTGCCCGCGCACGTCGTCCTTGCTGCCGCCGAAGCCGTGTGCCAGGAGGACGGCGGGGCGGCGGCCGGCGGAGTCGGTGGTGAAGTACGAGGTGTCCAGGCGCGTGCCGTCGGCCATGGCCATGACCCGGTCGGTCCGGTGCACCGAGGGCTCCCCGCCGGAGGCGGCGGCCGTCCAGGTGCCGACGCCGGCGAGCACCGCGACGACGGCCGCGCCGGCCAGAAGCCGGCGCGGTCCCTTCAGCAGCCCTCGCAGCCCGGGCACACCCCGTCTCACGCGCCGAAGATCCATACCCCCCACCGTACGGGCCGCCACCGACAACGGCTGCGCCCGCCGGGCTGAACCCCGGCCCCTCCTTGGGGAGTACAGACCTGTCCCCGCGTACTTCGGTCGCGGTACGCGGGGACAGGCGGGGACGGGGCGGACGGGTGGGGGACGCCGTCAGGCCTGCGCGTCCTCCGGGATGGAGACGAGCCAGCGGGTCTCGCGGCGCGGGCGGAGGTAGAAGGCCCAGTAGAGGGTGGCGACGGCGGTGATGCCGCCGGTCCACAGCAGGTAGGTCGGGTCCTGCTCCACGAGGATGTAGACGAGGACGGCGATCAGCAGGACCGGCATCGCGGGCCACAGCGGCATCCGCCAGGCCGGGATGTCCTTGTGGGAGCCGCGCCGGGCCAGCAGGGCGGCGCCCGCGACCAGCAGGTACATAGCGGTCACCGAGACGCCCGTGACGCCGTACAGCGTGTCCAGGTTGACGAAGCAGAGCAGCGCGCCGGGGACGCCGACCGCGAGCGTGGCGACCCAGGGGGAGCCGAAGCGGCCGAGGCGCGACAGGGCGTTGTTGACGGGCTGGGGCCAGGCCTTGTCGCGGGCGGAGGCGAACAGGACGCGGGAGTTCTGGATGACCATGACGATGCCCGCGTTGATGATCGCGAGGGCCACGCAGAGGCTGACGAAGGTGCCGACCGCGGAGTTGGACCAGGCGGTGACCATGGAGCTGATGTCGCCGCCGGTCAGCTCCTTGAGGTCGGAGGCGCCCATGGTGATCGCGGCGACCGGGACCAGGATGACGACGGTGGAGATGGCGAGGGTGGCGAGCACGGTGCGGGCGACGTTGCGGCGCGGGTGCTCCAGCTCCTCGGAGAGGTAGACGGCGGTCGAGAAGCCCTGGGTGACGAAGAGGGCGATGGCGAGGCCGGAGACGACGAGCATGGCGGTCACGGTGTCGGCGTGGCCGTGCTCTCCGGCGACCTTCATGGAGACGAGGCTGCCCACCCCGCGGTGGCTGTGGCTGAAGCCGAGCAGCGCGACGACTCCGGCCGCGACGACCTCCAGGACCAGGAAGATGCCGGTGATCCAGGCGTTGGCCCGCAGGTCGAGCAGGCCGGCGAGGGTGGCGAGCAGCATCACGCCGGCGCCGGTCATCGAGGGGTCGAGGTGCACGATCGGCGCCAGATAGTCGGCGGTGCCCATCGCGATCACCGGCGGGACGATCATCACCACCAGCAGGGACAGCACGAAGACGAGCCAGCCCGCGAGCCGCCCGGCCATCGTGGACACCATGGCGTACTCGCCGCCCGCGCTGGGGATGAGGGTGCCCAGCTCGGAGTAGCAGAACGCCACGGCGATACAGAGGAGGGAGCCGATGGCGATCGTCAGGGCGGTGGCGGTGCCGAGGGAGCCGAAGAGGTCGGGGACGACCACGAAGAGCGTGGAGGCGGGCGTGACGCACGACAGCGTCAGCAGGGTGCCGCCGACGACGCCGATGGAACGCTTGAGCTTCTGGGGGCTGTCAGGGGCCCCGGAACCGTCTATGACGGCTGTCTCGACAGGGCGGAGCGTGTCGGTCATGCGGCGGTTCCGATCGACTCGTGCGAGTGAGGGTGGGGGTCGGGAGCGCTATCGCCTCCGGCGGCTCGTCATACGTTCGTCTCGTCCGCTCCCGGCTGCATAGAGAACCCCGACGAAAACCGTTCCGTCAATGGCCGTTTACCTTCGGAATCCGTACCTCCGGTAAGACCCACGTCACATCTATTTCCCAGGCTATGAAGCCCTATTGGTGCATCCATCAAGCCCTGATCGAAGGTGACCTTGCTTTCCAAGGTCATCTCTCGGAAACCCCTTCATCACCCGTTTCATCCCACCTGAACGAGAACCGCAGCCGGCGCGTCAAAAAAATGTCAGGCCGTCCGGTATCCGGACGGCCTGACAAGGGGGTCTGAGCCCTCAGTGGTTACGCGGGAACCCGAGGTCCACGCCCGCGGGCGCCTCGGACGGGTCGGGCCAGCGGGTGGTCACGACCTTGCCGCGGGTGTAGAAGTGCGTGCCGTCGTTGCCGTAGATGTGGTGGTCGCCGAAGAGCGAGTCCTTCCAGCCACCGAAGGAGTGGTAGCCGACGGGCACCGGGATCGGCACGTTCACGCCGACCATGCCCGCCTCGATCTCCAGCTGGAAGCGGCGGGCGGCGCCGCCGTCCCGGGTGAAGATCGCGGTGCCGTTGCCGAACGGCGAGGCGTTGATGAGGGCCACGCCCTCCTCGTACGTGTCCACGCGCAGCACGCACAGCACCGGGCCGAAGATCTCGTCCCGGTACGCCTTCGCGGTGGTCGGCACCCGGTCGAGCAGCGAGATGCCGATCCAGTGGCCGTCCTCGAAGCCCTCGACGGTGTAACCCGTGCCGTCCAGGACCACCTCCGAGCCCTCGGCGGCGGCGCCGGAGACGTACGAGGCCACCTTGTCGCGGTGGGCGGCGGTGATCAGCGGGCCCATCTCGGAGGTCGGGTCGTTGCCGGGACCGATCTTGATCTTCTCGGCGCGCTCGCGGATCTTCTCCACCAGCTCGTCGCCGATGGAGCCGACCGCGACCACGGCCGAGATCGCCATGCAGCGCTCGCCCGCGGAGCCGTACGCCGCCGAGACCGCCGCGTCCGCCGCCACGTCCAGGTCGGCGTCCGGCAGGACCAGCATGTGGTTCTTGGCGCCGCCCAGCGCCTGGACGCGCTTGCCGTTGGCGGAGGCGGTGGTGTGGATGTAGCGGGCGATCGGGGTCGAGCCGACGAAGGAGACGGCCTTGACGTCCGGGTGCTCCAGCAGGCGGTCGACGGCCACCTTGTCGCCGTGCACGACGTTGAAGACGCCGTCCGGCAGACCGGCCTCGGACAGCAGCTCGGCGATACGGACGGAGGCCGACGGGTCCTTCTCGGACGGCTTCAGCACGAAGGTGTTGCCGCACGCGATGGCGATCGGGAACATCCACATCGGGACCATCGCCGGGAAGTTGAACGGCGTGATGCCCGCGACGACACCGAGCGGCTGGCGGATCGCGGCCACGTCGACGCGGTTCGCGACCTGCATGGACAGCTCGCCCTTCAGCTGGACGTTGATGCCGCAGGCCAGGTCCACGATCTCCAGCCCGCGCGCGACCTCGCCGAGCGCGTCGGAGTGCACCTTGCCGTGCTCGGCGGTGATCAGCTCGGCGATCTCGTCGCGGTGGGCGTCCAGCAGCGCACGGAACTTGAAGAGAATGCTGGTGCGCTGGGCGAGGGAGGACTGGCCCCAGGTCGCGAAGGCGTCCTTCGCGGCGGCGACGGCCGCGTCCACCTCCTCGACCGACGCGAACGCGACCTTGGTGGTGACCGCGCCGGTCGCCGGGTCCGTGACCGGCCCGTACGTGCCCGACGCGCCTTCGGCGGTCTTCCCGCCGATCCAGTGGTTGACGATCTTCGTCATGCCCAGAGACTCCTTATTACAGATGGCGGCGTCGGGTCGAGACGTGCCGTTCGTACAGCTCACGTGCCTTGACCGCGGACGATCGGGTCGCGGTCTCGGCCACAGGAACATCCCACCAGGCCTGCGCGGGAGGCGCGCCCGACACAGTGTCGGACGTTTCGGTCTCCACGTAGACACATGTGGCGGTGTCGGCGGCCCGCGCCTCGGCGAGCGCCGTGCGCAGGTCGCTCACGGTCTTCGCGCGCAGCACCCGCATGCCGAGGCTGGCCGCGTTGGCGGCGAGGTCGACGGGCAGCGGGGCGCCCGTGTACGTCCCGTCCGCCGCCGGGAAGCGGTAGGCGGTGCCGAACCGCTCGCCGCCCACCGACTCCGACAGACCCCCGATGGACGCGTACCCGTGGTTCTGCACGAGCAGCATCTTGATCGCGACGCCCTCCTGGACGGCGGTCACGAGCTCCGTCGGCATCATCAGATACGTGCCGTCGCCGACCAGCGCCCACACGTTCCGCTCCGGCGCGGCCAGCTTCACGCCGATCGCGGCCGGGATCTCGTAGCCCATGCAGGAGTAGCCGTACTCCAGGTGGTACTGGTCGTACGACCGCGCCCGCCACAGCTTGTGCAGATCGCCGGGGAGCGAGCCGGCCGCGTTGACGACGATGTCCGACTCGTCCACCAGGGCGTCGAGAGCGCCGATGACCTGCGGCTGGGTCGGCCGTACGTCCGGTTCGGCGGCCTCGAAGCAGGCGTCCACGCGCTGCTCCCAGCGCTCCTTGTCCTCGCTGTACTCGGTGACGTAGGAGTCGGCGGCCCGGTGCCCGTGCACCACCAGCGCCTCGGTCAGCTCGCCCAGGCCGCTGCGGGCGTCGGCGACCAGCGGGAGCCCGCCCAGCTTGTGGCCGTCGAAGGGCGCGATGTTGAGGTTGAGGAAGCGGACGTCCGGGTTCTCGAAGAGGGTGCCGGAGGCGGTGGTGAAGTCGGTGTAGCGGGTGCCGACGCCGATCACCAGGTCGGCGGTGCGGGCGAGTTCGTCGGCGGTCGCGGTGCCGGTGTGGCCGATGCCGCCGACGTCCTGCGGGTGGTCCCAGCGCAGGGAGCCCTTGCCGCCCTGGGTGGAGGCGACCGGGATCCGGGTGGCCTCGGCGAACTCGGCGAGGGCCGCCTCGGCGCGGCTGTGGTGGACTCCGCCGCCCGCGACGACGAGGGGCCGGCGGGCGGCCCAGACAGCCCGGACGGCCTCGGCCAGCTCGGTGGGGTCCGCGCCCGGCCGCCGTACGGTCCACACGCGCTCGGCGAAGAAGTCCTCCGGCCAGTCGTACGCCTCCGCCTGGACGTCCTGCGGCAGCGCGAGGGTGACCGCGCCGGTCTCCACCGGGTCGGTGAGGACCCGCATCGCGTGCAGGGCGCTCGGGATCAGGGCCTCGGGCCGGGTGATCCGGTCGAAGTACTTCGAGACCGGGCGCAGGGTGTCGTTGACCGACACATCGCCCGCGTACGGCACCTCGAGCTGCTGGAGCACCGGGTCGGCGGGGCGGGTGGCGAAGACGTCGCCCGGCAGGAGGAGGACCGGGAGGTGGTTGATCGTGGCGAGGGCGGCGCCGGTGACCAGGTTGGTGGCGCCCGGGCCGATGGACGTCGTCACCGCGTGCGTGGACAGGCGGTTCGACTGGCGGGCGTAGCCGACGGCCGCGTGCACCATGGACTGCTCGTTGCGGCCCTGGTGGTACGGCATGACGTCCCTGTACTCGACGAGGGCCTGGCCGATCCCGGCCACGTTGCCGTGCCCGAAGATGCCCCAGGTGGCGCCGATCAGCCGCCGCCGCACGCCGTCGCGCTCGGTGTACTGGGCGGCGAGGAAGCGGACGAGTGCCTGCGCGACGGTCAGCCGGATCGTCATCGGTAACCCCCAGTGCTCTCGACGTGATCGGGGTGGAAGCAGATCCGCCACTCCCGGGTCGCGCCCGGCCCCGCCATGACGTTCAGGTAGTACATGTCGTGCCCGGGCTGGGCGATGGACGGGCCGTGCCAGCCGTCGGGGACGAGCACGGCGTCGCCGGAGCGGACCTCGGCGAGGACGTCGGCGCCGCCCGGCCGCGAGGGGAACACGCGCTGGTAGCCGAGCCCGTTCGGGCCCTCGATCTCGAAGTAGTAGATCTCCTCCAGCTCGGACTCCTCGCCCGGCCGGTGCCTGTCGTGCTTGTGCGGCGGGTACGAGGACCAGTTCCCGCCCGGTGTGACCACCTCGACGGCGATCAGCTTGTCGCAGTCGAACGCGTCCGCTGCGGCGAAGCCCCGCACCTGGCGGGCGCAGTTGCCGCTGCCGCGCTGCTCGACGGGGACCTCCGGCGCGGGGCCGTAGCGGGCGGGGAGTCGTCGCTCGCACTTCGCTCCTGCCAGGGCGAAGCGGCCTCCCGCGCCGGAGGCGATCAGGACCCGGGTGTCCCGGGGTGCGTACGCGAAGTCGGAGACCGACGCGAACACACTTTTCCGGCCCAGGAGTTGGAACTCGTCTTCCTCAATTTGCACGGTACATCCGCCTCGCAGCGGAAGCACGATCCATTCGCTGTCCCCGGTGGTGAACGTATGGGTGCCGCCCGGTGTCAACTCCACGACGCGCAGACTGCTGTGTGTCCAGCCGGCCCGTTTGGGGTCGATGTCGACGGCGTACTGGGCGTTCGCGGTCGTGCCCTTGGGCAGATGCAGGTCGGTGCTGGTCATACGGCCCCCTCACAGCAGTCCTACGGCGGTGTCCACGGCGGCGGCCACATCGCCGTCCGCCGGATACAGCAGCGAGCGGCCGGCCACCAGGCCGCGCACGGTGGGGAGTTGGAGCGCGCCGCGCCATTTCTCGAAGGCGGCGACCTGGTCCTCGGGCGAGTCGCCGATGTCTCCGCCGAGCAGCACGGCGGGCAGGGTCGAGGTCTCCATGACCCGGACCATGTCGTCGGGGTTGTCGGTGACCGGCACCTTCAGCCAGGTGTAGGCGGAGGTGCCGCCGAGGCCGGAGGCGATGGCGATGGCCTTGGTGACCGCCTCGGCGGACAGGTCGTTCCGCAGCTTCCCCTTGGGGGTGCGGTGGCTGAGGAACGGCTCCACGAAGACCGGCAGCCGGCGCGCGGCCATGTCGTCGACGGCACGGGCGGCGGACTCCAGGGTGGTCAGCGAGCCCGGGTCGTCGTAGTCGATGCGCAGCAGCAGCTTGCCGGCGTCGAAGCCGAGGCGCTCGAGGTCCTCGGGGCGGTGGCCGGTGAACCGGTCGTCCAGCTCGAAGCTCGCGCCCTGGAGGCCGCCGCGGTTCATCGAGCCCATGACGACCTTGTGGTCGAGGACGCCGAGCAGCAGCAGGTCGTCGAGGATGTCGGCGGTGGCGAGGACGCCGTCGACGCCGGGCCTCGACAGCGCGATGCAGAGGCGTTCGAGGAGGTCGGCGCGGTTGGCCATGGCGAGCTTGCGGTCACCCACGCCGAGGGCGCCGCGGGCGGGGTGGTCGGCGGCGACGATCATCAGCCGGCCGTTCTCGTGCAGCAGCGGGCGCCGGGCCCGGCGGGTGGCGGCCTCGGCGATCGCCTCGGGGTGGTGGGTGCGGGTGTGGACCAGCGCGGAGACGTCCACGCGGGCCTGCCGGCTGCCGTCCCCGCCCTCGCGGTGGGTGCCTGTCACCCTGCCCGCCCTCACAGCACCGCTCCGGCGTCGAGCGCGGCGGCCACCTCGTCGGGGGTGGGCATCGCGGAGGAGCACTCCAGGCGGGAGGCGACGATGGCGCCGGCCGCGTTGGCGTGCCGCATGGTCGTCTCCAGGTCCCAGCCCGCGAGGAGGCCGTGGCAGAGGGAGCCGCCGAAGGCGTCCCCGGCGCCGAGTCCGTTGAGGACGGTGACGGGCAGCGGCGGGACCTCGGCGGACTCGCCCGCCCGGTTCACGGCGAGCACGCCCTTCGGTCCCTGCTTGACGACGGCGGTCTCGGCCCCGGCGTCCAGGAGCGCGCGGGCGGCGGCGTGCGGCTCGCGCAGCCCGGTGGCGACCTCCACCTCGTCCAGGTTGCCGACGGCGACCGTGGCGTGGCGCAGGGCCTCGGCGTAGAAGGGGCGGGCGGCGTCCGGGTCCCTCCAGGCCGGGTTGTTCCAGAGAGCGGGCCGCCAGTCGAGGTCGAAGACGGTGATGCCGGACCCGGCCCGGTGGGCGAGGGCCGCGAGGGTCGCCGTACGGCTGGGCTCCTCGCTCAGGCCGGTGCCGGTGACCCAGAAGACGCGGGCCTCGCGGATGGCGTCCAGGTCCAGGTCGTGGGCCTCGATCTCCAGGTCGGGCGCCTTGGGCTGCCGGTAGAAGTAGAGCGGGAAGTCGTCCGGCGGGAACACCTCGCAGAACGTGACCGGGGTAGGCAGTCCGGGCACCGGCGTGACCCAGCGGTCGTCCACGCCGAAGCCGCGCAGGGCCTCGTGGAGGTAGGTGCCGAACGGGTCGTCGCCGGTGCGGGTGATCACGGCGGTGCGCCGGCCGAGCCGGGCCGCGGCGACCGCGACGTTCGTCGCCGACCCGCCGAGGAACTTGCCGAAGGACGACACCTGGGCGAGCGGGACGCCGGTCTGCAGGGGGTAGAGGTCCACTCCGATCCGCCCCATCGTGATCAGGTCGTAGGCCATCGGCTTCCCTTCGTCATGGCTCTCCCCATGGCTCTCCCCGGCTTTGTAGTCCCGTACGCAGAAGCCTGTCAATATTTTGTCCGGACATTCGGACCAGACGGCCGTGCGATTCCCAGACGACCCGGGCATATAAACGGTCACTTTGCGGCAGACGTGTCACAAACGCCCCGTTCGTGTCACACATGTCGCGCCTATGCGGGTTATCCGTCACACCCGGTCAACAGCTGCTTCCCACCGGTCACCGTGCGCCGTTCACCGGGCACAGGCTTGGTGATCGCCGGCGCAGCGCCCGGCTCCCCCGACGGCCGCCCCCGGCCGCCGCCGCGGCGCGCGCAGGGAGGTGCGACTCATGACCGACCGCAGGCTCTGGTCCTACAAAGAGATCGCGGCGCACATCAGCGTGCAGCCGGACACCGTACGGTCCTACCGCAAGCACGGGCTGCTGCCTCCGCCCGACCACGTGGAGGGCGGCAAGCCCTACTGGTACGCCGACACCGTGCGCGCCTGGGTCGCCTCCCGGCCCGGCAACCGTGGGCGCAGAGACGGCTGACGGGGCCGCGGAGGCGGGGCCGGGGGGCGTCAGCTCCAGGGCTCGATGACCGTGACGCCGGCCCCCGGTGCCGTACCCATCGCGGCGAGGGCCGCCGGGGCCGCGTCGAGGGATATGGACGACGTCACCAGCAGGTCGGGGCGCACGGCGCCGGAGCGGACCAGCCGGAGCATGCCGGGGTAGGCGTGCGCGGCCATGCCGTGGCTGCCGAGGAGTTCGAGTTCCAGGGCGATGGCGCGGGCCATGGGGACGGGGGTCCTGCCGTCCGGTGAGGGCAGCAGGCCGACCTGGACGTGCCGGCCGCGCGGGCGCAGGGAGTCGACCGAGGCCGCGCAGGTGGCGGGCGAGCCGAGGGCGTCCAGGGAGAGGTGGGCGCCGCCGCCGGTCAGCTCCCGCACGGCCTCGGCGGTGTCGGTGACCCGGGCCGCGTCCACGCACTCGGCGGCGCCGAACTGCCGTGCCAGCTCCAGGGCTCGGGGCGCGAGGTCGACGGCGACCACCCGGGCGCCGGAGGCCGCCGCGATCATCACCGCCGACAGTCCGACCCCGCCGCACCCGTGCACCGCGACCCACTCCCCGGCCGCCACCCGGCCCTGCTGCACCACCGCGCGGAAGGCGGTGGCGAACCGGCAGCCGAGAGCCGCCGCCGTGGCGTACGCCATCCCGTCCGGTACGGCCACCAGGTTGACGTCGGCGTGGTCGAGCGCCACGTACTGGGCGAAGGAGCCCCAGTGGTGGAAGCCGGGCTGGGTCTGCCGCTCGCACACCTGCTGGTCGCCGGCAGCGCAGGACGGGCAGGTCCCGCAGGCGCAGACGAACGGCACGGTGACCCGGTCGCCGGGCCGCCGACCGGTGACGCGGGTGCCCACCGCCTCCACCACTCCGGCGAGTTCATGACCGGGCACGTGCGGCAGGACGATGTCCGGGTCGTGGCCCATCCAGCCGTGCCAGTCGCTGCGGCACAGCCCGGTCGCCTCGACCCGCACCACGACCCCGTGCTCCGCGGGCTCCGGGTCCGGCACCTCCCGCACCCGGGCCGGCTTTCCGTACTCCTCGAACACCACGGCTCTCATGCGGCTCACCCTTTCACTCCGCCCGCACCACCGGAACGGGTGCGGGCGCCTGCGGCATGGAGCGCGTCTGCTTAGGGTGCGGACAAGAGGTGCAAGCAGGAGCACAAGGGGACCCCGTCGTGACCCACTCTCCGCCGCCCGGCACACCCCGGGCCCGCATTCCCGGCCCGCAGCAGCCCCCGCCGCCGTACCCGCGCATCGGCGCGGGCCTGTGGCGGCGCTGCCTGGGCGGCGGGCTCGCGCTGTGGGCGCTGACCGCGGTGGTGGCGTACGCGACCCGGAACACCGCCGTGCTGCCGACCCTGATCCTGCTCGGCAGCTTCCTGGTGCCCGTCGTCTTCGTGCTGTGGGCGTACGAGCGGCACGGCCGGGACCTGGGCGTCAGCGCGGTCCTCGGCTGTTTCCTGGCCGGTGGCGTGCTCGGGGTGCTGGGCGCCTCGTTGATGGAGTCGTATCTGCTGCGCCCCTCTCTCTGGATGTTCGCCGGGGTCGGGCCGACCGAGGAGGCGGCGAAGCTCGGCGCGCTGGTGTTCGTGCTGCGCCGGCAGCCGGGGATCCGCGGGACGCGGGCCGGGCTGGTGCTCGGCGCCGTCGTCGGCCTCGGCTACGCGGCCCTGGAGAGCGCCGGGTACGCCTTCGACGCGGCCGTGTCCCCGGTCGGCGTCGACCTGCGGACGCTGCTGGAGACAGAGCTCCTGCGCGGGGTGCTCGCGCCCTTCGGGCACGGCCTGTGGACGGCGATCGCGGGCGGGGTCCTGCTCTCCTTCCGCCGCCCGAAAGGGCAGTTCCGGCTCACCGGCCCGGTCGTCGGCGCCTGCCTGGGCGTCTCCGTGCTGCACGCCCTGTGGGACTCCACGCACGGTCTCGCGATCTGGCTGGCGGCCCGGCTGGCCGGCGCCGGGCTGGACCGGCAGCTGTTCGCGCAGGGGTACCTCCCCCGGCCGGGCGCCACGCAGGAGCACCTGTTCACGCTGTTCTCGGTGGGGCTCGCGGCCCTGGTCACGCTGGCCGGCATCGCGTGGCTGCGCTCAATGGGCCCACGACACCCCGACCCCCCTTGGAGAAATACCCCCTAGGGGTATAGAGTCATGGCCATGAGGTTCACCCGCGAACCCCATTGACACCCTATGCGTCCACATATGTCTCCACGAGGAGTAACGACATGAGCGCCCAGACCGACACCCAGGGCCCCGTCACCACCGTCTACAAGGTGACCGGCATGAGCTGTGGCCACTGCGAGGGCTCCGTCTCCGGCGAGATCTCCCAGATCCCCGGCGTCAGCTCGGTCAAGGCCGTCGCGGCCACCGGCGAGGTGACCGTCGTCTCCGCCGCCCCACTGGACGAGGTAGCCGTCCGCACCGCGGTCGACGAGGCCGGTTACGAGCTGGCCGGCAAGGCCTGACAGCACACCCCTTCCGCGACCGGGCCGTACGGACCAGCAGCAGCCGACCAGCTGATACTGGATCCTCACGGTCCGGTCCGATGCATGGAGTCCGGTAAATGACCAGCGCCAGCACGCAGACCCCCATAGCCCCCGGCGGCTCCGAGGTGGAGCTGCTCATCGGCGGGATGACGTGCGCCTCCTGCGCCGCCCGGGTGGAGAAGAAGCTCAACCGGATGGACGGCGTCAGCGCCACGGTGAACTACGCCACCGAGAAGGCGAAGGTCACCTTCGCCGAGGGCGTCCAGGTCGCCGACCTCATCGCCACCGTGGTGAAGACCGGCTACACCGCCGAGGAGCCCGCACCCCCGGAGCCCGAACCCGGAGAGACCTCCGAAGCGGCGGAACAGGACGCCGAACTGGGCGCCCTGCGGCACCGCCTGCTCGTCTCCGCGCTGCTCGCGGCGCCCGTCGTGCTGCTCGCCATGGTCCCCTCCCTCCAGTTCGACAACTGGCAGTGGCTCTCGCTCACGCTCGCCGCGCCGGTCGTCGTCTGGGGCGGCCGGCCCTTCCACCGGGCCGCCTGGACCAACGCCCGGCACGGTGCCGCCACCATGGACACCCTGGTCTCGGTCGGCACGCTGGCCGCGTTCGGCTGGTCGCTGTGGGCCCTGTTCTTCGGCGACGCGGGCACGACCGGTATGCACGACGACTTCCGCTTCACCGTCTCCCGGATGGACGGCACCTCCACGATCTACCTGGAGGTGGCCGCCGGAGTCGTCGCGCTGATCCTGCTCGGCCGCTTCCTGGAGGCCCGCGCCAAGCGGCGCGCGGGAGCGGCACTGCGGGCCCTGATGGAACTGGGCGCCAAGGACGTCGCCGTACTCCGATACGAGGAGGGCGAGCGCGAAGCGCTCTCGGTTGAGGGCGGTGGTGGGAGACGGGTGGGCGGGCGTGAGGTGCGCGTCCCGGTGGCCTCCCTGTCCGTCGGCGACCGGTTCGTCGTACGGCCCGGCGAGAAGATCGCCACCGACGGCACCGTCGTGGAGGGCCTCTCCGCGGTGGACGCGTCCATGCTGACCGGCGAGTCGGTGCCGGTGGACGTCGCTCCGGGCGACACGGTCACCGGCGCGACCGTCAACGCGGGCGGCCGGCTGGTGGTCGAGGCCACCCGGGTCGGCGCCGACACCCAGCTGGCCCGGATGGCGAAGCTGGTCGAGGACGCGCAGACCGGCAAGGCCGAGGTGCAGCGGCTCGCCGACCGGATCTCCGCGGTGTTCGTGCCCGTGGTCATCCTGATCGCGCTCGGCACGTTCGGCGTCTGGCTGGCCGTCACCGGGGACACCGTCGCGGCGTTCACGGCCGCCGTCGCCGTCCTGATCATCGCCTGCCCCTGCGCCCTGGGCCTGGCCACCCCGACCGCGCTGATGGTCGGCACCGGCCGGGGCGCACAGCTCGGCATCCTCATCAAGGGCCCCGAGGTCCTGGAGTCCACGCGCCGCGTCGACACGGTCGTCCTCGACAAGACCGGCACGGTCACCAGCGGCCGGATGACCCTCCAGGAGGTCTACGTCGCCGAGGGCGAGGCCGAGGAGGAGGTGCTGCGGCTCGCGGGCGCCCTGGAGCACGCCTCCGAGCACCCGGTCGCCCGCGCGGTCGCCGTCGGCGCCGAGGAGCGGATCGGCGCACTGCCGCCGGTCGAGCACTTCGAGAACGTGCCCGGGCGGGGCGTGCGCGGGCGCGTGAAGGGCCGTGAGGTGGCCGTGGGACGCCTCTTCGAGAGCCTGCCGGACGACTTGGCACGAGCCCAGGAAAAGGCCGAGAGCAGCGGTCGTACGGCCGTCCTGGTGGGCTGGGACGGCCGGGCCCGCGGGGTGCTGGCCGTCGCCGACGCGGTCAAGGAGACCAGCGCGGAGGCGGTGCGCGAGCTGCGCGCCCTCGGGCTCACGCCGGTGCTGCTCACCGGGGACAACCGGACGGTCGCCGAGGCGGTCGCGCAGGTGGTCGGCATCGACGAGGTGATCGCCGAGGTGCTGCCCGAGGACAAGGTGGAGGTCGTACGGCGGCTGCAGCGCGAGGGGCGGACCGTGGCCATGGTCGGCGACGGCGTCAACGACGCGGCAGCGCTCGCCACCGCCGACCTGGGCCTCGCGATGGGCACCGGCACGGACGCCGCGATCGAGGCGGGCGACCTGACCCTCGTGCGCGGCGACCTGAGGGTGGCCGCCGACGCCATCCGGCTCTCCCGGCGCACCCTCGCGACCATCAAGGGCAACCTGGTGTGGGCCTTCGGCTACAACGTGGCCGCCCTGCCGCTGGCCGCGGCGGGGCTGCTGAACCCGATGATCGCGGGCGCGGCGATGGCCTTCTCCTCGGTGTTCGTGGTGACCAACAGCCTGCGGCTGCGCCGCTTCCGCTGATACCGCGCCGAAGTGGGAGTCCCCCTAGAGTCCTGCCCTCGGCTCACATAAGCTCTTCACAAGGCTCTCGCATCGTCTCTACGCTTGGGCTCCGATTGTCGTATCGGGGCTCTTGCGCACTTAAGGGACATATGCAAGAGACGCACATCACAGTGAAGCGAACGTAACCATCGAAGGGGTTCGACGGTCTAAGTTGGCGATGTCGGTTAGGCGTCTTGGGGGGCGCCCAACCGCCATCTGAGGTTGTCTTGGGGGACTTCCTCAGAGTTGCGTTGCCGGGGCACGTACACCGGGAAGCTTTGAGCGGCCCTCCCTGCGTGCGCTGTCCCGGCAGATCGCACCGCATCACTGGAGCCCAGCGGGTCAGCTCGCTGTGCTCGGACAGCGATTCAGGCGCTGTCTTCTCCGAGCGCCCGGCCGGATCCCGTGGGGGGAATCCGCACCGGGACACGGGAAGGCGCCCTGACCGTCGGCCCGTGGGGGGACCGGCGTTTCAGGGCGCCTTCTGCTCGTTTCGCTCCTCTGCCAGGCAATGCGGGGCGCCAAAGAATCGGCACCCCCACCGGCAGGTGTCAGCGGGCCTCGACCGGCACGAAGTCGCGCTCGACAACACCCGTGTAGATCTGGCGCGGGCGGCCGATGCGCGAACCCGGCTCCTTGATCATCTCGGTCCACTGGGCGATCCAGCCCGGCAGACGGCCGAGGGCGAACAGGACCGTGAACATCTCGGTCGGGAAGCCCATGGCGCGGTAGATCAGGCCGGTGTAGAAGTCGACGTTCGGGTAGAGGTTGCGCGAGACGAAGTAGTCGTCGGAGAGCGCGTGCTCCTCCAGCTTCAGCGCGATGTCCAGCAGCTCGTCGGACTTGCCGAGCGCGGAGAGGACGTCGTGCGCGGCGGCCTTGATGATCTTGGCGCGCGGGTCGAAGCTCTTGTAGACCCGGTGGCCGAAGCCCATCAGACGGACGCCGTCCTCCTTGTTCTTCACCTTGTTGATGAAGGAGTCGACGTCGCCGCCGTTGGCCTGGATGCCTTCCAGCATCTCCAGCACCGACTGGTTGGCGCCACCGTGCAGGGGGCCCCACAGCGCGCTGATGCCGGCCGAGATCGAGGCGAACATGTTGGCCTGCGAGGAGCCGACCAGGCGGACCGTGGAGGTCGAGCAGTTCTGCTCGTGGTCGGCGTGCAGGATCAGCAGCTTGTCCAGCGCGGCGACGACGACCGGGTCCAGCTCGAACTCCTGCGCCGGCACCGAGAAGGTCATGCGCAGGAAGTTCTCGACGTAGCCGAGGTCGTTGCGCGGGTAGACGAACGGGTGACCGATCGACTTCTTGTACGCGTACGCCGCAATCGTCGGAAGCTTGGCGAGCAGGCGGATCGTGGAGAGGTTGCGCTGGCGCTCGTCGTGCGGGTTGTGGCTGTCCTGGTAGAACGTGGACAGCGCGGAGACGACCGAGGACAGCATGGCCATCGGGTGGGCGTCGCGCGGGAAGCCCTTGTAGAAGTTCTTGACGTCCTCGTGCAGCAGGGTGTGCCGCGTGATCTCGTCCTTGAACGTCGTCAGCTCGTCGACGGTCGGCAGCTCACCGTTGATCAGCAGGTACGCCACCTCAAGGAAGGTGGAGCGCTCGGCCAGCTGCTCGATGGGGTAGCCGCGGTAGCGGAGGATGCCCGCCTCGCCGTCGAGGTAGGTGACCGAGGATTTATAGGCGGCGGTGTTGCCGTACCCGCTGTCCAGGGTCACCAGACCGGTCTGGGCGCGGAGCTTCCCGATGTCGAAGCCCTTGTCACCGACCGTGCTGTCGACCACCGGGTAGGTGTACTCGCCGTCGCCGTACCGCAGTACTACAGAGTTGTCGCTCACGTCTTCCCTCACCGACGTAGTGCCTCATCTTCGAGGTGCCCTGACTGTCTCTACCATCCCCCATTTGGCTCAGGAGAGTGCACTCGGGGTCGACCATTGGGCCTATTGGCGGCACTCAGTGCCGCCAACCTGCTCATCCTGCCCCGTTGTCTCCCTATCTGGAAGGGCTCTGTGACCTTCATGACTCATTTGATCGATCATTTTTCGTGATGAGTCTGAAGTCCAGTGCCGTACAGCGCCGTCCGGCCGACACCGTGCGCACCGCCTGGCCGATCGCCTTGCGTGAACCGACGAGGACAACCAGCCGTTTGGCCCGGGTCACCGCGGTGTACAGCAGGTTCCGCTGAAGCATCATCCATGCTCCCGTGGTGACGGGGATCACCACGGCGGGATATTCACTTCCCTGTGAACGGTGGATGGTCACCGCGTAGGCGTGGGCGAGTTCGTCCAGTTCGTCGAATTCGTACGGAACCTCCTCGTCCTCGTCCGTCAGCACCGTCAGACGCTGCTCGACCGGATCGAGCGAGGTGACGACGCCCACGGTGCCGTTGAAGACACCGTTCTGCCCTTTGTCGTAATTGTTGCGAATCTGCGTCACCTTGTCGCCGACCCGGAAGACCCGGCCGCCGAACCGCTTCTCCGGCAGCTCGGGCCGGCCCGGCGTGATGGCCTGCTGGAGCAGTCCGTTGAGGGTGCCGGCGCCGGCCGGGCCGCGGTGCATGGGCGCGAGCACCTGGACGTCCCGGCGCGGATCGAGCCCGAACTTGGCCGGAATCCGCCGGGCGGCCACGTCCACCGTGAGCCGGCCGGCCTCCTCGGTGTCGTCCTCGACGAAGAGGAAGAAGTCCTTCAGCCCGTCGGTGAGCGGATGCTGCCCGGCGTTGATGCGGTGCGCGTTGGTGACGACGCCGGACTGCTGGGCCTGCCGGAAGACCTGGGTGAGCCGGACGGCCGGGATCGGGCCGCCGTCGGCGAGGAGATCGCGGAGGACCTCCCCCGCACCCACGCTGGGCAGCTGGTCCACGTCCCCGACGAACAGCAGATGGGCCCCCTGCGGCACGGCCTTGACCAGCTTGTTGGCGAGCAGCAGGTCCAGCATGGAGGCCTCGTCGACGACCACGAGGTCTGCCTCCAGCGGCCGGTCCCGGTCGTACGCCGCCTCGCCTCCCGGTTTCAGCTCCAGCAGCCGGTGCACGGTGGAGGCCTCGGCGCCGGTCAGCTCGGCCAGCCGCTTGGCGGCACGGCCGGTGGGCGCGGCGAGCAGCACGGTGGCGTTCCTGGCACGGGCCAGCTCCACGATCGAGCGGACCGTGAAGGACTTGCCGCAGCCGGGACCGCCGGTGAGCACGGCGACCTTCTCAGTCAGCGCGAGCTTGACGGCGGCCTCCTGCTCGGGGGCCAGCTCGGCGCCGGTACGGGAGCGCAGCCAGCCGAGCGCCTTGCCCCAGTCCACGTCCCGGAAGCCCGGCATCCGGTCCTCCCCGGTCCGCAGCAGGCGCAGCAGCTGGGCGGAGAGGGACAGTTCGGCACGGTGGAAGGGCACGAGGTACACGGCGGTGACGGGCTCGGAGTCACCCTCGGGACCCGGCACCTTCTCCCGTACGACGCCCGGCTCCTCGCCGTCCTCCCCCGGCTCGGCCAGCTCGGCGAGGCACTCGATGACCAGCCCGGTGTCGACCTGAAGGAGTTTGACGGCGTCGGCGATGAGCCGCTCCTCCGGCAGAAAGCAGTGCCCCTGGTCGGCGGACTGGGACAGGGCGTACTGCAGTCCGGCCTTGACCCGCTCCGGGCTGTCGTGCGGGATGCCGACCGACTGGGCGATCTTGTCGGCGGTGAGGAAGCCGATGCCCCAGACGTCGGCGGCGAGGCGGTAGGGGTGCTCTTTGACGACGGAGATCGACGCGTCCCCGTACTTCTTGTAGATCCGCACGGCGATGGACGTCGACACCTCGACGGTCTGGAGGAAGAGCATGACCTCCTTGATCGCCTTCTGCTCCTCCCAGGCGTCGGCGATCTTCCGCGTCCGCTTCGGCCCGAGCCCCGGCACCTCGATGAGCCGCTTGGGCTCCTCCTCGATGATCCTGAGCGTGTCCAGCCCGAAGTGCTGGGTGATGCGGTCGGCGAAGACGGGCCCGATGCCCTTGACCAGGCCGGAGCCGAGGTAGCGCCGGATGCCCTGGACGGTGGCGGGCAGGAGGGTCGTGTAGTTCTCGACGTGGAACTGCTTGCCGTACTGAGGGTGCGAGCCCCAGCGGCCCTCCATGCGCAGGGACTCCCCCACCTGGGCACCGAGCAGCGCGCCGACGACCGTGAGGAGGTCGCCGGCGCCTCTTCCGGTGTCGACCCGGGCGACCGTGTAGCCGTTCTCCTCGTTGGCGTACGTGATGCGTTCGAGCACGCCTTCGAGTACGGCCGCTCGCCGCTCGCCCGTGGGATTCCCCGCCTGTTGCACCATGATCCGACGGTACCGGCGCCGACTGACAGTCCGGACCGGCTCGGGGCGGCTGGTGGCCCGGCACGGTACTGACGGTGGACGTCGACGTCCCGCAGTGGCAGGAGCTGTCGACCCGTCACCGGACCAGCGAGGTGGTCACGTACCGCGTCGTCATGCGCCCGGAGAAGAAGGCCTTCTCGATCACGGATGTCGTCCGCACGGTCGAGTTACTCGGCGGGCCTGGCCGGTGTGCGGCTGGGGAAGGCGGCGTCCATCGGCCGGAGCGTGTCGATCACTTCTCGTCCGCCGAGGGGCACCGCCTGATCCGGGGCGTGGCCGGGGAGCTGGGCCGGCGGGAGATACAGCCCGCCAGCGTGAAGATCGCCATAGGCGCCGCGATCGTCGGCGGACTCGGCGCCGTCGCCGCGCTGATCGCGGTGGCCGCCGTCAAGTGGCTCTGACGGGCAGGCGGGACAGGCCTCGGGGCGGCCCTGGTCAGGGCTTGCGGCCACGTGGTCGCCGGGTCAGGCCGTCCGGTCCGGGGCCTGCAAGGAGTCGAGCCACCGGAGGAGACGCGCGCCCTCGCGGGTCATGATGTCCGGGTCGCGCAGGGCGTTGGCCAGGAGGGACATGCCCTGGTAGGCGGCGACGAGGGTGACGGCGAGGTCGTCCGGGTCGGGCAGGGACAGGGCGCGGAACTGGTGTGCGGTCCAGTCCAGCAGGCGCCGGATGACCGTGCCGGCCTCCGCGTCGAGGGTGCCGTCGGCGCGTTTGTCGAGCTCGACGGCCAGGGTGCCGGTGGGGCAGCCGTGGCGGGCGGCGACCTCGCGCTGGTCGACCCAGGCTTCGATCAGGGCCTTGAGGCGGTCGCGCGGGTCGGCCAACTCGTCCAGGTGGCCAGTGAGTTCGTCCAGGTGTGCGCTGTGCTCGGAGAGCGCGGCGAGGACCAGGTCGTCCTTGGTCTTGAAGTAGTAGTAGACGTTCCCGACGGGGACGTCGGCCGCGCGCGCGATGTCCGCGAGGGTGGTGCGCTCGACGCCCTGCTCGTGCAGGACCCGGGCCGCGGCGGCCGTCAGTCGCCTGCGCTTGTCGGTCGCTCGCACTCGCGGCTTCACTGAGTCAGTCACCCAACTAACTATAGACAACCCCCGGGAAGGGCGTGCTACGGTCCTTCCACGCGAGTAAGTCAGCCAACTAACTAACTTGGGGGAAATCAAAATGATCGTGGTGACCGGCGCTACCGGCAACATCGGACGGACCCTGGTGCCCCTGCTCGCCGGGGCCGGCGAGGACGTCGTGGCCGTCTCGCGGCGCCCGCAGCCCACCGAAGGGCTCCCGGCCGGCGTGCGGCACGCCCAGGCCGATGTCGGGAACGCCGCGGGCATGCGGCCGGTCCTCGACGGCGCCGACGCCTTCTTCATCCTGCTGGGCGGCGAACTCAACGGCCACGGCGAGCGCCCGGACGCCCTGCTCGACGCGGCCGTGGACGCCGGGGTCAAGCGGATCGTCCTGCTCTCCTCCCAGATCAACTCCACCCGCCCCGAGGCCCCTTCACACACCCGCCTGCGCGCGTTCGAGGCCGCCGTACGCGCGTCCGGAGCGGACTTCACGATCCTGCGCCCGGGCGGATTCGCCTCCAACGCCTTCGCCTGGGCCGAGCCGGTCCGCACCCAGCGCACCGTCTTCGCGCCGTTCGGCTATGTGGCCCTGCCCGTCGTCGACCCGGCCGACATCGCCGCGGTCGCCGCAGCCGCACTGCGCGAGGGCGGGCACGCGGGGCGCACGTACGAACTGACCGGGCCCGCTGCCATCAGCCCGCGCGAGCAGGCTGCCGTGATCTCCCAGGCCCTGGGCGAGGACGTCGCCTTCGTGGAGCTGTCGCGCGAGCAGGCCCACGCCCACATGGCGCAGTTCATGCCCGAGGAGGTCATCGACGGCACCCTGGACATCCTCGGCATCCCGCTGCCGGCCGAGCAGGTGGTCAGCCCTGACGTGGAGAACGTCCTCGGCCGCCCGGCCCGGCCCTTCGGCGAGTGGGTCGCGCGGAACCTGCCCGCCTTCCGGTAAGACCTGACCTACCGAGTCGGAGAACGTGGCAGGCTTCAGCGGCAGTACGGTTCGGGCAAAGCTTCGAGGGGGCCGGTCGGTTGACCGTACCCCCTCGGCTTATCCCCCGTGTCCCCCTGTCAGAACTCCGTGGTCTCCCCCCGATCTCCCCCGGGTCTCCCCCTCCGGAAGCTCTGACGACTGGTATGACAGGCATTGAAGCGGATGGGTTGCGCACCCCTCCCATGAATTTCTGCGGGCACCTCGTCACGCGGCGACGTGCGTCATTCGTGGCCGCCGTCAGGGAGGGAAGGATCGGCGACGCCTGAGTTTCCCAGCACCTGGGCCAGCGCCTCCTGCGTCCTGCGCTTCGTCATCATCTTCTTCAGCGGTGGCACGCGGGCGACCGCACCGTCGAGCCAGGCGGTGTCGGCGAGTCGGTGGATCTCGCCCCTGGCGACCATGTCTTTCAGCAGGGCGTCGAGGAAGTAGACGTCGGGGAGCGGGTACCAGTGGGGGTGGCGGTCGAAGAAGACCATGTGGTCCTCGTAGGGATGGCGCAGCGTCATGTGGAGATAGCCGCCACCGCGCCCCCTGAAGGGACCCGGCAGGCCGGCGAGCATGCCGAACTGGGTGACGTTCTCGCCCTTGTTGGGGTATTTGGCGCCCACGACGACACGGAACCCCAGCATGATCCTCGTCCAGGGGATGAACTCCTCGCCGGAGTCCCGCGCGTGGGCGCACAGGCCGTCCTCGCGGAACTCCACCCAGGCACCGCCGCCCGGCCTGCGGGGGTCACCCAGCGCCCAGCGGTCCTCCAGTCGCGCCAGCGGTCCCAAAGACCTGCTCGTGTCGGTCATGTCCCCTATTGGATCACGTGTGCGACGAACCGGTCAGCCGTCTCCGCCACGGACAAGGTCCGTTCCACGTCAAGTCGTTCGAGGGGGCGAACAGCCGGGGGTGTTGGCCTTATGGTCTGCTCGGCACCTCACGGAACCGTGGCCGCGCGCGGCCTGTCTACCAGGACGTACGCCTACGAGGACCAAAAAGCACGACCAGAGGACGGACGACATGACGGTGACCCTTGCGGACGTGGCGGCCCGCGCCCAGGTCTCGCCCGCGACGGTGTCGCGCGTGCTGAACGGCAACTACCCGGTGGCCGCCGCCACGCGCGAGCGGGTGCTGCGGGCCGTCGACGAGCTGGACTACGTCCTCAACGGCCCGGCGAGCGCGCTCGCGGCGGCCACCTCCGACCTGGTCGGCATCCTCGCCAACGACATCGCCGACCCCTTCTTCGGGATCATGGCGAGCGCGATCCAGGCCGAGATAGGCGGGCCGGGCGGCCGGGCGGGCGGCGAACGCCTGGCGGTCGTCTGCAACACGGGCGGGTCGCCGGAGCGCGAGCTGACGTATCTCACCCTCCTCCAGCGGCAGCGGGCCGCGGCCGTGGTGCTGACCGGCGGGGCCATGGAGGACGCGCCGCACGCGGCGGCGGTGGCGGCGAAGCTGCGCAAGCTGGCGGACGCCGGGACCCAGGTGGTGCTGTGCGGGCGCCCGCCGGCGCCGGGCACCCGGGCGATCGCGCTGACCTTCGACAACCGCGGTGGCGCCCGGCAGTTGACCGAGCACCTGACCGGCCTCGGCCACCGGCGCCTCGGCTACATCGCCGGGCCGGAGGAGCGTACGACGACCCGGCACCGCCTGGAGGGCCACCGCGCGGCGCTGGCCGCGGCCGGCATCGAGGACGACCCTCGCCGGCTCGTGCACGGCCGCTACGACCGCCGGTCGGGGTACGAGGCCACGCTGGAGCTCCTGCGCCGGGACCCGTCCCTCACGGCGGTGGTGGCCGCGAACGACTCCGTCGCCCTCGGCGCGTGCGCCGCGCTGCGCGAGTCGGGGCTGCGGATCCCGGAGGACGTGTCGGTGGCGGGTTTCGACGATCTTCCGTTCAGCGCCGACGCGGTGCCGTCCCTCACGACGGTGCGCCTGCCCCTGTCGGAGGTGGGGGCGCGGGCCGGCCGTATCGCGATGGGCCGCGAGGAGCCGCCGCCGGGGGACCTCGCCACCGTGCGCGGGGAGCTGATGGTGCGGGGGTCCACCGGGGTGCCGCGGGCGTAGCCGGCATGGGGACATGGGGGGTGTGGGGGCTGCGGGCCTTTCGAGCGGTCGCCGTCGGGGCGGAGGCGTAGGGTCCGGAGTATGAAGCTGGCGTTCTCCACTCTCGGTGTTCCCGGCCTGCCCGTGCCGGACGTCCTGGCGCTCGCCACCGCGCACGGTTACCACGGCGTCGAGCTGCGCGCCCACCCGGAGGAGCCGGTGCACCCCGGCCTCTCCCCCGCCGAGCGGGCCGAGACGGCCGCCGCGTTCCGGGCGGCCGGGGTCGAGGTGCTGGCCGTCGCCGGGTACGCGCGCGTCGCCGCGCCGGGTGACGACGCGGCCGTACTCGACGAGATCCGCCAACTCCTCCAGCTGGCCCACGACTTGGGCGCCCCCTTCGTCCGCGTCTTCCCGGGCGCCGACCCCAGCCGGCCCCTCGCCGAGTCCGACGCCGTCGCCGCCCGGCGCCTGGGCACCGCCGCCGAGGACGCCACCGCGCTCGGGGTCCGCATCCTGCTGGAGACCCACGACTCGCACCGCACCGGCGCCGCCGCGATCCGCGTCCTCGGCCCGGTCGGCCACCGGCGGGTCGGCGCGCTGTGGGACGTCATGCACACCTGGCTGGGCGGCGAGCAGCCCGCCGACAGCTACGCCGCCCTCGCCCCGCACCTCGGATACGTGCAGGTCAAGGACATCTCCTCGGCCGAGGACACCACCCCGTTGCCGCTCGGCGCGGGCGTGCTCCCGCTCACCGAGTGCGTGGACGTCCTGTGCCGGCACGGCTGGGACGGCTGGCTGTGCTGGGAGTACGAGAAGCGCTGGTACAAGTCCGCCGCCCCGCTGCCGGGTCTGCTGGACGCGGGCCGCCACCACCTGGGCCGGCTGCTGGACGAGGCAGCCTGAGGAACCACGGCGAGGCGCGGCCTGAGCGACCGC
>NZ_JBSFVU010000004.1:127848-411257 GCF_053592475.1 Streptomyces sp. NPDC002671
GCAGAAGGGGACAGAGGCGACGCGGCCCGGGCCGCCGTAATTCGGTGGCCCCTGCACCGTACGCCCCGCTAGCCTCCCCCGGTGATCCCGCAGCCTGAGGAACCACGGCGAGGCGCGGCCTGAGCGACCGCAGAAGGGGACAGAGGCGACGCGGCCCGGGCCGCCGTAATTCGGTGGCCCCTGCACCGTACGCCCCGCTAGCCTCCCCCGGTGATCCCGCAGCCCGCGCTCCGCGCCGCCCGCCCTCGCTCATGAGCCTCAGCAGCTCCCTCATCGACGTAAGGCCGCTGCGCACCTCGCCCGTCTTCCGGCGCCTGCTGATCGGCCGGACGGTGTCCCTGTTCGGCGGGTTCATGACCTTCGTGACGGTCATGTACCAGGTGTGGGACCTGACCCACAGCACCGTGTGGACCGGCGCCGTCGGGCTGGCGGACGCGCTGCCGCTGGTGGTGTTCGGGCTGTTCGCCGGGGCGTGGGTGGACCGGGCCGACCGGCGGCGGGTCTTCCTCGCGGCCACCGTCGGCCAGGCGGTCTGCTCCGCGCTGCTCGCCGTACAGGGCTTCACCGGGCACGTCCCGGTGGTGGGGATCCTCGCCCTCGTCGCCGTGCAGTCGGCCTTCGGCGCGCTGGGCCACCCGGCCGCCGGGGTCTTCGTTCCGCGGCTGCTGCCCAAGGAGCAGGTGGCCGCCGGGCTGGCCCTGCAACAGGCCACCGGGCAGTCGATGATGCTGCTCGGCCCCGCCGTCGCCGGTGTGCTGCTGGGCTGGCTGGGCACCGGCCCCCTCTACCTGCTGGACGCCCTCAGTTTCGGCTTCGCCTTCTACGGCGCCTTCGGGCTGCCCGCGCTGGCGCCGGAGGGCGAGTCGTCGCGGACGGGTCTGCACGGGGTGCTGGACGGGCTGCGGTTCCTGGCGGGGCACCGGGTGGTGCGGGGCGCGCTGGTCACCGACCTCGCCGCGACCGTGCTGTCCTTCCCGGCCAGCCTGTTCCCGCTGGTCAACGCCGAGCGCTTCGGGGACGACCCGCGCGCGCTCGGACTGTTCCTGTCGGCGCTGGCGGTGGGCGGCATCCTGTCGTCCACGCTGTCCGGGTCGCTGACCCGGCTCGGCCGGCCGGGCCCGGTGATGCTGTGCACGTCCGCCACCTGGGGCGCGGCCCTGGTCCTGTTCGGGCTGGTCCGCAACCCCTGGGCCGGTCTCGCGCTGCTCGTCGTCGCCGGGGCGGCGGACGCCATCTCGGTCGTCTCCCGTGCCACGATCGTCCAGACCCACACCCCCGACGCGCTCCTCGGCCGGGTCTCGGCCGCCGAGGCGATCGTCGCCCGTGCCGGGCCCAGCATCGGCAATGTGCGCGGCGGCCTGGTCGCCCGCTGGACCTCCGGCACGACCTCCCTGGTCACGGGCGGCCTGCTGTGCGTACTGGCGGTGGCGGCGGTGGCCGGCTCGACGCCGCAGCTGCGAGAGGCGGCCACGGCACCGGACGCGGCGTAGGGCGGCGCGAGGCGGGCGCCTGGCGAGCCCGGCCCGCCCCCCTCAGCCGAGCCCGTCCGGCTCCCCGAAAGCCGCCCGGAACGCCTCGTGGAAGCCGGGGAACGTCTTGCGTACGCACCCGGGGTCGTCGAAGGTCAGCCCCGGTACCCGCAGCCCGGTGACCGCGAAGGACATGACGATGCGGTGGTCGCCGTAGGTCTTGATCTCCGCCCCCGGAAGGGGTGAGCCCGGGCGGATCTCGATCCAGTCCGGGCCGGTCGCGACGTCCACGCCGAGCCGCCGGAGGTTCTCCGCGCAGGCCTCCAGCCGGTCGCACTCCTTGACCCGCGTGTTGGCCACGTCCTCGATGCGGACGGGCCCGTCGGCGAACGGCGCGAGCGCGGCGAGCGTCGGCATGGTGTCGGAGACGTCCCGCATGTTGACGGTGAGGCCGCGCAGAACTCCCGTGCCGCGTACGGTCGTCCGGTCCTCGGCGACCTCCACCTCGGCGCCCATCCGCCGCAGCACCTCGACGAACCGCAGGTCGCCCTGGAGCGCCCCCGCCCCGAGGCCCGGCACGGTCACCTCGCGGCCCGGGGTGAGGGCCGCGGCGGCGAAGAAGTAGCTCGCGGTCGAGGCGTCCGGCTCCACCGCGTAGGTGGTGGCCCGGTAGCCGCCTCCCGGCACCTCGAAGACGTCGCCGTCGCGGACGACGTCCACGCCGAACGCCCGCATCATCGCGAGCGTGATCTCGACGTACGGCGCCGACACCAGGTCGGTCACCCGGATCCGCAGGCCCGCGCGGGTCAGCGGGCCGAGCAGCAGCAGCGCGGTCAGGTACTGGGAGGACTGGCCCGCGTCCAGCACGACCTCGCCGCCCTCGACGCCGGCCGCGTGGACGGTGAGCGGGTGGTGGCCCTCGACCTCCTCGTGCCGCAGGTCCACGCCCAGGTCGCGCAGGGCCCGGGTGAGGGGGCCGAGGGGGCGGCGGCGCATCTGCGGGGAGGCGTCGAAGCGGTAGGTGCCGTGGCCGGCGGCGGCCAGGGTGGGCAGGAAGCGGGCGGTGGTGGCGCCGTCGCGGCAGTAGACCTCGGCCTCGGCGACCGCCGGACCCTGCGGGCGGCCGTCCACCTGCCAGGCGTCCGGCGTACGGCCGATCCGGTAGCCGAGCCGGGCCAGGCCCTCGGCGAAGCCCTCCGTGTCGTCCGAGGACAGGGGCCGGACGAGGGTGCTTACGCCGTCGGCGGCAGCGGCGAGGAAGAGCGCGCGGGCGGTGATGGACTTGGAACCGGGGATCTCGACAGCGGGCATGGCCACATGATCGCAGCCCCGCCCGCGCGCCGGGCCCGGCGGTCCAGGGGCTGGACGATCACCCTTATGGGCGCTGCGCATTGCCTTGACGGAAAGAAACTTCCCGGATATTGGTGGCTGCTCGGAAGTTTCCTTCAGCGGTTCTCCTCCGGAAGGAGCGCACGTGCACGACAGCAGCACGGGAAACAGCACGGAAAACGGCACGGGAAACAGCAGGAACAGCGCACGGCCGTCCAGACGGGCCGTCCTCGCCGCGACCGCGGTTCTCACCGCCGCCCTGACCGTACCGACGAGCGCCCACGCCGCCGACCCCGAGGGCGACCGCCGACTGCGCGCCCTCGTCTCCCGCATGACGCTGGAGGAGAAGGTCGGCCAGCTCTTCGTGATGCGGGTCTACGGCCACTCCGCCACCGCCCCCGACCAGGCCGACATCGACGCCAACCTCAAGGAGCTCGGGGTCCGTACGGCCGCCGAGCTGATCGCGAAGTACCGGGTCGGCGGGATCATCTACTTCAGCTGGGCGCACAACACCCGCGATCCCCACCAGATCGCGGACCTGTCCAACGGGATCCAGCGGGCCTCCCTGGAGCAGCCCCGCGGCCTGCCGGTGCTGATCACCACCGACCAGGAGCACGGCATAGTGTGCAGGGTGGGCAAGCCGGCCACACTGTTCCCGGGTGCGATGGCGATGGGCGCGGGCCGCTCCCGGTCCGACGCCCGCACCCTCGGCCGGATCTCCGGCGCCGAGCTGCGCGCGATGGGCATCAACCAGGACTACTCCCCCGACGCCGACGTGAACGTCAATCCGGCCAACCCCGTCATCGGCGTACGGTCGTTCGGGGCGGACCCGGCCACGGTGGCGGAGCTGGTCGCGGCCGAGGTGAAGGGGTATCAGGCCTCCCGGGTCGCGGCGACCGCCAAGCACTTCCCGGGGCACGGCGACACCGCCGTCGACAGCCACACCGGCTTCCCGGTCATCACGCACAGCCGGGAGCTGTGGGAGAAGCTGGACGCGGTGCCGTTCCGGGCGGCGATCGAGGCGGGCATCGACTCGGTCATGACCGCGCACATCCAGTTCCCGGCCCTCGACGACTCCGGCGACCCGGCCACCCTCTCGCATCCGATCCTGACCGGCATCCTGCGCGGCGAACTCGGCTACGACGGGGTCGTGGTGACCGACTCCCTCGGCATGGAGGGCGTCCGCACGAAGTACGGCGACGACCGGGTGCCGGTGCTGGCGCTCAAGGCCGGGGTCGACCAGCTGCTCAACCCGCCCTCGATCGATGTGGCCTGGCACGCGGTGCTCAAGGCGGTCCAGTCGGGCGAGCTGACCGAGACACGCCTGGACGAATCGATCCTGCGGATCCTGCGGCTGAAGACGCGGCTCGGGCTCCTCGAGCAGCCGTACGTCAGCCAGGCCGGCGTCGACTGCACGGTGGGCACCGAGGAGCATCTGGAGACCGCCGACCGCATCGCCGAGCGGACCACGACCCTGCTCGTCAACGAGGGCGGCATCCTCCCGCTCGACCGCCGTACGCAGCCCCGGATCCTCGTCGTCGGCGCCGATCCGGCCTCCCCGTCCGGCACCACCGGCCCGCCCACGGGCGTGCTGGCCGCCGCCCTCACCGAGCTGGGCTTCACCGCCACCGCGCTGTCCACCGGCACCGCACCCTCCGCCGCCACCATCGACAAGGCGGTCACGGCGGCGCGGGACGCGGACGCGGTGGTCGTCGGCACGTACAACGTGACGGCGGGCAGCGCCCAGAAGACCCTCGTGCAGCAACTGCTCGCCACGGGCAGGCCGGTGGTGGCGATCGCCGTCCGCAACCCCTACGACGTGGCCCAACTCACCGCCGTCAAGGGCTACTTGGCGACCTACTCCTGGACCGACACGGAACTGCGCGCCGCCGCACGGGTGATCGCCGGACGGGTGGCGCCGCACGGACGGCTGCCGGTTCCGGTGCAGCGGGCGGACGATCCGGCGCGGGTGCTGTTCCCGATCGGATACGGGCTGACGTACTAGGTCCCGTCGTCAGCACGTCCTCAGCACGTCGTCAGCACAGGATCCAGCCGGAGTCGACCGAGTCCGGGCCCACCGAACCCTTGATGTAGACGCAGCGGTGGCCGGCATGCACGGTGATCGGGCCTGCGTGGTGCCTGAAGTAGCCCTTGTCCACGACGGCCCGGTTGCCGCGGGCCTGCACGCTGACCATCATCCAGCGGGTCACGCCCGGCTTCTTGGTGACGGTCATGGCGCAGACGTAGCCGTCGCGCTTGTAGACCTGCACGACACCGGATCTGAACGGCAGGGTCCGCACCGTGCGTCCGGTGCAGGCACTGTCCGCCGCCTGCGCGCTGCCCGGCACCGCGAGAGCGAATGCCCCGGACGCGGCCAGCACCGCCGCACCGAGCGCCAGGCGCCGGCGTATCGCACCACTGTCCACTGAGTCCTCCCCGTCAGACGACGGCCATGCTCGTACTCCCGTACTTACGTACTGATGTACGGACGCACGCGTGTGTTGCATGGTTGCACGACCGTCAGAAGGCGGTGAGACGGGGTCAGCGGGAGGCGCCCACCGGCTCCTCCGGTTCGGACTGGCCGATGAACGTGCGCCACAGCTCGGCGTACCGGCCGTCGCGGGCCAGGAGTTCCGCGTGGCTGCCGTCCTCGGCGACCCGGCCGTGGTCCATCACCACCACCCGGTCGGCGCGGGCCGCGGTGGTGAGCCGGTGGGCGACCACCAGCGTCGTACGGCGGCCCGCGAGGCGGTCGGTGGCCATGTTGACCTGGGCCTCGGTGGCCAGGTCCAGGGCGGCCGTCGCCTCGTCCAGCAACAGGACGTCCGGGTCCACGAGTTCGGCGCGGGCGAGGGCGATCAGCTGGCGCTGCCCGGCCGAGAGGTTACGGCCGCGCTCGGCGACCTCGTGCAGATAGCCGCCGTCGAGCGTGGCGATCATCTCGTGCGCGCCCACCGCCCGTGCCGCCGCCTCGACTTCGGCGTCGGTGGCCTCCGGGCGGCCGTAGGCGATGGCGTCCCGGATCGTGCCCGGGAAGAGGTACGCCTCCTGCGGGACGACCCCGAGGCGGTGACGGTAGGACGTCAGGTCCAGGGTGCGCAGGTCCGTGCCGTCCACGGTGACCCGCCCGCCGGTGGGGTCGTAGAACCGGGCCACCAGCTTCACCAGGGTCGACTTGCCGGCGCCGGTCTCGCCGACGAAGGCGACCGTCTGCCCGGCGGGGATCCTGAGGTCTATGCCCCCCAGGGCCTCCTCGTCGTCCCCGTAAGCGAAGTGCACGTCCTCGAATCCGATGTCGCCGCGCAGGGACAGGACGTCCCGGGGCTCCTCGGCGGACTTCGTGGACGTCGGCTCGCGCAGCAGCTCCTGGATGCGGCCCAGCGAGACCGTGGCCTGCTGGTAGCCGTCGAAGACCTGGGAGAGCTGCTGGACGGGCGCGAAGAACAGGTCGATGTAGAGCAGGTATGCCACCAGCGCGCCCGTGGTCAGCGTGGCCGCCTCCACCCGGTGCGCGCCCGAGATCAGCACGGCCGCCGCGGCCACGGAGGACAGCAGCTGCACGAACGGGAAGTAGACGGAGATCAGCCACTGGCCGCGGATGCGGGCGCGCCGGTAGCTGTCGCTGCGCTCGGCGAACCGCGCGCCGCCGTCCCGCTCGCGCCGGAAGGCCTGCACGATCCGCAGCCCCGCCACCGACTCCTGGAGGTCGGCGTTGACCACCGACACGCGCTCACGGGCGAGTTCGTACGCCTTCACGCTCGCCCGGCGGAAGAAGAAGGTGGCGATGATCAGCGGGGGCAGGGTGGTGAACACGACGAGGGCGAGCTGCACGTCGAGCACCAGCAGGACGACCATGATGCCGAGGAAGGTGACGACCGAGACGAACGCCGTGACCAGACCGGTCTGCAGGAAGGTCGAGAGGGCGTCGACGTCCGTCGTCATCCTCGTCATGATCCGGCCGGTCAGCTCGCGCTCGTAGTAGTCGAGGCCGAGCCGCTGGAGCTGGGCGAAGATCTTCAGCCGCAGCGCGTACAGCACGCGTTCGCCGGTACGGCCGGTCATCCGCGTCTCGCCGATCTGCGCCGTCCACTGCACCAGCACGGTGAGCAGGCCCAGCAGCGAAGCCGCCCAGACCGCGCCGAGGGCCATCTTGGTGACGCCCTGGTCGATGCCGTGGCGGATCAGCACGGGCAGCAGCAGACCGGCGCCCGCGTCGACGGCGACGAGCAGCAGGCTGAGGAGGAGGGGCGGCCCGAAGCCGCGCAGCAGGCGGCGGAGGCCGTAGGACTCCTCGGGGCGCACCGCGCGGGCCTCGTCTATGTCCGGGGTGTCGGTGGCCGGGGGCAGCGCCGCCACCTGGGCGAGCAGCTCCGGGGTGGCCGGGGAGCCGGCCAGCGCTGTGTCCTCGGCGTTCTTGGCCTCACGGTCGCCGGTCCACAGCCGCGGGGTGACCCCGCGCTCGGCGTCGAACTCGGCGTCCAGTTCCTCGCGGACGCTGGTGTCCTCCTGCGGCACGGGCGGCAGGGCGTGGCCCGGGGAGACTCCGCCCAGCTCGTCCGGGTCGGTGAGCAGCCGGCGGTAGAGGGCGGAGCGCTCCTGGAGCTCCTCGTGCGTGCCGAGATCCGCCAGCCGCCCCCCGTCGAGGACGGCGATGCGGTCGGCGAGGTTCAGGGTGGAGCGCCGGTGGGCGATCAGGAGGGTGGTCCGGCCCTCCATGACGTGCTTGAGGGCCTCGTGGATCTCGTGCTCGACACGGGCGTCCACGGCCGAGGTGGCGTCGTCCAGGACCAACAGGCGCGGGTCGGTGAGCAGGGCGCGGGCGAGCGCGATGCGCTGGCGCTGGCCGCCGGAGAGGGTCAGGCCGTGCTCGCCGACCTTGGTGTCGTAGCCCTCGGGCAGCTCGGCGATGAATCGATCCGCCTGAGCGGCACGGGCGGCGGCCTCGATCTCCTCCTGGGTGGCGTCCGGGCGGCCGTAGGCGATGTTGGCACGGACGGTCTCGGAGAACAGGAACGAGTCCTCCGGAACCAGCCCGATCGCGGCCCTGAGCGAGTCCAGGGTCAGCTCGCGCACGTCGTGCCCGCCGATCAGGACGGCGCCGTGCGTGACGTCGTAGAAGCGCGGGAGGAGGAGGGAGAGCGTGGACTTGCCGGAGCCGGAGGAGCCGACGACGGCGAGGGTCTCGCCGGGCTGTATTTCGAGGCTGAGCCCGTCGAGGACCTTGGAGCCGCTGTCGTACCCGAAGGACACGTCGTCGAACTCGACGCTCGCGGGTGCGTCGGCGGGCAGAGTCCGGGTGCCGTCCTGCAGGGTCGGCTCGGTGTCGATCAGCTCCAGGACGCGCTCGGTGCCGGCGCGGGCCTGCTGGCCGACCGTGAGGACCATCGCGAGCATGCGGACCGGGCCGACCAGCTGGGCGAGGTAGGTGGAGAAGGCGACGAAGGTGCCGAGTGTGATGTGCCCGCGCACGGCCAGCCAGCCGCCGAGCGCCAGCATGGCCACCTGGCCGAGGGCGGGTACGGCCTGGAGCGCCGGGGTGAACTTGCTGTTCAGGCGTATGGTGCGCAGCCGCCCCGCGAAGAGCTTGCGGCCGACCTCCCTGAGCTTTCCGGTCTCCTGCTCCTCCTGTCCGAAGCCCTTCACCACGCGTACGCCGCTCACGGCGCCGTCGACCACTCCGGCCACGGCGGCGGCCTGGGCCTGCGCGTACCAGGTGGCGGGGTGCAGCTTGCTGCGGCTGTGCTTGGCGATCCAGGCGAGGGCGGGGGCGACGGCGAGGGCGACCAGGGTCAGCGGCAGCGACAGCCACGCCATGATCGCCAGGGAGATGAGGAAGAGCAGGACGTTCCCGATGGTCATCGGGAGCATGAAGAGCAGGCCCTGGATCAGCTGGAGGTCGCTGGTGGCCCGGCCGACGACCTGCCCGGTCGACAGCTCGTCCTGGCGGCGGCCGTCGAGCCGGGTGATCGTGCCGTACATCTCGGTCCGCAGGTCGTGCTGGACGTCGAGGGCGAGCCGGCCGCCGTAGTAGCGGCGTATGTAGGTGAGCGCGTAGACGAAGACGGCGCCACCGATCAGGGCGCCGGCCCAGGGCCCCATGGAGCGGCTGTGGTCGCCGATCACGTCGTCGATGATCACCTTGGTGATCAGCGGGACGACGGCCATGACGGCCATACCGGCCAGGGACGAGCCCAGAGCGAGGACGACGTCCTTCGGATACCGCCAGGCGTATCCCGCCAGCCTCCGTGCCCATCCCCGTTGCGCTGCCACGCTGGTGCCTCCGTCGGTCCTGGTCTGCTCCTGATCTACCGGAACACACCAACGCACAGGCGAGCGAATTTCATCCCTCTGCAACAAAACAACGGCAGGCGTCAGACACGTACGCGCAAGTAATAGAACCGGGTCGTCTGGGTGGCCCTCTGGTTGTCGTCGCTCACCAGCAGGACCCGCAGGCGACCGGTGTGGTCACGGCCCGTGATCGTCATGCCCTCAATGTTGTCCAGCAAGGGGTTGGGCTGGGGCTGCCTGGCGGTCGCGCCCAGGCTCGGGCAGTCGGCGATGTCGGCGAGGAGAGTCTTCTGGATCAGACGGACGTCGGGCTGCCCGGTGAGGTTCTCGGTTCCGCTGGTGTCCGTGGCGTGGCGTATGTCGGCCAGGTAGAGGCGGACCGTGTTGCCGACGCCGGCGGTGAAGCCGCGCTCCAGGACGAGGAGACGGCCGTCGGGAGTGGCCTGGACCTCCGGGACACCGAGGCCGTCGTCGGTGCGGTAGGCGTACTGGGCGGAGAGCGCGAAGTGGTTGCCCTCGGTCCGGCGCCAGGTCTGGAAGCGGACGATGCCGGTGCTGTCCCCGGAGATCGCGTACTCCATGGAGGCCAGCAGGGTGCGGCCGTCGGGGAGCAGGGTCAGACTCTCGAAGGTCTGGTTGCCGGTGGCGCGCCCGGCCGGGGCGACCAGCAGGGAGGACGGCACCGGGAGCCGGTCGAGGATCTTCCCGTCGCGGGAGTAACGCCGGACGGACGGCTCGTTCTCGGAGGTGATCAGCCGGGTGCCGTCGCGATCGATGACCAGCCCCTCCGAGTCGAGGTCGGCGCCGTTCTCGTCGGCGAGGTGGACGGCCGACGTCGGCTGAAGGGTCGTCGGGTCCAGGCCGAAGAGGGCCGACCGGTCCTCCAGGGCCGCGATCGATCCGTCCCGGTCCACCGCGAGCGCGGAGAAGTTGCCGACGAAGGTGCCGTCGTACGTCGTCTTGTCGAGCGCGTCGGAGAAGCGGTCGAGGGCGACGGTGGACGAACAGGCGTGATCCGTGGCCGAGTTGGCAACGGCTGGCCCGGTGGCGGTCAGACTGGTGGCCGCCGCCAGGCCGGCGGTGAGGGTGGCGAGTACGGTTCGCAGGCGCATGGGCGTCACCGTAGGACGGGCCGGTGACGCCCGGTGGGCCACCTCGTGAAGTGTCAGCCGCTCGACGGCACGGCTGGGATCGCCTCGGCCGGGTCGGACGTCGGTGTGTAGCGCAGGGCGGTGGCGGTGGACGTGGTCGGGACGAGGTCCTTGTGGATGACCTTGGCCACGGCCTGGATGGTGTTGACGCCGTAGTCCATGGTGCTGTTGTCCCAGGTGAGCACGGACATCATGTAGTCGTGGCCGTTGCCGTTGAAGGTGCCGAGGCTGTGCACGCGCCAGCCGTGCGTGGAGCGCGGCAGCCAGCCGTTCTTGACGTGCACGGTGACGGTGGACGGCGCCCCGGCGGGCGTGCCCCAGCGCTGCGAGGAGATGACCTGGCTCATCAGCTTCAGGATGTACGCGCGGGAGTTGTCGCTCAGCACGGTGTTCTTGGCGGTGATGAGCTTGAGCAGCTTCTGCTCGTCCGTGACGTTGATCTGGGTCAGACCCCAGTAGCCGTTCGCCCCGGGCACGGTCTTCGTCATCCCGGCGGCGGCCAGGAAGCCCTTGATCTTCGTCAGTCCGAGCTGCTTCCAGAGTGTGGTGGTCGCATTGTTGTCCGACTGCGTGATCATGGCCCGGGTGAGCGTGACCTCACGGTCGGTCAGATAGCGGTTGTGCAGCTTCGCGTCCCACAGCAACGTGGCGAGGACGGTGACCTTGACGGTGCTGGCGGAGTCGTAGGAGTAGGTGGGCCGCAGTGCGCACGTCGTCTTGGTGACGCGGTCGTACACACCGACGGCCACGGTGCCCCTGCGGGTGGCGAGGGCGGCCGTGATGTCCTTCTGCAGCTTGGTGGCCAGAGCCGCGTTGGTGGCGGACGTACAGCTGACAGTCGGCGTGGCCGCGGCGGCCGGGGTGGCGGCGGCCACGGTGGGTATGAGCACACCGGCGGCAAGCCCGGCACCGAGCACACGGGCCCGCCGGGACGTGTGGCGAGTCATGGAGTTTCCCCCGTCCCTTTCAGGTGAGACGGCTACGTAGTGGACGCAGCCGCCTCCCTTGACTCGCCAGGGCGGCCGATAGTTGCACAGGGATTCGAGCGCAGGTGGGATCAGTCGTCACCGGCCGGGCAGGGGAGGCGGTCGCCCCGGCTCTGCGCGATCCGGTGTACGGCGGTCAGCGCCTCGCTCATCCGGCCGAGCAGAAACCGGAGTTGCGCGGACGTCGCACGGTGATCGGCGAGCATGTCGGCCGCGTGGTCGAGGAGGTCGGTCGCCATCCCGAGCTGCACGCTCTCCACGGTGTCGGCCACCTTGGAGAGATAGCCGGCTCCGTCGGTCACCAGGTAGCAGGGCTTGCCCTCCGACCCCGCCCAGGGCAGCAGACGTGCGCCGGTCGCACCGTTCGCCGCGTTCATGTCGCCCGTCACCTGCTCACCTCCACGCCCGCGGGCATACCGCACGACCCGATGCCGATCCCCGGCACCCTGGCCGGGAGTTCCGGCCGCGGGGGCCGGTAACCGGTGTGGTGGACGGTCGGCCCGTTCATGTGCGGGGAGTCGGCGTTCCGGCGGGGGCGGCGAAAGGGCCGTAGCACCGTCTCGAAGAGGCGGCGGGCGGTACGGTGACTCATGTCGTCAACTTCCTTGGAACTGGGGATGGATTGATGGCCACGCCCCCGGACCGGTCGCACGGTCGCGGGGGTTTCGCTTTGTGTTGCGATCCACTCACAGAGTGAGACGGTCGCCGCTAGGCTCGCCAGAGGGTCGGATGTGACAAGGCATTTGTCACAAAGGGGTAGCCATGGCGAACACGTACGGTGACTGGCTCAGGCAGCAGCGGGAAGCGGCGGGGCTGACACAGCAGGAGCTGGCCGACATGGCGATGATGACGCGTTCGCACATCGCCCACATCGAGGCGGGCCGCCGGATGCCGTCGAAGGAGGACGCGCGGCGCCTGGACAAGGCCCTGAACACGGGAGACGTGTTAAGCAGCTTCCTCCCGCAGGAGGATGTGGCGACAGCTGACTACTTCGAGGCGGTACGCGCACTCGAACAACAGGCGGTGATGATCCGCGAGTTCGCCCTGGCGTTCTTCCCGGGCATTCTCCAGACGGAAAGGTACGCACGTGCGGTTCTCGGCGCGGCGTTCCCTCCGGTGAGTGAAGACGAGCGTGACAGGCGAGTTGTCACACGCCTTGAGCGCGCGAAGATCCTCGAAGATCCGGTGACGCCCGTAGTGTGGGCGCTGCTGGACGAGACGCTGCTGCGACGCCCCGTGGCCGGCGGGGACATCATGGCCGAGCAACTCATGCACGTCGTTCGTCTCGCTGAGATCGGGCGCATCCGCGTACACGTGATGCCGTTTGGTGTGGGCCTTCATCCGTTGGCGACCAGCATGCTCACGCTGATGTGGTTCGAGGACCAGCCGCCCCTGGCGTACGGTGAGGGCCTGTGGGTGGGGAAGTTGCACGATTCCCCGTCCGTGGTCCGCGCGTTGCAGAGTCGCTACGAGCTCGCGCTGAGCGACGCGCTGTCTCTGAAGGAGTCACTGGCCCTGCTCAGGGCCACCGCGAAGGAGTACGGGCACCATGACTGACCGCACAATCCCGAACGGCGCCGTGCTGAGCGGCTGGCGCAAGTCGTCCCACAGCGATGACAACGCCGGCAGCTGCCTCGAAGTCCTCGACAACCACCCCTCCGGCGTCCCCGTCCGCGACTCCAAAGTTCCGCACGGCCCCGCACTGATCTTCTCCGCAGCCGATTGGTCGACGTTCATCACAGCCGTGAAGAACAGCGAGTTCCTCGCCTGAGCACCCCCGGAAACACATCAACAGCTCTGTACAGGCGAGGCGCTGAAAGTAAACCTCATCCCTCGCTACGCCGCCGCCACCTTCACTCGCTCGCTGGTCCTGGACGGCACCAAACCGGAGGCCAGCGCCTCCAAGCGCAAGGCGATGAGCTACGGCCGTCTTGCCGACGAGGAAGAGCGCATGCCGCAGGCGCGTACCCGTCACGCTCCGGGCGGGCGCCATTGTCCCGACGCGAAATCGCTGAGGAGCTGCCGACTGGCAGTGGTGAACGGGTGGTCGGCTCCCAGGCCGCGTTGCCGCCTGGCCACGACATCCGTCATGATCTCGATCCCCGCGTCCACGTGGCCCCGTGCAGCCTGGGTTCGCGACAGGAGCTGCTGAGCCGAGAGCGCGATCGGGTAGTCGGGACCGAAGCGTCGCCGGTATGCCTCGGTGACCAGCCGAATCTCCTCGTCGGCCTCGCCGAAACGGCCCAGCAGGTACAGGGCCCAGGCGTGGTTGTGGTGGGCGCCCAAGGTCACAGTGTGGTCGGGGCCGAGGGAGTGGACGCAGTCCGAGGGCAGGGAAAGCAGCGCGCCGTCTTCTTCGGCGACGATCTCGGACGCGGACAGCAGGACCAGCAGGCTTGAGCGGGAACGCAGCGTCAGTGGGTGGGCGGGGCCCAGTGCCCTTTGCCTGCCGGCGACCGTGGACCGCAGGAGCGAGACGGCCTCGTCCCGTCTCCCCAGATTTCCGAGTACGAGTTGCAGGCCGTGACCGCTGTCCAAGGTGTCAGGATCGTCGGCCCCAAGTAGTCGCTCTTGGGCCGCGCGGACGCGCCTGAGCAGCAGTTCGGCCTCGGTGTACCTGCCCAGCCGGAAGAGCGCCCGTCCGGCTCTGGAGCGGGCGGCCAGTACGAGGCGGTGCTCCGCGCCGAGCTGGCGCTCGCCGAGGTCCGCGGCGGCCCGGGCGGTCTCCCAGGCGGACAGGTAGTCTCCGGTGCGGTGCAGGGCGGTGGACAGCCTGGTCGCCACGGCCAGTGCGTCGGCCGTTGTCGGCGGGTCGCTGACGTGTCGCAGCAGGGCGAGCGCGTGGGGCACCAGCAGTCGAAGCAGCGGATCGTAGGGGCCCGCGTCGGGTACAGCGGGCACGGCCGCGTCGAACAATCGGACCGCTGTGGCGCTGAGAGCCGGCACCTTGTCCGCCGGGGTCGCTGCCGCGACGCTGTCGAGCAGCACCGCGTGACTCTGTACGCACCGCACGCCGACGTCGACCAGTTCGGTCAGCGACTGATCGAGCAGCGCTCTCAGTGCGGTTTCGCAGCGGGCGCGGAGAAGGACACCGCTGATCTCAGCGCTGTTGAGCAGCGACAGCGGCAGCGGCTCGGGGGCAAAGCGCGACAGGAGCCTGAGCAGCGCGGTCGCTTCGGGCAGGCCGCGGGCTTCGAACGCATCGAGTGTCAGTTGCCACGTCAGGCCGACCAGGTGCCGAGGATCCTCCTCGGACAAGGCATCGGCCCCCTGATCGATGAGCTCGACTCCTTCCCCGTCCTCAAGACGGCGCCCGTAGGTCTCCATCGTCCAGGGATCGAGTACTTGCTGAGAGAGGAAGCCGCCTGCCAGCGTGAGGGCGAGGGGCAGCCGGCCGAGCCGTTCCGCGATCTGCGCCGCCTCTTCCTGTGTGCCGCTGTGCGGGGCGAGGTCCCGCAGCACCCGCGCGGCGTCCTCACGCGGCAGTAAGCCGATGTGCTGCAGCTGTGCCCCCGGCCACCAGCGGGCGGCCGAACGGCGCGTGGTCACCACGACTGTGCCGCGTGGACTGGTGCGCAGCCAACTGCCGTCCCGGAGGATCTCGGGTTGGTCGGCGTTGTCGAGTACCAGCAGCCAGGGCTCGGCGGAGCGGTCGAGATACTGCCAGACGAGATCGGCGGCGGGGCGCAGTCCGTTGCGGGCGGCCAGCAGTTCGCCGTCACCGGCACCCCGGTCGGCGGCGACGGCAAGCATGCCTGCGCGCAGGCTCGCGCGGTCAAAGGCGCTGACCCACAGGCCCACCCTGCCGTATTCGCTGGTGGCCAGCTGGAAGAACGTGTAGGCGACCGCGGTCTTGCCGCAGCCGCCCATGCCGTATAGCACGTAGACCTCGCCGCTACGCCCCTCCCGCAGCCGTTCTAGCACCTCGGCACGGTCGCGGAGAACGAACGGAGGCCGACCGACGGCCGGATGGCGAACCGAGTCGGGGCCGCCGGGCGTGGCCGTCTCTTCACCGTAGTGGTGGTGTTCGCTGATGTGCTGGTCGCCCGACGCCTGGTAGACACGGCCGCGGTCCTCGGCACGGCCGTCCATCGAGCCTGTCATCGCTGCGCGTTGTGCTGGTCTCGTCCAGCCTGGTAGATCCGGGCGTGGCCGGAGGCACTGGCGTGCTGGGTGATCGCAGGACGCGCCGCGCCCCTCGGCTCAAGGTCGTCGAGGAGTCTGCGCAGTTCCACAGCGGCGCCGGGCTGGGCGGCGAGCAGACGCCGCAGCCGACCCTGCCACTCCAGGTGCAGTTCGCCGAGCGTCTCTTGGTCTTCAGCCTCGCCGGCCGCCAGGGCATCTTCGCGGGTGGCTTCCAATTCGGCGGCGACAGCCTCGGCGCGGTGCGGCTGCATGCGGCGCCACAGTTGCGTGATCCCCTCTCGGGTGCGCTCCCAGGCATCGGTGGTAATCAAGGTGACCAGTGTGACTCCCGCGCTCTGCGCGAGTAATGCCGTATCTGAGTCCACAGCTCCCCCTGCCCAAAACCTTCCGAATCTTCGGACTGTATGCCGAATAGCCCGCATCTGTCGCGCTTTGGTACGGTGCGTTTCGTGACCACTCATCGTCGCACTCTCGAGCCGGACGGGACAACCAGGGGCCGTCCACGCCCTCTTCACCACGTCCACTTATGGCATGGCCGAGCCGATACCTACAGCGCTACAGTAATCAGACTCTGGCCCAATCGAGGGGGCGATGGCCATGACCAGGCCGTGGGAAGTCGATCCGACCACGACATTCAAGCGGCGCCTGGGAAAATCACCGCAGGAGTTAGGGAACACCACCGACAACCCCGACTGCCCTGACATCTGGGAACTCGAGAACGGGGACATCGCCGTCATCGGCCGCGACCTCACAGAGTCACTGGGTGAGAAGCTGCCGACCGGGGTCTCCATCGGAGCAGACGAACGGCTCGTAGTCATCCCAAGGAACATGCTGATCGCGGCGAAACCGGATATCCCGAATGTTTGACTCCTTCCCGCACGGGCTCCCCGAACGCATGGATCGCCCCGCCTATCATGCGGACTTCCGCCAGGTCTACGAGAGTGGAATCCGCCACCTGAACAAGCTCGAACGAGGACAGAACTTCAAAGAACGCGGATTCGCCAGCTGGGAAACCTTCGCCGCCGGGGAATGGGACCGTGCGCTGTCCCTCATCCAGGAGAAACGCGATATCTATACACGGCAGTTCCGCGAGGCGGCACGGCTGAGCATTCTGCAGCGTCGCCTTCGCGTGGTGGAGTTCCCGGTGACCCCGTACGTGCAATGGGAACTCTTCGTCCTACGCCTGCGCGTGGAGTTGGGCGACAACATCAGGGTGCTCGACGCCCGCAAGATCTCCGACATCGAGAAGGACCGTCCCGTTCCCGAGGTGGTCATCCTCGGAGACGTCGCCATGTACGAAGTGCTCTACGACGATGACGGGAACGCAATGGGAGCCAACCGCTACACCGATCGAGCACTGATCCGGGAAACATCCGCCGGATTCGACACGCTGTACGAACACGGGGACGACTTCCACGATTTCTTCGACAGGGAGATCATTCCTCTCGCCCCGCCCACAGTCGCCTACTGAGCCCGGTGTTCAGCCAGGGCGGCGTCGTTCAGTCGGTCTGACCGACGCCGCCCTGGGTATTCAGCTCAGGTGTGTAGGCGCGAACATCCGCAACAACGCCGGGAGTACGACCACCGAGGGGCCCGGTGTCGCCAACGCCTTCGCCAGGTCCGCCTCCAGGGTCTCCGGAGTCGTCCGCACCGCCGGCACGCCGAAGGATTCCGCCAGGGCCACGTAGTCCGGGCGGGTCAGTTCCGTGGCTGTTGCGTGGCCGAAGGCGTCCGTCATGTACTCGCGGAGGATGCCGTAGCCGCCGTCGTCCACGATCAGCCAGGTGACCGGCAGGTCGTACTGCTTCGCCGTCGCCAGCTCGGCGATCGAGTACATCGCGCCGCCGTCACCCGAGACCGCCAGGACCGGGTGCGTCGGGTCCGCTGCCGCCGCGCCGAGCGCCGCCGGGAAGCCGTAGCCGAGGCCGCCCGCGCCCTGGGCCGAGTGCATGGTGTTGGGGCGCTGCGCGTCGAAGGCCGACCAGGCCCAGTACGCCAGGATCGTCATGTCCCAGAAGGAGGGGGAGGAGGACGGCAGTGCTCGGCGGACCGCCGCCAACACCGCCTGTTCCAGCGTCAGTTCCTGGGACGCTATGCGCGCCGACACCTTTGACAGCAGGTCCCGTACGCGCTCCGGAGCCGACTCGTCCTGCCTCGGTTCCACCGTCTCCAGCAGCGCCTGGAGCGCCAGGCGGGCGTCCGCGTGGATGCCCAGGGCGGGGTGGTTGGACTCCAGCTTGCCCAGGTCCGCCTCGATCTGGATCACTCGGCCGCGGGGCTTGAACGTGTGGTAGTTCGAAGACAGTTCGCCCAGGCCTGAGCCCACCACCAGCAGGACGTCCGCGTCCTCCAGGAAGTCCGTCGTTTGGCGGTCCTCCAGCCAGGACTGGAGGGAGAGGGGGTGCGTCCAGGGGAACGCGCCCTTGCCGCCGAAGGTGGTCACCACCGGGGCGTTCAGGGTCTCGGCCAGCGCCTTCAGCTTGCCCGAGGCGTCCGAGCGTACGACCCCGCCGCCCGCGATGATCGCCGGGCGCGCGGCATTCGACAGCAAGTCCGCCGCCACCGCCGTCAGTTCAGGGCGCGGGAGCAGGTCGTCCGGGGTCGCGTCCGGTGCCGTCACCACCGGCAGCAGCGCCGGGGACAGCAGTACGTCCTGCGGGATCTCCACCCATACCGGGCCGTGCGGAGCCGTCAGGGCCGACTTCCAGGCGTCCGCGATCGCCGAGGGGATCTGGGACTGGGTGCGGACCGTGTGGACCGACTTGACCACGCCGCGGAACGAGGCCGCCTGGTCCGGGAGTTCGTGGAGGTAGCCGTGGCGGCCACCGCCCAGGCCCGCCGTCGGGATCTGGCTGCTGATCGCCAGGACCGGGGCCGAGGCCGCGGCTGCCTCATGGAGCGCCGCGAGGGACATCAGCGCGCCCGGGCCCGTCGACAGCAGCAGCGGGGCCGCCTCGCCCGTGATCCGGCCGTACGCGTCCGCCGCGAAGCCCGCGTTGTTCTCCACCCGGAGGCCGATGTACCGCAGTGACGAGCGGCGCAGGGCGTCGAACATGCCCAGCGCGTGCTGGCCTGGCAGGCCGAACACCGTCGTGGCGCCCAGTCCGGCCAGGGTCTCCACGACCAGGTCTCCGCCGTTGCGCCCAGTCATCACGTGGCGCGAAGCGCCTCCATGAGGGGTGGTGGCCGGGCGACGGGAGGGCGGGTTCAGCGCGGCCTCCGTCTGCGCGGGCGTCGGGCGGAGTACCTGGTCGTGGTCGTGTGTCACTGCTCTCGGTCTCCTGAGGAGCGTCAGGCGTTGCGGGCCGCCGCGATCTGGCGGCTCATGATGGTGGTCAGTTCGTAGGCCGTGTGGGAGGCCGCGACCGACGTGATCTCCGCGTGGTCGTACGCCGGGGCGACCTCGACGACGTCCGCCGAGACCAGGTTGCAGGACGCCAGGCCGCGCAGGATCTCCAGCAGCTCGCGGGAGGTCATGCCGCCCGCCTCCGGCGTGCCCGTGCCGGGCGCGTGCGCCGGGTCGAGGCAGTCGATGTCGATGGAGATGTACAGCGGGCGGTCGCCGATGCGCTGCCGCAGCTGGTCGGCGACCTCGTCGGCGCCGCGGCGGTAGATGTCGGCGGACGTGACGATGCCGAAGCCCATCTTCTCGTCGTCCGTCAGGTCCTGCTTGCCGTACAGCGGGCCGCGGGTACCGACGTGCGACAGCGCCTCCGTGTCGAGGATGCCCTCCTCGACCGCGCGGCGGAACGGGGTGCCGTGGGTGTACTCGGCGCCGAAGTAGGTGTCCCAGGTGTCCAGGTGGGCGTCGAAGTGGAGCAGGGCCACCGGGCCGTGCTTCTTCGCCATCGAGCGGAGGAGGGGAAGCGCGATGGTGTGGTCGCCGCCGAGGGTCATCAGGCGGGCGCCGGTGCCGAGGAGGTCGTCGGCCGCGGCCTCGATGGTCTCGACCGCCTCGTTGATGTTGAAGGGGTTCACGGCGATGTCGCCGCCGTCGGCCACCTGCGCGAGCGCGAAGGGGGAGGCGTCCTGCGCCGGGTTGTACGGGCGCAGCAGCCGGGAGGCCTCGCGGATGGCGTTGCCGCCGAAGCGGGCGCCCGGCCGGTACGAGACGCCGGAGTCGAACGGCACGCCGATCACGGCGACGTCGGCGGTGCCGACCTCGTCCAGGCGGGGCAGCCGCGCGAAGGTCGCGGGGCCGGCGTACCGCGGGATGCGGGAGGAGTCGACGGGGCCGCGGGGCGTCTCGTTGCCGTTCATGGTTCGCATTCCTTCTGTCTCATGCGGATGACCGCTATCCACACTAAGTGGCTGGAAAGCGGATGCGAAGTGTACGTTTCATCCAATCGAGGGGTACGGGATGGAGGGAGTGCACACCATGCCGGAATCGATCACCCCACCCACCCCGCCGGTCCCGCTCTCGGCCCTGCTGGCCCGCGAGGATCTCGCCCTGCGCCAGATCGCCGGCCCGACGGACCCGGGCATCGCCGTCCACTGGGCGCACACCTCCGAGATGGCCGACCCGTACCCGTATCTGCTGGGCGGCGAGCTGCTGCTCACGGCCGGGGTCCACATTCCGGCGGCGGCGAGTTCGGGCACGTACTTCGACGACTACGTCTCGCGGATCGTCGCGGCCGGCGGCGCGGCCCTCGGCTTCGGCGTCGCGCCCGTGCACGACACCGTCCCCCGCGCGCTGGTGGCCGCCTGCGAGGCCCAGGGGCTGCCTCTGCTGGAGGTCCCGCCGCAGACCACCTTCTCGGGCGTGGCCCGCGCGGTCTGGCAGCTGATGGCCCAGGCCCGCCTGGCCGAGCTGCGCCGGGTCACGGAGGCCCAGCAGAGCCTCGCGTCGGCCGCCTCCCGGCCCGATCCGGTGCCGTCCGTACTGCGCCGGCTGGCCCAGCGGCTGAGCGGCCGTGCGGTGCTCTACGGCCCCGACGGCACGGAGATCGCCGCGGCGGGCCGGGAGCCGGCGAAGGGGGTCGGCGAGGCGCTGGCGGGCCTGGCAGCCGTCGTACGAGCGCCCCGCCCCACCCCCGCCTCCGCCACCGACACCCTCGGCGGGACCCACCTCGCCGCCTACGCGCTCGGCGCCGGTGAGGGCTTCGTGCTCGGGGTCGCCGCCGGGCGGCGGGAGCCCGGGGACCACACCATCGCCTCCGTCGCCGCCGTCCTGCTCACCCTCCTCACCGGCGAGCAGCACAGCGGCAGCGGCGCGGCCCGCTCCTCCGCGCTGGTGCGGCTGCTGCTGGGCGCCGCACCGGAGGCGGTCGCGCCGCTGCTCGGGGAGGGCCGGTGGCTCGTCATGCACGCGCGGCCCGACAACCAGCCTCCGGACGCCGTCGCCGCCTCCGCTCTCGGGGCCGCGCTCGGCTCGCCGCTGGTCGACCTCGGACGGGACGTCGTACGGGTCCTGGTGCCGGCCGGGCGGGAGCCCGCCGCGCAGCCAGGCTGGACCCTCGGCGTCAGCGCCGCCGCCGACCCGCGCGAGTGGCCGGCCGCCGACACCCAGGCGGCCCGCGCCCTGGCCCGCGCCCGCGCCACCCGCGCCCCGCTGCTGCGGCACGGATCCCGGCCCGCCCTGGCGGAGTTGGTGCCCCCTCAGGAAGCCGAGGCGCACGCCCGCGCGCTGCTCGCGCCGCTCGCCGGGCAGCCCGCGCTCACCGCGACCCTGCGCACCTGGCTGTCGCTGCACGGCAGTTGGGACCGTACGGCGGTGGCGCTGGGCGTGCACCGCAACACCGTGCGGCAGCGCATCGCCCGCTGCGCGGCGCTGCTGGACGCCGACTTGGACGACATGGACGTACGGATGGAGCTGTGGTTCGCGCTGCGGCAGCCGTGAAGGACGGGGCGACGGACGGGGCGTGACCCGCGTCCCAGGGTGCGATAAGCCGAGGACGCGCACCGGCCGCTGCCCCACAATGGGAGGCATGCCGATATCCGGGACACCCAACCGCGCTCAGCTCGTCGACCACTTGGTGAGGACCCGTATCGCGGGGGACGTCGCCACGCCCCGCGAGAACAACCTCTCCCACTACCGCAAGCTGGCCAACGGCGACCGCAACTACTGGCTGGGCCTGGAACTGGGCGACCGCTGGACGGACGAGCAGGACGTGCTCGCGGTCATGGCCGAGCGGGTGGGTGTCAACGACGATCCCGAGTACCGGCACGGGCAGGACACCATCGACCCGGAGCTGACCGTGGACGCGCTGGACCGGATGGCGGCCCGGCTGCGCAAGGCCGCTGCCGGGCGGCAGCGGGTGCTGTTCGCCACCGGTCACCCGGGCGGGCTGCTGGACGTGCACCGGGCCACGGCCGACGCGTTGCGCGCCGCCGGCTGCGAGGTCGTCGTCATCCCGGACGGGCTGCAGACGAGCGAGGGTTACGTCATGCAGTTCGCGGACGTGGCCGTCCTGGAGCACGGGGCGACGCTGTGGCACACCCACTCCGGCGAGCCGATGCGGGCCATTCTGCTGGGACTTGAGCACGAGGGGCGTCCGCTGCCGGACCTGGTGGTCGCCGACCACGGCTGGGCCGGGTACGCGGGACAGCACGGCCTGGACTCCGTCGGATACGCCGACTGCAACGACCCGGCGCTGTTCCTCGCCGAGTCCGAGGGCACCGTGCAGGTGGTCGTGCCGCTCGACGACCACGTGCTCAGCCCCCGCTACTACGACCCGATGACGGCGTACCTGCTGGCGGAGGCGGGCCTGGTGTGAACCGGCCCTGACCGTGGCGTCGAGCGCCCTGACGTGCGATGTGCGGCCCCGGCGTAGGGCCGCACATCGTGTTCGGTTCCGGGTTGTGGTCGGATCAGTAGCCGCCACCGCCGTGACCGCCGCCACCGTAGCCGCCGCCACCGTGGTCACCGCCGCCGTAGCCGCCACCGCCGTGGTCGCCGCCGTAGCCGCCGCCACCGTGGTCGCCGCCGTAGCCGCCGTGGTCACCGCCGTAACCGCCGTGGTCGCCGCCGTAGCCGCCGTGGTCGCCGTGGTCGCCGTAGCCGCCATGGTCGCCGCCATAACCGCCGTGGTCACCGTGGTCGCCGTAGCCGCCGTAGCCGCCATGGTCGCAGTCGTCGTTCCACCAGCGTCCGTGGTCGCCGCAGTCCCTGCTGTAGCCGCCGTGGTCGTTGTGTGCCGGCGCCGCCGAGGCGGTGCCCGCCGCGCCGATGGCGGCTCCACCGGCCATCAGCAGGCCGGCAGCGGACATCGCGACAAGGCGCCTAGTGCGCTGTGATCGCATAGGAAATGCCCTTCCGTTCCATCGTTCTCGCGGCTTCCGGAGGGAGACGCGAGGTGGATGGCCGTCGCCGCGGTCAAGAGGGGAAGTCTTCGCGGCGCGGTCTTCAGGTGTCACCGCAGCCTTCAGAGGGGGGCACGGTGCGTTCCGCCGACGCCTTCAGTCCACCCGTACGCCATTGCGCGGACGGGTGCTGCGGCTGAGGTCCCGGGGGGCCGGAGCCTCGTCGGCCGGGCATTCCGTGCACTGCGGCCTTCACTCAAAGAGCGTAATACCCCACCAGCCACTCGGCACCTCGGGCAACGGATTGCTTCCCGGATGCCTCACGGGTCACCGCGGGACGCGGACCACACCCTCCTGGATGACCGTGATGGCGAGCTGCCCGTCCTGGGTGTAGATACGGGCCTGGCCCAGGCCCCGGCCGCCGTGCGCGGAGGGTGACTCCTGGTCGTACAGCAGCCACTCGTCGGCCCGGAACGGGCGGTGGAACCACATCGCATGGTCCAGCGAGGCCCCGACCACGTCCCCCACGGCCCAGCCGCCGCGCCCGTGCGCGAGCAGCACGGAGTCGAGGAGGGTCATGTCGGAGACGTAGGTGGCGAGGACGACGTGCTGCAGCGGGTCGTCGTCGAGCTTGCCGTTGGTGCGGAACCACACCTGGGAGTGCGGCTCGCGCGGCTCGCCGAACTGCCCGTACGGCGGCTCGTCCACGTACCGCAGGTCGATCGCCTCGCGGGCCTCCAGGAACCGCTCCACGACCTCGGGCACGAGGTGGTCGTAGCCGCGGAACCGCTCCTGGGAGGTGGGCAGGCCCGCCGGGTCGGGCGCGGCCGGCATCGGCGCCTGGTGCTCCAGCCCCTCCTCGTACGTCTGGAAGGACGCCGAGAGGTGGAAGATCGGCTTGCCGTGCTGGACGGCGACGACGCGGCGGGTGGTGAACGAACGCCCGTCGCGGATGCGGTCGACGTTGTAGACGATGGGCACGCCGGCGTCGCCGGGGCGCAGGAAGTACGCGTGCAGGGAGTGGGCGGGCCGGTCCGCGGGGACCGTCCGCCCGGCGGCGACCAGCGCCTGCGCCGCGACCTGCCCGCCGAAGACCCGCGGGACGACGGCGAAGCGGGACTGGCCGCGGAAGATGTTCTCCTCGATCTGCTCAAGGTCGAGCAGATCGAGGAGACCCTGGAGTGCTTGGCTCATGGCGTGTAGTTGTACCGGCCAGTGATTGCGCCGGCCTTACAGACCCATGTCCTTGGCGATGATCGACTTCATGATCTCGCTGGTGCCGCCGTAGATGCGGTTGACGCGGTTGTCCGCGTACAGGCGGGCGATCGGGTACTCGTTCATGAAGCCGTAGCCGCCGTGCAGTTGGAGGCAGCGGTCGATCACGCGGTGGGCGACCTCGGTGCAGAACAGCTTGGCGGAGGCGGCCTCGGCGGCGGTCAGCTCACCGGCGTCGAGGGCCTCGGTGGCACGGTCGGCGACGGCCTCGGCGGCGTCCACCTCGGCCTGGCAGGCGGCCAGCTCGAACTTGGTGTTCTGGAAGGACGCGACGGTCTTGCCGAAGACGGTGCGCTGCTGGACGTACTCCTTGGCGAACCGGACGGCGGCCTTGGCCTGCGCGTAGGCGCCGAAGGCGATGCCCCAGCGCTCGGAGGCGAGGTTGTGGCCGAGGTAGTAGAAGCCCTTGTTCTCCTCGCCGAGGAGGTCCTCGACGGGGACCTTGACGTCGACGAACGCCAGCTCGGCGGTGTCGGAGACACGCAGGCCGAGCTTGTCGAGCTTGCGGCCGATGGAGTAGCCCTCGGCCTTGGTGTCCACCACGAAGAGGGAGATGCCGTGACGGCGGTCCTCGGCGGTGGGCGCGGCGGTGCGGGCGCAGACGATCATGCGGTCGGCGTGCACGCCACCGGTGATGAAGGTCTTGGCGCCGTTGAGGACGTAGTGGGTGCCGTCCTCGGACAGCTTGGCGGTGGTCTTCATGCCCGCGAGGTCGGAGCCGGTGCCCGGCTCGGTCATCGCGATGCCCCACATCTCCTCGCCGGAGACGAACTTCGGCAGGTAGCGCTTCTTCTGCTCGTCGGTGGCGAGCAGCTTGACGTACGGCAGACCGAGCAGCGTGTGCACGTTGGAGCCACCGAAGGTGACACCGGCACGGGCGGTCTCCTCGTACAGGACGGCCTCGAACTTGTGGGTGTCCAGGCCGGCGCCGCCGAACTCCTCGGGGACGTTGATGCCGAAGACGCCCAGCTCACCCAGCTTGTAGTAGAACTCGCGCGGGGCCTGGCCGGCGGCGAACCACTCGTCGTACACCGGTACGACCTCGGCCTCGATGAAGGCGCGAAGAGTCTCCCGGAACGCCTCGTGATCCTCGTTGAACACCGTACGGCGCATGCCGCCCACCTCCACCTGTCTAAGCGCTTGCTCAGACTCGAAGATACCGATGAGTAGGACACCCGTCCAGGGTGAGCTTGCCCACCCGCACGAGGCGGACAGGCACTGACGCGTCAGGGAGGCGCATGCGGCCGATCGCCGGGGCCCATGACCCCAGGCTACCGAGATGAAAGTCCGCCGGCGGGCTCGTCAGCCCCCCGGCTCAGCCCTCCGCCGCCCCCGCCGCCGCGAACGCCCCCCGGGCCATCCGGTGCAGCAGGACGGCCGTGGTGCCCCGGCCCGGGAGGGTGCCCGCGCGGCCCAGGTGCGGGGTGGAGTTCAGCAGGCCGAAGACCGAGTGGACCGCCGAGCGGGCCGCGGGCTCGGTGAGGGCCGGGTAGACCTCGCGGACCACCTCCACCCACAGCTCGACGTACTGCCGCTGGAGCTGGCGCACCAGCTTGCGGTCGCTGTCGCGCAGGCGGTCCAGCTCGCGGTCGTGCAGGGTGATCAGAGGACGGTCGTCGAGGGCGAAGTCGATGTGGCCCTCGATGAGGGAGTCGAGCACCGCCGAGGGGCTGGTCTCCCCGTCGGCCTCCGCCAGGCGCCGCTTGGCCCCGGTCAGCAGCTGGCCGCTGATACCCACCAGCAGCTCGGCGAGCATCGCGTCCTTGCCGGGGAAGTGGCGGTACAGGCCGGGCCCGCTGATACCGACCGCGGCACCTATCTCGTCGACACCGACACCGTGGAAGCCGCGCTCGGCGAAGAGCCGGGCGGCCTCCTTGAGGATCTGCTCGCGACGGGTGGGCGCGTCGGTTCTGGTGACCATGCCCGTAATTCTAGACAGCGGGGTTAGCGGTCGTTAACCTGAACGCAATGGTTAACGCTCATTAACCGGTTCGAACACTGGGTGAGGGGACCGCAAGAATGCACGAGGCACCGGAGCTGACGAGCGCGGCGGATCCCGCGTCGGAGGCCTGGCGGGCCAATGAACAAGCCCACCTCGCACTCGTCGGGGAACTGCGCGCCAAGCTGGCCGCAGCCGCCCTCGGCGGCGGCGAGAAGGCGCGGGCGCGGCACACCGCGCGCGGCAAGCTGCTGCCGCGGGACCGGGTGGACACACTGCTCGATCCCGGCTCGCCCTTCCTGGAGCTTGCCCCGCTCGCCGCCGACGGCCTGTACGACGGCCAGGCCCCGGCCGCCGGAGTGATCGCCGGGATCGGCCGGGTCAGCGGGCGCGAGTGCGTGATCGTCGCCAACGACGCCACCGTCAAGGGCGGCACGTACTACCCGATGACCGTGAAGAAGCACCTCCGGGCGCAGGAAGTCGCCCTGGAGAACCGGCTCCCCTGCCTCTACCTGGTCGACTCCGGCGGCGCCTTCCTGCCGATGCAGGACGAGGTGTTCCCGGACCGCGAGCACTTCGGGCGGATCTTCTACAACCAGGCCCGGATGTCCGGCGCCGGGATTCCGCAGATCGCGGCCGTCCTCGGCTCGTGCACGGCCGGTGGCGCCTACGTCCCGGCCATGAGCGACGAGGCCGTGATCGTCCGCAACCAGGGCACGATCTTCCTGGGCGGCCCGCCGCTCGTGAAGGCGGCCACCGGTGAGGTCGTCACCGCCGAGGAACTGGGCGGCGGCGAGGTGCACTCCCGGATCTCCGGAGTCACCGACCACCTCGCCGAGGACGACGCGCACGCCCTGCGGATCGTGCGGAACATCGTCGCCACGCTCCCCGCGCGCCGGTCCCTCCCCTGGGAGGTCACGCCCGTCGCGGAGCCCAAGGTGGACCCGTACGGCCTGTACGGCGCCGTGCCCGTCGACTCCCGCACCCCCTACGACGTACGCGAGATCATCGCGCGTGTGGTCGACGGCTCCCGGTTCGCCGAGTTCAAGAGCGAGTTCGGGCAGACCCTGATCACCGGCTTCGCCCGGATCCACGGCCACCCGGTCGGCATCGTCGCCAACAACGGCATCCTGTTCTCCGAGTCCGCCCAGAAGGGCGCCCACTTCATCGAGCTGTGCGACCAGCGCGGCATCCCGCTGGTGTTCCTGCAGAACATCTCCGGGTTCATGGTGGGACGCGACTACGAGGCGGGCGGCATCGCCAAGCACGGCGCCAAGATGGTCACCGCTGTCGCGTGCACGCGCGTGCCGAAGCTGACCGTCGTCGTCGGCGGCTCGTACGGCGCGGGCAACTACTCCATGTGCGGCCGGGCCTACTCCCCCCGCTTCCTGTGGATGTGGCCCAACGCCAAGATCTCCGTCATGGGCGGCGAGCAGGCCGCCAGCGTCCTCGCCACGGTCAAGCGCGACCAGCTGGAGGCGCGCGGCGAGGAGTGGCCCGCCGAGGACGAGGAGACCTTCAAGGCGCCCATCCGCGCGCAGTACGAGCGCCAGGGCAACGCCTACTACGCCACCGCCAGGCTGTGGGACGACGGGGTCATCGACCCGCTGGAGACCCGTCAGGTGCTGGGACTCGCGCTGACCGCCTGTGCCAACGCGCCGCTGGGAGACCCCCAGTTCGGCGTCTTCCGGATGTGAGGAGGGGAACCGTGTTCGACACAGTGCTTGTGGCCAACCGAGGCGAGATCGCCGTACGCGTCATCCGTACGCTCCGCTCGCTGGGCGTGCGCTCGGTGGCGGTCTTCTCCGACGCCGACGCGGATGCGCGGCACGTCCGGGAGGCCGACACGGCCGTACGGATCGGTCCGGCTTCGGCCGCCGAGAGCTATCTGTCGGTGGAGCGGCTGCTGGAGGCCGCCGCCCGCACCGGCGCGCAGGCCGTCCACCCCGGGTACGGCTTCCTCGCCGAGAACGCGGGCTTCGCGCGCGCGTGCGAGGAGGCGGGGCTGGTCTTCATCGGCCCGTCGGCGGACGCGATCGCGCTCATGGGCGACAAGATCCGCGCCAAGGAGACGGTGAAGGCGGCCGGGGTGCCGGTCGTGCCGGGGTCGAGCGGCAGCGGGCTGTCTGACGCCCAACTCGCCGAGTCCGCCCGGGAGATCGGGACGCCCGTGCTGCTCAAGCCGTCCGCGGGCGGTGGCGGCAAGGGCATGCGCCTGGTGCGGGACGTGACGAAGCTGGAGGAGGAGATCGCCGCCGCCCGCCGTGAGGCGCGCGCCTCCTTCGGCGACGACACGCTGCTGGTGGAGCGGTGGATCGACCGCCCCCGGCACATCGAGATCCAGGTGCTGGCCGACGGCCACGGCAATGTCGTCCACCTCGGCGAGCGCGAGTGCTCGCTGCAGCGGCGGCACCAGAAGATCATCGAGGAGGCGCCCAGCGTCCTCCTCGATGAGGCGACCCGGTCCGCGATGGGCGAGGCGGCCGTGCAGGCGGCCCGCTCCTGCGGGTACCGGGGCGCGGGCACCGTGGAGTTCATCGTGCCGGGCGGGGACCCGTCCCAGTACTACTTCATGGAGATGAACACCCGTCTCCAGGTGGAGCACCCCGTCACCGAACTCATCACCGGGCTCGACCTGGTGGAGTGGCAGCTGCGGGTCGCCGCCGGTGAGCGGCTGGGCTTCGCCCAGGAGGACGTGACGCTGACCGGGCACGCCGTCGAGGCCCGGATCTGCGCCGAGGACCCCACGCGCGGCTTCCTGCCGTCCGGCGGCACGGTGCTGCGGCTGCACGAGCCCCAGGGCGACGGCATCCGCACCGACTCCGGGCTCCACGAGGGCACCGAGGTCGGCAGCCTGTACGACCCGATGCTCTCCAAGGTGATCGCCTACGGCCCCGACCGGGCGACGGCGCTGCGCAAGCTCCGGGCGGCGCTCGCGGAGACGGTCACGCTGGGCGTGCCCACCAACGCGGGCTTCCTGCGCCGGCTGCTGGCCCATCCGGCGGTCGTGTCGGGCGAGTTGGACACCGGCCTGGTGGAGCGGGTGGTCGACGACCTGGTCGGCACGGACGTGCCGGAGGAGGTCTACGAGGCGGCGGCTGCCGTACGCCTGGAGGCGCTCAAGCCCGTCTCGCAGGGCTGGACCGACCCCTACTCGGTGCCGAGCGGCTGGCGGCTGGGCGGCACCCCGAAGGCGCCCGCCTTCCACCTGAGGGTGCAGGACCCGGTGACGTACACCCCGCGCGGCACGCACACCGTCGCCGAGGACCGGGTCTCCGTCACCCTGGGCGGCGTCCGGCACACCTTCCACCGCGCCGCCGACTGGATCGGCCGCGACGGCGACGCCTGGCACGTGCGCGACCACGACCCGGTGGCCGCGTCGCTGAGCCGCTCGGGCCACGCGGGCGCCGACTCGCTCACCGCGCCCATGCCCGGCACGGTGACCGTCGTCAAGGTGGCCGTCGGTGACGAAGTGGCCGCCGGGCAGAGCCTGTTGGTGGTCGAGGCGATGAAGATGGAGCACGTGATCTCCGCCCCGCACGCCGGCACGGTCGCCGAGCTGGACGTGACGCCGGGCACCACGGTCGCCATGGACCAGGTGCTGGCCGTCATCGCACCGCACGACAAGGAAGGGGTGGCGGCGGAATGAGCGCCGACGGACTGCCCATGACGGTACCGGCCCAGGATCTGCCCGCACGGGTGCGCATCCAGGAGGTGGGTGCGCGCGACGGGCTGCAGAACGAGAAGACGCCGGTGCCGACGGCGGTGAAGGCGGAGTTCATCCGCCGGCTGGCCGAGGCGGGCCTCACCACGATCGAGGCGACGAGCTTCGTGCACCCCAAGTGGGTGCCCCAGCTCGCCGACGCCGAAGAGCTGTTCCCCCTGGTGCGGGACCTCGACGTGGAACTCCCCGTGCTGGTGCCCAACCAGCGCGGCCTGGACCGGGCGCTCTCGCACGGCGTGCGCAGCATCGTCGTCTTCGCCAGCGCCACCGAGTCCTTCGCGCGGGCCAACCTCAACCGCTCGCTGGACGAGTCGCTGGGCGCGTTCGAACCGGTGGTGCGGCAGGCGAAGGACGCGGGCGTCCACGTGCGCAGCTATGTGTCGATGTGCTTCGGCGACCCGTGGGAGGGGGCGGTCCCGCTCCACCAGGTGGCCCGCGTCTGCAAGGCACTGCGGGACATGGGCTGCGACGAGCTGGGCCTGGGGGACACGATCGGGGTCGGCACGCCGGGGCATGTCCTCGAACTCCTCAACCTGCTCAACGAGGAGGGCATCCCGACCAACACGATCGGCGTGCACTTCCACGACACCTACGGCCAGGCGCTCGCGAACACCTACGCGGCCCTGGAACACGGTGTGACGACGGTCGACGCCTCCGCCGGAGGGCTCGGCGGCTGCCCGTACGCCAAGTCCGCCACCGGCAACCTCGCCACCGAAGACCTCGTATGGATGCTGCACGGCCTCGGCATCGAGACAGGGGTCGACCTCGGCCGTCTGACCGCCACCAGCGTGTGGATGGCCGAACAGCTGGGCCGGCCCAGCCCGTCCCGTACCGTCCGCGCCCTCTCCCACAAGGACCAGTGATCAGCATGGACCATCGCCTCAGCCCCGAGCTGGAGGAACTCCGTCGTACGGTGGAGGAGTTCGCGCACGACGTGGTCGCACCGAAGATCGGCGACTTCTACGAGCGGCACGAGTTCCCGTACGAGATCGTCCGCGAGATGGGCCGCATGGGCCTGTTCGGCCTGCCCTTCCCGGAGGAGTACGGCGGCATGGGCGGCGACTACCTGGCCCTGGGCATCGCCCTGGAGGAACTGGCCCGGGTGGACTCGTCGGTGGCGATCACCCTGGAGGCCGGCGTCTCCCTGGGCGCGATGCCCCTGCACCTCTTCGGCACGGAGGAGCAGAAGCGCGAGTGGCTCCCCCGCCTGTGCGCCGGCGAGATGCTCGGCGCCTTCGGCCTGACGGAGCCGGACGGCGGCAGCGACGCCGGGGCCACCCGTACGACGGCCCGCCTGGACCCGGACACCGACGAATGGGTCATCAACGGCACCAAGTGCTTCATCACCAACTCGGGCACGGACATCACGGGCCTGGTGACGGTCACGGCGGTCACGGGCCGCAAGCCCGACGGCAAGCCCCGGATCTCGGCGATCATCGTCCCGTCCGGCACCCCGGGCTTCACGGTGGCCGCGCCGTACTCGAAGGTCGGCTGGAACGCCTCCGACACCCGCGAACTCTCCTTCCAGGACGTCCGCGTGCCCGCCGCCAACCTCCTGGGCGAGGAGGGCCGGGGCTACGCCCAGTTCCTGCGCATCCTGGACGAGGGCCGCATCGCGATCGCGGCGCTCGCGACGGGCCTGGCCCAGGGCTGCGTGGACGAGTCGGTGAAGTACGCCAAGGAACGTCACGCCTTCGGCCGCCCCATCGGCGCCAACCAGGCCATCCAGTTCAAGATCGCCGACATGGAGATGAAGGCCCACACGGCCCGCCTGGCCTGGCGCGACGCGGCCTACCGCCTGGTGGCGGGCGAGCCCTTCAAGAAGGAGGCGGCCATGGCCAAGCTGTACTCCTCCACGGTCGCCGTCGACAACGCCCGCGACGCCACGCAGGTCCACGGCGGCTACGGCTTCATGAACGAGTACCCCGTGGCCCGCATGTGGCGCGACTCCAAGATCCTGGAGATCGGCGAGGGCACGAGCGAGGTCCAGCGGATGCTGATCGCACGGGAGTTGGGGCTGGCGGGCTGATCCAGCCCCCGTGCGCGGGCGTCAGGGGCGCGCGGACTTGGTCCGCGTGCCGCCGGGCGCCCGCCGGCACGTTTCTGAACGGCAGAGGAATGCATCATGGCGCCTTGCCGCGGCACGCCTGCACACACGGCACCCGCGGCTAGCGTTCGCGTCATGACGACACGGGGGAGACAGCTCGCGGCGGCCGGGCTGCCGATACTGCTGGCGACAGCCATCACCGCCTGCGGGGGCAACGCAGGCGTGCCTTCGGCGGATCCGGAGGTCCCGACGAGCACGCCGGCGCCGACGGTCCGCCACGCCGCCGCCATGCCGACGGCAGCACCGGAACGCGCTCGCACCGCACGCTCCGGCAGTCCGTCCACCCCTGTCGGGACACCGGCGGCGAAGCGCACGCCGGCACACGCGAACACACCGTCCCGCACGACAGCGCCCGCCACCCCCGCCTGCACGACGAGCGCCCTCAGCGCGTCGCAAGGGCACACCGGCACCGGTCGGTACGGCTGGTTCGCCACGCCGGTCCTGCTGCGCAACCGCTCCGCCTCGACGTGCCACCTGCGAGGCTGGCCCGGCCTCAAGTTCTTCGGTGACGGAGCCCTCCGGGCCTGCGCCAAGGGCGACATCTCTCCCGCCTGCGGCAAGCCGGTGAGCACATCAGGACCGCGCTCCTTCTCGGTCACCCGGACCTCCGAGCACGATCTCCCCGACGTCTACCTCGCCCCGGGGCACACCACCTCCTTCACGATCGTGTGGGAGGGCTCCTACGCCTCCACCTGTTACGACCTCTCCGAGGATCCGGCCTACGGCGTCGACATACGGGTTCCGGGCGACTCACGCGCCCTGACGCTGGCAGACGTCGGCGAGATCTCCCCCTGCGGAGGAAGGACCCAGGTCACCCCGTTCGGCGTGACGGGCTGAGCGACACGCAGAGCCCCCAACTCCCTTATGCAGAAGGCCATTACGGCCAGCCCTCGCACACCCACCCCTGGACATCTAGTGAGGTTAGGCTAACCTATCTTCGACCTTGTCCGGCGGGCGTTTCGCCCTGTTCGAAAGCAGTCATACCCATGCCCCATGCCCGTGCCACCCACCTCACTCGCCGCGGACTGCTCGTCGCGGGCGGCGCACTCGGACTCGGTGCCGCGCTCGCCGCCTGCGGGGACGACAAGGGGAAAGACGCGGGCTCCGGCGAAGGCGGGAGCAAGGGCGGGGCGGCCGGCAAGTCCGGCCCCTGGAGCTTCAAGGACGACCGCGGTACGACCGTGAAGCTGGACAAGGTGCCTGCGAACATCGCCGCCTTCACCGGCGTCGGCGCCGCGCTCTACGACTACGGCATCCAGGTCAAGGGCGTCTTCGGCCCGACCAGGACCACCGACGGCAAGCCCGATGTCCAGGCCGGTGACATGGACATCAGCAAGGTGACGGTCCTCGGCAACGCCTGGGGCCAGTTCAACATCGAGAAGTACGCCGCCCTGGCACCCGACGTGCTCATCACGACGATGTTCGACGACGCCGGCACCCTCTGGTACGTCCCCGAGGAATCGAAGAAGAAGGTCGGCCAACTCGCGCCCAGCGTCGGCATCTCCGTCTACGACCGTCAGCTCACCCAGTCGCTGCAGCGCATGTGGGAGCTGGCCGAGTCGCTCGGCGCCGACATGAAGGCCGCCAAGGTGACGGACGCCAAGAAGCGCTTCGAGGACGCGGCGGCCCGGCTGCGCGCCGCCGCCAAGGCCAAGCCCGGCATCAAGGTCATGGCCGGTTCCGCGAGCGACCAGCTCTTCTACGTCTCCGGCACCAACCTCTCCGTCGACCTGGAGTACTTCAAGGCCCTCGGCGTGAACTTCGTGGAGCCCCCGGGGAGCGCCAAGAAGCAGGGCGGCGGCTGGTACGAGTCGCTGAGCTGGGAGAACGTCGACAAGTACCAGGCCGACATCATCATGATGGACGACCGCTCCTCGACCATCCAGCCCGCCGACATCACCAAGGCCACCTGGAAGAAGCTCCCCGCGGTCAAGGCCGGCCAGGTCATCGCCCGCTCCCCCGAGCCGATCCTCTCGTACGACAAGTGCGTGCCGCTGCTGACCAGCCTGGCGGAGGCCATCGAGAAGGCCAAGAAGGTCGGCTGAGCCCACCCCGATTCCTGAAACCAGGAGCACATATGACGACGGCCGTAGCCGCCCCGTTCCGTTTCTTCTCCCTTCAGGTCGTACGGACGAGGCGGCTCGGCCCGTCTCTGGTCCGCGTCACCTTCACGGGTGCCGACCTGCACGCCTTCCACTCGGACGGGCGTGACCAGTCCCTCTCCCTGTTCCTGCCGCACCCGGGACAGACCGAGCCCGTCGTCCCGCTGGACCGGGGGGAGGACTGGTGGCAGGCCTGGCGTGAACTCCCGGACGACGTACGGGCGGTGATGCGCTCGTACACCCTCCGCGCCCTGCGCCGCGCCCCCGACGAGATCGACATCGACTTCGTCCTGCACGGGGTCGAGCCGGACGCGGCCATCCCCGCCGGCCCCGCCTCCCAGTGGGCCTCCGGCGCCACCCCCGGCGACCGTGTCCTGCTGCTCGGCCCGGCCGTGGCCGACAACCGCGCCATCCGCTTCCGCCTGCCCGAGGACGCCGACCTCGTCCTCCTGTGGGGCGACGAGACCGCCGTACCCGCCGCCACCGCGATCCTGGAAACCCTCCCGGCGGGCGTCCGCGTCCGCGCCTGGCTGGAGGTGCCGCACGCCGGTGACATCCAGGACGTGGCCACCAAGGCGGACGCGGAGATCACGTGGCTCGTACGGCACGACGGGTCCCCCATGGCCGTCGAGGCCGTACGAGCCGCCCAACCGCCCGCCGCCGAGCGGCCGTACGTCTGGATCGCGGGCGAGTCGGAACAGGTGAAGGCGCTGCGCCGGCACTTCGTCCGGGAGTGCGGGGTGGACCGGCGGCGGGTCACCTTCGTCGGCTACTGGCGGCAGGGGATGACGGAGGAACAGCTCCGCGAGGCGGAATGACCCCCCCTTTAAACTTAGGTTAGGCTAACCTAAGTTGAACCCGCGGAACCGGAGGACCCCCACATGCGCTCGCACCTGCTCAATGGCCTCACCGCGGAGCACTACCGCCGCTCCGTGACCGAAGGAGTCGAGCGGGTGGCGGCCAAACTCGCCACCACCGACCGTCCGTTCACCGGCGTCACCGTCGACGCCCTCACCCCCCGCCTCGACGCCATCGACCTGGACCGGCCGCTCGGCGACACCGGCGCCGTCCTGGACGAGCTGGAGGACGTCTACCTCCGGGACGCGGTCTACTTCCACCACCCCCGCTATCTCGCCCACCTCAACTGCCCGGTGGTCATCCCGGCGGTCCTCGGCGAGGCCGTGCTCTGCGCCGTCAACTCCTCGCTGGACACCTGGGACCAGTCGGCCGGCGGCACCCTCATCGAGCGGCGGCTCATCGACTGGACGGCCGCCCGCATCGGCCTCGGACCCGCCGCCGACGGCGTGTTCACCTCCGGCGGCACCCAGTCCAACCTCCAGGCGCTGCTGCTGGCGCGGGAGGAGGCCAAAACCAAAGACCTGGCCAGGCTGCGCGTCTTCGCCTCCGAGGTCAGCCACTTCAGCGTGCAGAAGTCCGCGAAACTGCTCGGACTGGGCCAGGACGCCGTCGTCGCGATCCCCGTCGACCACGAGAAGCGCATGCACACCCTCGCCCTCGCTCACGAGTTGGAGCGCTGCGCGCGAGACGGCCTCGTCCCCATGGCGGTCGTCGCCACCGCCGGCACCACCGACTTCGGCTCCATCGACCCGCTGCCGGAAATCGCCGAGCTGTGCGCCCAGTACGGCGTGTGGATGCACGTGGACGCGGCCTACGGCTGCGGACTGCTCGCCTCCCGCAGACACCGGGACCGCATCGACGGCATCGAGCGCGCCGACTCCGTCACCGTCGACTACCACAAGTCCTTCTTCCAGCCGGTGAGTTCGTCCGCGGTACTGGTCCGGGACGCGGCCACCCTGCGGCACGCCACCTACCACGCGGAGTACCTGAACCCGCGCCGCATGGTGCAGGAGCGCATCCCCAACCAGGTCGACAAGTCCCTCCAGACCACCCGCCGCTTCGACGCCCTCAAGCTGTGGCTGACCCTGCGGGTCATGGGCGCCGACGGCATCGGGGAACTCTTCGACGAGGTCTGCGACCTGGCCCGGGAGGGCTGGCGGCTCCTTGCCACCGACCCCCGCTACGACGTCGTCGTCGAACCCGCCCTGTCCACCCTCGTCTTCCGCTACATCCCGGCCGCCGTCACCGACCCGGCCGAGATCGACCGCGCCAACCTCCACGCCCGCAAGGCCCTGTTCGCCTCCGGTGACGCCGTGGTGGCGGGCACCAAGGTCGGCGGCCGTCACTACCTGAAGTTCACCCTGCTCAACCCCGAGACGACACCGGCCGACATCGCCGCCGTCCTCGATCTGATCGCCGGCCATGCCGAGCAGTACCTGGGAGAGTCCCTTGACCGCGCTTCCTGAGGCCACCCGCATTCATGACTTCGTGGGGATCGGGCTCGGCCCCTTCAACCTCGGGCTCGCCTGCCTCACCGAGCCCATCGCCGAACTGGACGGCGTCTTCCTGGAGTCCAAGCCGGACTTCGAGTGGCACGCGGGCATGTTCCTGGACGGCGCCCACCTCCAGACCCCGTTCCTGTCGGACCTGGTCACCCTCGCCGACCCGACCTCCCCGTACTCCTTCCTCAACTACCTGAAGGAGCAGGGGCGGCTGTACTCGTTCTACATCCGCGAGAACTTCTATCCCCTGCGGGTGGAGTACGACGCCTACTGCCGCTGGGCGGCCGGAAAGCTCAACAGCATCCGCTTCGACACGACCGTCACCGAGGTGACGTACGACGACGAGGCCGAGGTCTACGCCGTCCGCACCCACACCGGCGACGTGTTCCGCGCCCGCCACCTGGTCCTCGGCACCGGTACTCCCCCGTACCTCCCGGCGGCCTGCGACGGCCTGGGCGGCGACTTCATCCACAACTCCCGCTATCTGCACCACAAGCAGGAGTTGCAGCGCAAGGAGTCGATCACGCTGGTCGGCAGCGGCCAGTCCGCCGCCGAGATCTACTACGACCTGCTCAGCGAGATCGACGTCCACGGCTACCGGCTGAACTGGGTGACCCGCTCGCCCCGCTTCTTCCCGCTGGAGTACACCAAGCTCACGCTGGAGATGACGAGCCCGGAGTACATCGACTACTTCCACGCGCTGCCGGAAGCCACCCGTCACCGCCTCACGGACCAGCAGAAGGGCCTGTTCAAGGGCATCGACGGCGACCTGATCAACGAGATCTTCGACCTGCTGTACCAGAAGAACCTCGGCGGCCCGGTCCCCACCCGGCTGCTCACCAACTCCTCCCTGAACACCGTCAGTTACGAGAGCGGCACCTACACCCTGGGCCTGCGCCAGGAGGAGCAGGAGAAGGACTACGAGCTGCGCTCCCAGGGCCTGATCCTGGCCACCGGCTACAAGTACACCGAGCCCGAGTTCCTGAACCCGCTCCGCGACTGGCTCCGCTACGACTCCCGGGGCAACTTCGACCTCGCCCGCAACTACGCCATCGACGTCACGGGCCGCGGCGTCTTCCTCCAGAACGCCGGCGTCCACACCCACAGCATCACCAGCCCCGACCTGGGCATGGGCGCGTACCGCAACGCGTACATCATCCGCGAGCTGCTCGGCAGCGAGTACTACCCGGTCGAGAAGACCATCGCCTTCCAGGAGTTCGCCGCATGACCTTCACATTCCGTGCCGTCGACCCGCCGAAGGACGCGAAGCTGCTGCACTCCTGGGTCACCCACCCCAAGGCCGCCTTCTGGATGATGCAGGACGCCGAGGCCGAGGACGTCGAGCGGGCCTACCTGGAGATCGCGGCCGACGAGTACCACGACGCGCTGCTCGGGCTGCACGGCGGCGCACCCGTCTTCCTGATGGAGCGGTACGACCCCGCCCGCCGCGAGCTGGTCGGGCTGTACGAGCCGCAGCCCGGAGACGTCGGCATGCACTTCCTCGTCGCGCCCACCGACACGCCCGTGCACGGGTTCACGCGGGCCGTCATCACCGCCGTGATGGCCCACCTCTTCGAGGACCCGGCGGCGGAACGCGTCGTCGTCGAGCCCGACGTACGCAACAAGGCGGTGCACGCCCTCAACGAAGCCGTCGGGTTCGTGCCCGAGCGGGAGGTCGACAAGCCGGAGAAGCGCGCGCTGCTGAGCTTCTGCACGCGGGCGCAGTTCGCGAAGGCGGTGGCCGTATGAGCCTCGCCGCTGCCGTGGCCCACCTGTCCCCCGAGCGCTGGGACACCGCCAACCGGCTGCTGATACGCAAGGCGCTCGCCGAGTTCGCGCACGAGCGGCTGATCACGCCCGAGGAGGAGGGCGGTGCGTACGCCGTCCGGAGCGACGACGGAGGGACGCGGTACACGTTCTCCGCGACCCGCCGTGCCCTCGACCACTGGGACGTCGACGCCGGGTCCATCGTCCGGCACCGCGACGGCGGGGAACTTCCCCTCGCCGCCCTGGACTTCGTCATCGAGTTCAAGGAGTCCCTCGGGCTCAGCGATGACATCCTGCCGGTCTATCTGGAGGAGATCTCCTCCACCCTCTCCGGCACCTGCTACAAGCTCACCAAGCCGCGCGTCCCGGCGGCCGAGCTAGCGCGGAGCGGGTTCCAGGACATCGAGACCGGGATGACCGAGGGCCACCCCTGTTTCGTCGCCAACAACGGGCGGCTGGGCTTCGGCGTGCACGAGTACCTGTCGTACGCCCCGGAGACCGCGAGCCCCGTCCGGCTGGTGTGGCTGGCCGCGCACCGCTCGCGCGCCGCGTTCACGGCGGGCGCCGGGATCGAGTACGAGGACTTCATCCGGCGGGAGTTGGGTGCTGGGACCGTCGAGCGGTTCCAGAAGCAGCTGAGCGGCCAAGGGCTCGACCCTGCCGAGTACCTCCTCATCCCCGTCCATCCCTGGCAGTGGTGGAACAAGCTCTCCGTCACCTTCGCCGCCGAGGTCGCCCGCCGGAACCTGGTGTGCCTCGGGGAGGGCGACGACGAGTACCTGGCGCAGCAGTCCATCCGGACCTTCTTCAACACCTCCCATCCGGAGAAGCACTACGTGAAGACGGCGCTGTCCGTCCTCAACATGGGCTTCATGCGCGGACTTTCGGCCGCCTACATGGAGGCCACCCCGGCGATCAACGACTGGCTCGCCCAGCTGATCGAGAACGACAGCGTGCTGAAGTCGACCGGGCTCACGATCATCCGGGAGCGGGCCGCCGTCGGTTACCGGCACCTGGAGTACGAGCGGGCCACCGACCGCTACTCGCCGTACCGCAAGATGCTGGCCGCGCTGTGGCGGGAGAGCCCGGTGCCCTCGCTGCGGGAGGGCGAGTCGCCGGCGACCATGGCCTCCCTGCTGCACGTGGACCACGAGGGTGCCTCGTTCGCGGGCGCCCTGATCGAGCGCTCGGGACTCGGCCCGGCTCAGTGGCTGCGGCAGTACCTGCGGGCCTACTACACCCCGCTGCTGCACAGCTTCTACGCCTACGACCTGGCCTTCATGCCGCACGGCGAGAACGTGATCCTCGTGCTGAAGGACGGGGTCGTGCAGCGCGCGGTCTACAAGGACATCGCCGAGGAGATCGTGGTGATGGACCCGGACGCCGTCCTGCCGCCGGAGGTGCGGCGGATCCGGGCCGAGGTCCCGGAGGACCAGCGGCTGTTGTCGGTCTTCACGGACGTCTTCGACTGCTTCTTCCGCTTCCTGGCCGCGCACCTCGCAGCCGAGGGCATCCTGGCGGAGGACGCCTTCTGGCGTACGGTCGCGGAGGTCAGCCGCGAGTACCAGGACTCCGTGCCCGAGCTCGCCGACCGGTTCCGGCAGTACGACCTGTTCGCCCCCGAGTTCGCGCTGTCCTGCCTCAACCGGCTCCAGCTGCGCGACAACCGGCAGATGGTGGACCTCGCCGACCCGTCCGGCGCGCTTCAGCTGGTGGGGACGCTGCCGAATCCCATCGCCGGGTACTGAGCCGAACGGCTGACGGGCACCCCCGAGTACGGTCCTCGGGGGTGCCCGTCAGTCATGGGTCAACGCGTCGGCCAGGGGACCTGCGGCGACTTGTAGTACGCCATCCCGAGCGCGTCCCAGCGCGGGGCCTGGGCGGCCAGGCGCACCTTGTAGGTGTTCCAGTCGTGCGTGGCCGCCGGGGACCAGCCCAGCTCGGCCGCGCCGGGCAGCCGAGGGAAGGCCATGTACTCGAGGTCGGCCGAATCGGTGAGGGTCTCGGACCACAGCGGCGCCTCGACGCCCCTGATGGCGGACGCCGGGGCGCCCGCCAGATAGGCGCCCGGGTTCCAGTCGTACGACCGCTGCACCTCCACGTACCCGGCCCACTTCGTGCCCAGCCTGGTGCTGGTGGTGTACTTCATGTCCAGGTAGACCCGGTCGGCCGGGGACAGGATCAGCCCGGTGCCGTTCTGTGCGGCCTTGGCCACCTGGGCCTTCTCCGCCGCTCCGGTGCGGTCCAGGCCCCAGTACTGGGCGAGGGCGCCCTCGGCCGGGTGGGCGCCGGTCAGCTGGTGCCAGCCGATGACCGTCTTGTGGTACTTGGCCACGATCGGCTGCACCCGGTCCATGAACGTGACGTAGTCGGTGTGGCTGGTGGAGTGCGCCTCGTCGCCGCCGATGTGCAGATAGCGGCCGGGGGTGATCGCGGCCAGCTCCCTGACGACGTCGTCCACGAAGTCGTACGTCACCCGTTCGGGCACGCACAGCGAGCTGAAGCCGACGTGGGTGCCGGTGTACAGCGGGGGCGCGGTGCCGTCGCAGTTCAGCTTGGCGTAGGAGGCGAGTGCCGCGTTGGTGTGGCCGGGCATGTCTATCTCGGGGACGACCTCCAGATAGCGGGAGGCGGCGTAGCGCACGATCTCCTGGTAGTCGGCCTTGGTGAAGTAGCCGCCCCGGCCGCCGCCGACCTCGGTGGAGCCGCCGTAGGAGGCGAGGCGCGGCCAGGAGTCGATCGCGATGCGCCAGCCCTGGTCGTCGCTGAGGTGCAGATGCAGCTCGTTGATCTTGTAGAGGGCCAAATGGTCGATGTACCGCTTGACTTGGGCCACCGTGAAGAAGTGCCGGGAGACGTCCAGCATGGCGCCCCGGTAGGCGTAGCGGGGGCGGTCCGTGATGGTGCCGCCCGCGATGCGCCAGGGGCCGTCCTGGACGGTCCGCTTCTCTATGCTCGCCGGGAGCAGCTGGCGCAGGGTCTGGACGCCGTGGAAGAGGCCGGCGGGCGTGCTCGCGGTGAGGCGGACGCCGACCGCCGTGCTGATCAGCCGGTAGCCCTCGGCGCCGTAGTCGCCGCCGTCGAGGTGGAGCTGGATGCCGCCCGGGCCCTCGCCGGTGAGGGGCAGCGGGAAACCGGTGGACGGCCGCAGGATGCCGGCGAGGTAGGTGCCGACCGCGCGCACCTCGGGGGTGTCGTCGGCCCGGACGCTGGTGCTGCTGGTGATGCGGTACGGGGTTCCGCCGGGGAGGACCGAGGCGGGCGCCGGGATCACCTGGCCGAGGGGGGTGGCGGTGGCGGGTCGCGGAGGGGCGGCGGCGCCAAGGGTGAACACACCGCCTGCCGCGAGAAGCAGCAGTGATCCGAGTATGCGAGGCGTGCGGGGAGTCGAGCTGTGCTTCCGTCTCACATGCGCTCCCTTCAGATGTGGTAGAGACCACTCTCCCGCAGCGGGGTGAAACAATCCACGGATGGCGGAAATCATCCAGAAGGACGGCACCTGGGTCTTCGACGGCGACACCCTGCGGCTCACCCCCGGCCGGGAGCGGAACGTCGGCCCGCTCCGCCAGGAACTGGGTGAACTCACCGTGCCGCTGGGGGCGTTGGCCGGGGTCTCCTTCGAACAGGGCCGCAAGTCGGGGCGGCTGAGGCTGCGGCTGCGCGAGGGCGCCGACCCCCTGCTGCACGCAGCCGGCGGGCGGCTCGCCGAGGGGGACGACCCGTATGTGCTGACCGTGGCGTCCGACCGGTACGGCGTCGCCGAGTACTTCGCGGACGAGGTGCGCAACGCCCTGCTGCTGGACCAGGTTTCCGCCGCTCCGGTCACGGAGTTCCTGCTGTCCGGCCCGGCCGTCCCGGTCTCCGCGTCCGCCGGGGACGGCTCGGCGAGCTTCGACGGGGAGCGGGTGCGGCTGGAGTGGAACTGGAAGACGGAGGAGGCCAAGTCCGCCGCCGGTCCGCGGGCGATACCGCTCGCCGAGATCGCCGGCGTGGAGTGGCAGCCGGCGGCCGGGCTGGAGAACGGGCATCTGCGCTTCCTGGTGCGCGGCGCCCCGGTCACGGCACCGCCCAAGTACGACCCGAACGCGGTCGAGCTGTGGGGCTTCAAGAAGGACCCGCTGATGGCCTTGGTGGCGGCGGCGGTCCGGGCCCGGCTGCCGCATCCGTCGGCGCCGGCCGCTCCCGGGAATTCCGCCCCCGCCCTCGAAAAGGCGGATACGGCCGCCGAAGACAGCGGGGCCCTGCCGTCACAGCCCGCCGGGGCTGACGACCACGACGCCCTGCTGCGGCGGCTGCGGGAGCTGGGCGAGCTGCACCGCGCCGGGGTGCTCACCGACGAGGAGTTCACCCTGGCCAAGCGGGCGGTCCTCAACCGCATGTGAGGACCGCCCGCTGCCCGGGACCGGAGGCCGCCGGGCGGACTGCTTACTACTTGGCCCGGCGGGCCACCGTGAAGTGGTCGATGCGGTCACCGGTCTCGGCGATGCCCTGCACCTTCAGGGTGGTGTAGCCGCCCGTGGGTGCGGGCGTGACGTCCACGCGCAGGAACGAGTAGTTGAGGTAGCGCACCCGGGACCAGGCGACGGTCTCGGGCTGCCGGGCGCCGTCCTTGAGGCAGATGAACGAGGACACGGAGTCGACCTCGTTCTCGTTGCCCTCGTACGAGTCCGGGGCGGTGAAGGCGTACAGGCTGCGGCCCGCCGCGCCGGCCGTGACGTACACCACACCCTCGGTCTCGGGGTAGGCCGTGCCGCCGATCGGCAGCTTCTTGGTGACCTCGTTGCCCTTGATGATGTCGGTGCGCTCGTACTGGTGGTTGTGGCCGTTGATGACGAGGTCGACCTGGTACTTGTCGAACAGCGGCACCCACTCCTGGCGCACGCCCCCCTCCGAGGCGTGCGCCTTGGACGTGCAGTAGGCGCAGTGGTGGAAGAACACGATGATGAAGTCGATGTCGTCGCAGGCCCGGAACTTCTTCAGCTGGCCCTCGAACCATGTGGTCTGGGTGCCGCCCGAGATGCCCAGGTTTGCCGGGATCTCGAAGGAGATGTCGTTGGGGTCCAGCGAGATGATCGCCGTGTTGCCGTAGACGAAGGAGTAGACGCCGGGCAGGTTCTCCGGGTCCGGGCCGTTGTCCGGGAGGGTCCAGCGGGCCTCTTCGCCGCCGTAGCCGTTGGGCGAGTACCAGGCCTCCATGTCGTGGTTGCCGTACGAGACCATCCACGGGATCTGCTTGGCGACCGACTCGGTCTGGTACAGGAACTGGTCCCAGGTGCGCGAGTCGAACCCGGTGTCGGTGGTCTTGCCCTGGCCGGCCGGGTCGCCGTAGGCGATGTCGCCGGCGTGCAGGTGGAAGGCCGGGTTCTGGCCGAGGATCAGGCTGTCGTTGGCCAGCGCGTGGTAGCTGACGCCCTGGTCGCCGAAGGCCGTGAAGGTGAACGGCGCCTTGTGGGCGGGGGCGGTGGTGAAGGTGCCCAGGGTGCCGATCAGGTGCGGCTCGGCCGGGTCGAAGCCGTCGTGGCCGACACCGTAGTAGTACGTCCTGCCGGGGCGCAGGCGGGTGAGCTGGGCGTGCATGTAGTACTGGGTGTGGTCGCCGCTCGCGCCGACGCCGGCCGGGGTGTAGAGGGTGCGGACCTCGGCCTCGATCTTGCGGGACAGGTCCCAGGGCGCGGCACCGATGCGGATGAACGGGCTCTTCACGGCGACCGGGACCTGCCACGAGATGGTCATCTCGGTGCGCGGGTCGGCGCCGTAGGCGAGGTGGCGGCCGAAGGGCGCGACCATGGCGCCGTCGACGGTCTCGGTGGCGGTGCGCTGCGTCGGGACGGCGGCCTGGGCGGTGGCGCCCGTCACAAACGCGCCGCCGGTGACGGCGCCCAGCGTGACCGCGCCGCCTCTGATCATGGTGCGCCGAGAGAACTTGGCGCGCAGGTACTCATGCTGCTCGGCCATGCTCATGCGCTCGGCGAGCTTCTCCGGTACTCCCATACGAGGAATGTCCATGACGCCTGAAACTCGTCCTGTTGAGCAACGGCGCGCAAGACACAGGATGGCCAGCTTGCAAACAAGATCTCAAAGGAGTCTCAATCTGCGCTTGCCCGGAATCGGGCAGGATTCTTGCGAAACTCGCTCCCGTACCCCAGGATCTACCGGGTGCACGACGAACTTGTTGATCATCTGACGCAGTCCACGCCCCTGAGCCGGGGCGAGGCGCTGCGGGTGGTCCAGGACGTGCTCGCGTACTTCGACGAGACGACCCAGGACTTCGTCCGTCGCCGCCACCGTGAGCTCCAGGCCCAGGGCCTGGTGAACTCGGAGATCTTCGAACGGATCGAGGCGGACCTGAAATACCGGGCGGTCGCACCGCCGGAGCTGACGCTCCGGCAGCTGCGCCGCATGGTCTACGGCTGAGGAATACCTATATATGTGCGGAATTGTCGGATACATCGGGAAGCGTGACGTGGCGCCGCTGCTCCTGGAGGGCCTGCAGCGCCTGGAGTACCGCGGCTACGACTCCGCGGGCATCGTCGTCACCTCCCCGAAGACGGCCGGCCTGAAGATGGTCAAGGCCAAGGGCCGGGTGCGCGACCTGGAGGCCAAGGTCCCCGCGCGCTTCAAGGGCACCACCGGCATCGCGCACACCCGCTGGGCCACCCACGGCGCCCCCTCCGACGTCAACGCCCACCCGCACATGTCGGCCGACAACAAGGTCGCCGTCGTGCACAACGGCATCATCGACAACGCCTCGGACCTGCGCCGCAAGCTGGAGGCCGACGGCGTCGAGTTCCTCTCCGAGACCGACACCGAGGTCCTCGTCCACCTGATCGCCCGCTCCCAGGCCGAGAAGCTGGAGGACAAGGTCCGCGAGACCCTCCGGGTCGTCGAGGGCACGTACGGCATCGCCGTGATGCACGCCGACTTCTCCGACCGCATCGTGGTGGCCCGCAACGGCTCCCCGGTCGTCCTCGGCATCGGCGAGAAGGAGATGTTCGTCGCCTCCGACGTGGCCGCGCTGGTCGCCCACACGCGCCAGATAGTCACGCTGGACGACGGCGAGATGGCGACGCTGAAGGCCGACGACTTCCGCACCTACACCACCGAGGGCACCCGCACCACCGCCGAGCCCACCACCGTGGAGTGGGAGGCGGAGTCGTACGACATGGGCGGCCACGACACCTACATGCACAAGGAGATCCACGAGCAGGCGGACGCCGTGGACCGCGTGCTGCGCGGGCGCATCGACGAGCGCTTCTCCACCGTGCGCCTCGGCGGCCTCAACCTGGACGCCCGCGAGGCGCGCCGGATTCGCCGCGTGAAGATCCTCGGCTGCGGCACCTCGTACCACGCGGGCATGATCGGCGCCCAGATGATCGAGGAGCTGGCCCGCATCCCCGCCGACGCCGAGCCGGCCTCCGAGTTCCGCTACCGCAACGCGGTCGTGGACCCCGACACGCTGTACGTCGCCGTCTCCCAGTCCGGTGAGACCTACGACGTCCTCGCCGCCGTGCAGGAGCTGAAGCGCAAGGGCGCCCGCGTCCTCGGCGTGGTCAACGTGGTGGGCTCGGCGATCGCCCGCGAGGCGGACGGCGGCATCTACGTGCACGCCGGCCCCGAGGTGTGCGTGGTCTCCACGAAGTGCTTCACCAACACCACGGTCGCCTTCGCGCTCCTCGCGCTGCACCTCGGCCGCACCCGCGACCTCTCCGTGCGCGACGGGAAGCGGATCATCGAGGGCCTGCGCAAGCTGCCCGAGCAGATCACCGAGATCCTCAAGCAGGAGGACGCGGTCAAGGAGCTGGCCGAGCAGTACGCCGACGCCCGCTCGATGCTCTTCATCGGCCGCGTCCGGGGCTACCCGGTCGCCCGCGAGGCCTCCCTCAAGCTGAAGGAGGTCTCCTACATCCACGCCGAGGCCTACCCGGCCTCCGAGCTGAAGCACGGCCCGCTGGCCCTTATCGAGCCCGCCCTGCCGACGGTCGCGATCGTCCCCGACGACGACCTGCTGGAGAAGAACCGCGCCGCCCTGGAGGAGATCAAGGCCCGCAGCGGCAAGATCCTCGCGGTGGCCCACCAGCACCAGGAGAAGGCCGACCAGACGATCGTCGTCCCGAAGAACGAGGACGAACTGGACCCGATCCTGATGGGCATCCCGCTCCAGCTCCTCGCCTACCACACGGCGAAGGCCCTCGGCCGGGACATCGACAAGCCGCGGAACCTCGCGAAGTCGGTGACGGTCGAGTAGCCGACCCCCTTACAGAAGAGACCCCCCACGTGTGCCACCTTGCACGTGGGGGGTCCTTCATGCGCTGCCTTATTTCAGCCGGCGGCCGTCACCCCCCGGCCGGCAGCACGCCGCGGAAGTACCGTCGGCCAGTGGGCCAGCGCGGCCGTCGCCGCGTACCAGGCCACCGCGCCGGAGGCGACGGCGACCCAGCCGCCGGTCTTGGTGAGACCGGAGCTGTCGGCGAACTGGGCGACCGCCAGCACCGCCATGGCCAGGAACAGCAGCCCGTTCATGAGCCGGCCGAGGCTGTCGCCGCCCGCGAGGGTCAGCGAGAGCGCCACGAGGGCGAACAGAAGCAGGAAAAGTCCGGCCGCGTTGGCCGAGGTGTGTGCCGCGACGGCCCAGGTGAACCACAGGGCGCCGAGGGACGCGAAGGACGTACCGGACGCGGTGTCACCACCGCGGAAGGCCAGCAGGCCGACCAGGAACAGGGCGACGCCGCCCACGTAATGAGCCAGCGACACGGCGTCGGAGGCCCCCACGTCGTCGATCACGCCGGTCGTACCGAGACCGAACGCCAACAGGGTTATCCCCAGGGCGAGTCGGCCCAAGACGGTGGTGCTTCCGCTTCCCGCAGAGACGTCGGTGTCCACGGCGGGCTCCCTTCATGCATGTGCTGATGCGCGGTGACCGATATATGCCCTTCACAAGGGCACAAACACCTCTACGCGCGAGTAGTTTCCTGCTGTACAAAGGGAGTTGAGAGGGAGACCGAGGACGGCTCGGGAGGCTCGGGAGACTCGGGAGGATCAGGGAATGACGACCACGGGCCGCTGCGCGCGCTTGGCGAGCCGGCCGGCGACGGAGCCGAAGATGCGTCCGACGATCCCGTGCGTGGACCCGACGACGATCGCGTCGGCCTCGTACTCCTTGCCCACCTCTTCGAGTTCGTGGCAGATGTCCCCGCCGCGCTCGACCAGGATCCAGGGCACCTCGGCCAGATAGTCCGCACAGGCCAGTTCCAGACCGAGCACCTCGGTGCGGTGGTCCGGGACGTCCACGAACACCGGCGGCTCGCAGCCGGCCCACACGGTGGTGGGCAGCCGGTTGGCCACATGGACGATGATCAGACCCGAGTGGGAGCGGTGGGCCATGCCGATGGCGTACGCGAGGGCGCGCTCACTGGAGGTGGAGCCGTCGAAGCCGACGACGACCCCGTGCCGGAAGGCGGGATCGCAGGAAGGGCGTGTCTCTTCCGCCGCCTGCGGTTCTGCCGCCGTGGGATCGGCGACCGGCCGCTTGCGGTCCGCGGGGTCGAAGAATTCGTGACCGGCCATGACTGTCTCGGCTTGGTGATCCTTGATCGGGTTCGGGACGACAGTGTGCGACGGAGCTGTGTCCGGGAAACATCTTCCCAAGCCCATACCCCCAAGGGTACGGCGGCACGCCTCCCTGGCCCAGATACCGCGCACGCTCCGTGAGCAGCCCCCCGGAGTCCCGTAGGGGTTCACCGGAGCATGCACGAGCCGCGCCCGTAACGCAATGGTTGCTGCCCCGTACAGGCGGTTTGCACGGGATTCACAAGTGCACGGCCGGTGACCGAGTGATCGAACAGGCGTTGAACGGGGGTGAGCCACCGCCACAGGGAGTACCCGATGCCCCGACCGCGATCCACGACCGAGCCGCAGCCCGCACCGGACACCGCGAGCGAAGTGATCCGCTGGGCCGCCTTCAGCTGCGTCCTCGTCCCCGTGGTACTCGTCTGGTACGGCACCTCACTCGCCGGCGCCACCGGCGCCGCGCTCGGGCTCGCCGCCGTCACCGCCGTCTGCCGGATCCTGCTCCGCCGCTCCGAGCGTTGCGCGACGCAAAGAGGCGCACGTCACACAAAAGGGCAGTCAACGGTGGACCGACCGGCGCTGCACCGGTCAACTGACCGGTTTCCGCGCCCCTGAACGCTTGTTTTCGGCCAACTTATGGATGCCCTTCCGGAGGGGTCAGGACCACCCCCCAACCCCCGTTCCACCTGCACGGACAGGGTCCAGGCGGCCCTGCGCACCCTACGCGGATTGGCCACTGCGACGAGGCGCACTTCCCTGCACGCCCCACTAGTGCAACCCTTCGTGATCGAATGCTTCACGCCAAGTTGTCATGTCGACAATGCACCGCGTGTGGAACTGGACACCCGTGCCAGCGCGGGAACCAGTAGATTCGATCTTGACTTTTTACGGCGGGGGACTCGTGCAGGACCAAGGGGAAACGTGCAGGAGCGACACAACCGAGGAGCCGCGACCACCGAGGGGGGCTTAGCAGTAATGAGCCACGACTCCACTGCCGCGCCGGAAGCCGCGGCCCGGAAACTCTCCGGGCGACGTCGCAAGGAGATCGTCGCGGTGCTGCTGTTCAGCGGCGGCCCCATCTTCGAGAGTTCCATACCACTGTCGGTGTTCGGGATCGACCGCCAGGACGCCGGCGTGCCGCGCTACCGACTGCTGGTCTGCGCGGGCGAGGAAGGCGCGCTGCGGACCACGGGCGGCCTGGAACTCACCGCGCCACATGGGCTGGAGGCGATCTCACGCGCCGGGACGGTCGTCGTACCGGCCTGGCGTTCGATCACCTCGCCGCCGCCGGAAGAGGCGCTCGACGCGCTGCGCCGAGCACACGAGGAGGGCGCCCGGATCGTCGGGCTGTGCACCGGCGCCTTCGTGCTCGCGGCGGCAGGAATGCTGGACGGCCGCCCGGCCACCACCCACTGGATGTACGCACCGACGCTGGCCAAGCGCTATCCGTCGGTGCACGTCGATCCACGGGAGCTGTTCGTCGACGACGGCGACGTCCTCACGTCGGCGGGTACGGCGGCCGGAATCGATCTCTGTCTCCACATCGTGCGGACGGACCACGGCAGCGAGGCGGCCGGCGCGCTCGCCCGGCGCCTGGTGGTCCCGCCGCGCCGCACCGGCGGTCAGGAGCGCTACCTCGACAGGTCTTTACCAGAGGAGATCGGCGCCGACCCGCTCGCCGAGGTCGTCGCCTGGGCGCTGGAACACCTCCACGAGCAGTTCGACGTGGAGACGCTGGCGGCACGCGCCTATATGAGCCGCCGTACGTTCGACCGCCGGTTCCGTTCGCTGACCGGCAGCGCTCCGCTGCAGTGGCTGATCACCCAGCGGGTGCTGCAGGCGTAGCGGCTGCTGGAGACGTCGGACTACTCCGTGGACGAGGTCGCGGGCCGGTGCGGGTTCCGCTCGCCGGTCGCGCTGCGCGGGCACTTCCGCCGCCAGCTCGGCTCGTCCCCAGCCGCCTACCGGGCCGCGTACCGGGCCCGTCGGCCGCAGGGCGACAAGCCGGGTGACCCGGAGTCGCCCATGCACCTGTCCGGCCCGACCGGCGCCCCCGTCGGCCTGTCCGGTCCCGGCCCCATGGGCCCCGCGCACCCGGGCCTGCACCCGGACACCGGGGTACCGATGCAGAGCCGCCGCACGCCCGCGGGCGCGGTGGGCCTGCTGCCGGGGCCGCGCGCGGGCAGCTGAGCGAGGCGCGAGAGCGTGGGAAAGGGGGGCGGGGACTCACACCCGCCCCCTTCTCTCTTCCACTGCCTCTTCCACCCAGATCGGCCGCTTCCACCCAGGTCGGCCGCACGCGAGGCCCGTACCGGGGCACCCCAAAAGCCGACGTCAGCTTTAGGGTGGTCGCATGAACGATCGCATGGTGTGGATCGACTGCGAGATGACCGGCCTCTCGCTGTCCGACGACGCTCTCATCGAGGTGGCCGCCCTCGTCACCGACTCCGAGCTGAACGTGCTCGGCGAGGGGGTGGACATCGTCATCCGCCCGCCGGACTCGGCGCTGGAGACGATGCCGGAGGTGGTGCGCCAGATGCACACCGCGTCCGGGCTGCTGGACGAGCTGGCCGGCGGCACCACGCTGGCCGACGCCGAGGAGCAGGTCCTCGCCTACATCCGCGAGTACGTCAAGGAGCCCGGCAAGGCCCCGCTGTGCGGCAACTCCGTCGGCACCGACCGCGGCTTCCTGCTGCGTGACATGCCGACCCTGGAGGACTACCTCCACTACCGGATCGTCGACGTCTCCTCCATCAAGGAGCTGGCGCGGCGCTGGTACCCGCGGACGTACTTCAACAGCCCGGAGAAGAACGGCAACCACCGCGCCCTCGCCGACATCCGCGAGTCCATCGCCGAGCTGCGCTACTACCGCGAGGCCGTCTTCGTCCCGCAGCCGGGCCCCGATTCCGACACGGCGAAGGCGATCGCCGCCAAGTACGTCCTGCCCGCTCAGTAGGGCCCGCGGGTCCGTTCGGGGGCCCGCACGAAAACCCGTGCGCGAGCACCCCTTCGGACCCTGTAGACTTCTTCTCGGCCGGTCGGGGAAACGACAAGTTCAACCGCCGGTCGTGGTGGGTGTAGCTCAGCTGGCAGAGCACCTGGTTGTGGTCCAGGATGTCGCGGGTTCAAGTCCCGTCACTCACCCTGATGATCAGCCGGTGACTGCGTCGAAAGACGGGTCGCCGGCTGATTTGTTTTTCCGTAAAGTCACAGCGGTGACCCCAGCCCCGCTGCTCGCCGAGCCGATCATCACCGCCCGTCTGGAGCTGCTGCCGCTCGGCGCCGAGCACGCCCCCGAGATGGCCGCCGCCCTCGCCGACCCGGCCCTGCACACTTTCATCGGCGGCTCCCCCGCGACCCCCGAGGCGCTGCGCGCCCGGTACGAACGTCTCGTCGCCGGCTCCCCCGACCCGGCCGTCTCCTGGTGCAACTGGGTCCTTCGCCCGCGCGAGGCGGGGCGGCTGATCGGCACCGTGCAGGCCACCGTCGCCGGGGCGGGACGGGACCATGCCGAGATCGCCTGGGTCGTCGGCACCCCCTGGCAGGGCAACGGGTACGCCACCGAGGCGGCCCGGGGGCTCGTGGGGTGGCTGCGGGAGCGCGGGGTGCGGACGGTCCTGGCGCACATCCACCCCGCCCACCACGCCTCGGCCGCCGTCGCCGGCGCGGCCGGGCTGTCCCCGACCGAGGAGGAGCAGGAGGGCGAGACCCGCTGGCGGCTCACCGCCGCCGAGTGACCCCCGGCACCCGCCCTACGACGACGCCCGCGTCACCAGTTCCGCCGGCAGCACCGCCTGCCGCCGCTCCAGGCCCCGGGAGGCGGCCGGGCGGCGGTCGGCGATCTCCGTCAGCAGGAGGTCGATCATCGTGCGGCCCATCTCCTCGATGGGCTGGCGGACGCTGGTCAGCGGCGGGTCCATGTGGCGGGCGATGACCGAGTCGTCGTAGCCGACCAGGGCCACGTCGTCCGGGATACGGCGGCCCGCCTCGCGCAGCACCTGGCGGGCGCCGGCCGCCGTCACGTCGGAGCCGGCGAAGACCGCGTCCAGGTCGGGGTGGCGGGCAAGCAGCGCCGACATCGCCCTCCGGCCGCCCTCCTCCGTGAAGTCGCCCTGCTCGATGAGGAGTTCGTCCACCTCCCGGCCCGCGTCCCGCAGCGCGTCGCGGTAGCCGTCGACGCGGCGCTGGGCGCCGTAGACGTCCAGGCGGCCGGTGATGTGGGCGATCCTGCGGCGGCCCCGGGCCAGCAGGTGCTCCACGGCCGAGCGGGCGCCGCCGTAGTTGTCCGAGTCCACCGAGGTGAGCTTCTCCGCAGCCGAGCGGGGGCCGCTGATCACCGCCGGGATCTCCAGCTGGGCCAGCAGGTCCGGGAGCGGGTCGTCGGCGTGCACCGAGACCAGCAGGACGCCGTCGACGCGATGGGCCGCCAGATACTGGGCGAGCCGCTGCCGCTTCTGGTCGCTGCCCGCGAAGATCAGCAGCAACTGCATCTCGGTGTCGGAGAGTTCGGCCCCGACCCCGCGCAGCATGTCGGAGAAGTACGGCTCCGCGAAGAAGCGGGTCTCCGGCTCGGGGACGACGAGCGCGATGGCGTCGGTGCGGTTGGCCGCGAGGGCGCGGGCCGCGGTGTTGGGGACGTAGCCCAGCTCCGCGACGGCGGCCTCGACCGCGGCACGGGTCGCCTCGCTGACCCGGGGCGAGCCGTTGATCACCCGCGAGACCGTGCCCCGGCCGACCCCGGCCCGGGCGGCGACCTCCTCGAGCGTGGGCCGGCCACCGCTCCGGCCCCGCGCTCCGTGGCTTGCCATGGGCTCCGCCTCTCTCCGCCGCGAATCTAGGGTCTGTCCGGCGGATCTTGCCGCAGACGCGGGGCCCGGCACGCCCATCTGCGGCGTCCATGAGGTGCCGTCGATCTCCTGCGACCTGATCCGCCGGACAGACCCTAGCTGGCCTGGAATCCAACAGTGCCGCCGAGACCCGCCTCGGCCTCCGTCACGTGCGGCCGGCCAACGGCCCAATGACTGAACGCGGTTGCCGCTGTCCGCTCCCTTGACACCGTTCCGCGAACCGGCGACTCTTCAACACATCACTGGTGGGAGCGCTCCCACGATACCTGACACCTACACATCCCGCACGTTCCCCGCCCGAGCCGCCGCGCGTACGAACGGGCCCAGATGCATGCAGATGGCCGGGGGGTCGGCACGTCAGGCAACAGGAGGACGCACATGCGCACGAGCATCCGCCGGTCCCAGCGACTGATGGCCCTCGCGGGCGTCGCCGCGCTGACCACGGGGCTGCTGGCCGGCTGCGCCAAAGACTCGGACGACGGCTCGTCGGACAACTCGGGCGGCGGCGACGGGGGCGGCAAGGGCAAGATCACGCTGACCGTCGGGACGTTCGGCGTCTTCGGCTACAAGCAGGCCGGCCTCTACGACGAGTACATGAGGCTCCACCCGGACATCCGCATCAAGGAGAACGTCACCACCCGCACCGACGTGTACTGGCCGAAGGTGCTCACCCGCCTCCAGGCCGGTTCCGGCACCGACGACGTCCAGGCCGTCGAGGTCGGCAACATCACCGAGGCCGTGCAGACCCAGGCGGACAAGTTCGTCGACCTCGGCAAGGACGTCGACAAGTCCCAGTGGCTGGACTGGAAGCTCGCGCAGGCCACCACCAAGGACGGAAAGACCATCGGCCTGGGGACCGACATCGGGCCCATGGCGATCTGCTACCGCAAGGACCTGTTCGCGAAGGCCGGGCTGCCCACCGACCGGACCAAGCTCGCCGAGCAGTGGAAGGGCGACTGGTCCAAGTACGTCGACCTCGGCAAGCAGTACATGCAGAAGGCGCCCAAGGGCACCAAGTTCGTGGACTCGGCCTCCTCCGTCTACAACGCGGCGGTGGGCGGCGCGAGCGAGCGGTACTACGACCAGGACGGCAACGTCGTCTGGGACAGGTCGGCGGGCGTGAAGAAGGCCTGGGACGTCGCCATGACCGCCGCCACCAGCGACATGTCGGCGAAGCTGAAGCAGTTCGACCCGACGTGGGACCAGGGCTTCGCCAACGGCACCTTCGCATCCCTCGCCTGCCCGGCCTGGATGATCGGCTACATCGAGCAGAAGTCCGGCGACTCCGGCAAGGGCAAGTGGGACGTGGCGGCGGCGCCGGCGGCGTCCAACTGGGGCGGTTCCTTCCTCGGTGTGCCGACGGCGAGCAAGCACCAGAAGGAGGCGGTCGAGCTGGCCAAGTGGCTGACCGCGCCCGCGCAGCAGGCGAAGGTGTTCGCCAAGCAGGCCAGCTTCCCGTCGACCCCGTCGGCGTACGCGAACCTGACGCCGCAGGCCGACACCACGGCGTACTTCTCCGGCGCGCCGCTCACCCAGATCTTCTCCGACGCGGCGAAGACCATCCCCTCGCAGCCCCTCGGCCCCAAGGACAAGCCGATCGACAACGCGATCAGCGACGTCGGCATCCTCCAGGTCGAGCAGAAGGGCAAGTCGCCCTCGCAGGGCTGGGACGCCGCGTCCAAGGAGATCAAGGACGTGCTCGGCCAGTGAGCGTCTCGAAGCAGGCTCTCGCGCACCCCGCGTCGAGCGCCGAAGCCGCGCCCGGCACCCCGCCGGGCGCGGCCCGGGGCGCTCACGGTCGCGGTACGCCGGCGGGCGGCGACTCCTGGCGCAGCCGGCTGTACCGCTGGGACACGAAGGCGTCGCCGTACGCGTTCGTGGCCCCCTTCTTCGTCCTGTTCGGGGCGTTCACGCTGGTCCCGCTGCTGTACACGGCCTGGTACTCGCTGCACCATGTGCAGCTGTCGGCCCTGGACCACCAGAGCTGGGCGGGCCTGGAGAACTACCAGAACCTGTGGTCCTCGGAGTTCTTCTGGAACGCCCTGGAGAACACGTTCAGCATCGGGCTGATCTCCACCGTCCCGCAGCTGCTGGCGGCGATCTGGCTCGCGCATCTGCTGAACTACCGGCTGCGCGGCTCGACCGTGTGGCGGGTCGTGATGCTCACCCCGTACGCCACCTCGGTGGCCGCGGCGACCCTCGTCTTCACGCTGCTGTACTCGTGGGACGGCGGCATGGTCAACTGGATCCTGCACTTCTTCGGCGTGGATCCGGTCAACTGGCGTGAGTCGGACTGGGGTTCGCAGTTCGCCGTGTCGTCCGTCGTGATCTGGCGGTGGACCGGGTACAACGCGCTGATCTATCTGGCGGCGATGCAGGCGATCCCGGCCGATCTGTACGAGTCGGCGGCGATCGACGGGGCCAACCGCTGGCAGCAGTTCCGGCACGTCACGGTCCCGCAGCTGCGGCCGACGATCCTGTTCACCGTCGTCGTCTCGACCATCGGCGCCACCCAGCTCTTCGGCGAGCCGCTGCTGTTCGGCGGGGTCAGCGGCTCCAAGGGCGGCTCGGAGCACCAGTACCAGACGCTCGGCCTGTACATGTACGACCAGGGCTGGATCATCGGCAACCTCGGCAAGGCGTCCGCGATCGCCTGGTCGATGTTCCTGATCCTGCTGATCATCGCCGCGGTCAATCTGCTGCTCACCCGACGGCTGAGGAAGTCCCCATGACGACCGGTGAACTGACCACCCATGAACTGCTTCCGTCCGCGGCGAAGGTGAAGCGCCGGCGGGTGATGGGCGCGGGCAAGCAGCTGCACGCGGGCCCGGTGACGTACGTCGTGCTGACCGTCTTCGCGCTGGTCTCGCTGGCCCCGCTGGTGTGGACGGCGATCGCGGCCTCGCGCACCGACCGGCGGCTCGCCCAGACCCCGCCGCCGCTGTGGTTCGGCGGAAACCTGTTCAAGAACCTCCGGACCGCCTGGGACCAGGCCGGGCTCGGCACCGCGATGTTCAACTCGGTGCTCGTCGCGGGCACGATCACGGTGAGCACGGTGCTGTTCTCCACGCTGGCGGGGTTCGCCTTCGCCAAGCTGCGGTTCCGCTTCTCCGGCCTGCTGTTGCTGCTGACGATCGGCACGATGATGATCCCGCCACAGCTCGCCGTCGTACCGCTGTACCTGTGGATGTCGGACCTCGGCTGGTCGAACCAGCTGCAGACGGTGATCCTGCCGAGCCTCGTCACCGCCTTCGGCACGTTCTTCATGCGGCAGTACCTGGTGCAGGCGCTGCCGTCGGAGCTGATCGAGGCGGCCCGGGTGGACGGGGCGAACAGCCTCCGGGTCGTCTGGCACGTGGTCTTCCCCGCCGCCCGGCCCGCGATGGCCGTGCTCGGGCTGCTGACCTTCGTGTTCGCCTGGAACGACTTCCTGTGGCCGATCATCGCCCTGAACCAGCAGAACCCGACCGTGCAGGTGGCCCTGAACTCGCTCGGCACCGGCTATGTCCCGGACCAGGCGGTCATCATGGCGGGTGCCCTGCTCGGCACGCTGCCGCTGCTCCTCGCCTTCCTGCTGTTCGGCAAGCAGATCGTGGGCGGGATCATGCAGGGCGCGATCAAGGGCTGAACCTCAACGATCAAGGGCTGACACCTCACTCACTCACTTCGCCGGTCTCCTACGACCTCTATGGGAGCGCTTCCATGCCTGACTCCGTTTCCTCCGTCACGTTTCCGCCCGCCTTCCTCTGGGGCGCGGCCACCTCCGCGTACCAGATCGAGGGGGCGGTGCGGGAGGACGGCCGTACCCCCTCCATCTGGGACACCTTCAGCCATACGCCGGGCAGGACGGCCGGCGGGGAGACCGGTGACTTCGCCGTCGACCACTACCACCGGTACCGCGACGACGTGGCGCTCATGGCGGAGCTGGGCCTGAACGCGTACCGGTTCTCGGTCTCCTGGCCCCGGGTGCAGCCGACGGGCCGGGGGCCCGCGGTCCAGGTGGGCCTGGACTTCTACCGGCGCCTGGTGGACGAACTCCTCGCCCACGGCATCAAGCCGGCGGTCACCCTCTACCACTGGGACCTGCCGCAGGAGCTGGAGGACGCGGGCGGCTGGCCGCAGCGGGACACCGCCGCGCGGTTCGCGGAGTACGCGCAGCTCGTCGGCGAGGCGCTGGGCGACCGGGTGGAGCACTGGATCACCCTCAACGAGCCCTGGTGCAGCGCCTTTCTCGGCTACGGCTCCGGTGTGCACGCGCCCGGCCGCACCGACCCGGTGGCCGCCCTGCGCGCCGCTCACCACCTCAACCTCGGGCACGGGCTGGCGGCTTCGGCCCTGCGTGCGGCGCTTCCGGCTCGTAGCCAGATCGGGATCAGTCTCAACTCCGCGGTCGTACGGCCCCTTTCGCAGGACCCGGCCGACCTGGCCGCGGCCCGCCGGATCGACGACCTGGCCAACGGGATCTTCCACGGCCCGCTGCTGCGCGGGGCGTACCCGGAGACGCTGCTGCGCTCGACGGCAGCGCTGACCGACTGGTCGTACGTCCTCGACGGCGACCTGCGTACGATCCACGCGCCGCTGGACGCGCTGGGCCTGAACTACTACACGCCGGCGCTGGTGTCCGCCGAGTCCGGGGAGGTCAAGGGCCCGCGGGCGGACGGGCATGGGGCGAGCACGCACTCGCCCTGGCCGGGCGCCGAGGACGTGCTGTTCCACCAGACGCCGGGCGAGCGCACGGAGATGGGCTGGACGATCGACCCGACGGGCCTGCACGAGCTGATCATGCGGTACACCCGGGAGGCACCCGGTCTGCCGCTGTACGTCACGGAGAACGGCGCGGCGTACGACGACAAGCCCGACCCGGACGGCCGGGTGCACGACCCCGAGCGCATCGCCTACCTGCACGGCCATCTCTCGGAGGTCCGGCGGGCCATCGCGGACGGCGCCGATGTGCGCGGCTACTACCTGTGGTCGCTGATGGACAACTTCGAGTGGGCGTACGGCTACGGCAAGCGGTTCGGGGCGGTGTACGTCGACTACGCCACGCAGGCGCGGACACCGAAGTCGAGCGCCCGCTGGTACGGCGAGGCGGCGCGGACGGGAACGTTGCCGGCGGTGGCGGCCGGCTAGCGGGAGCCGGCCGGCGGGGCGGGCGCGGCACCCTAGGGGAGTGCCGCGCCCGTCCGGTCAGGAGCCGTACAGCTCGGTCATCTCGGTGATCTTGCCGTCGCTGCCCACGGCGATGTCGAAGAAGTTCTCGCCGTAGCAGTCGCTGGTGTCGGCCTTCTTCGTGGCGGTCTCCTGCGCGTAGCCGTTGACGCAGATACGGATGTGCTCCAGGCCGCCCTTGGCGGCGGTCATCTGCGCCGGGCCCTTCTCCTTCACGTGCAGGACGTTGATGGGGGTGTCGCCGGACTCGACGAGGTACTCGTGCTCCCTGTTCACCACCTCGTAGAAGGCGCCCTCGTCGGGGTTGCAGTTCTGCTTGGCGTCCTTGACGGTGAGCGTGTTCATGGCGCCGGAGACGCTCTCGACCAGGACGTACTTGTGGCCCGGAGCGAGGGTGTGGCAGGCGCTCTTGGCGCTGGGGCTCGCCTTGCCGCTGGGGCTCGTGGAGGCGGCGGGCGCACCGGCGGTGGAGCTCGCGGAGGCCGAGGCGGCGGGAGGGGTGCTGGCGCCGTCGGCGGCGCCGTCGTCGGGCTGGCAGGCGGTCAGGGTGAGTGCGGCGCAGCCCAGTACGGCGGTCACAAGGGCATGGCGGATGGACGGCATTGTTCCCCCGAAAATAAGCGGCCCGGGGCGCGAACGGCCCGGGTGATGACAGATGAAGCGGGCCGAAGATCAACCCGGGCCGGAACTATATAGGCATGATCATGCCCAGTCAGAATGGGACTCGCCGCGCCTGCACTCCTACTTGTACGCCCCGAACGCCTTCGAGAAGGCGAACTTGTCCTGGACGATCGAGCTGCACGTGGGGTCGGCGAAGTTCTTCGCGCCGCCGTCGCACTGCTTGTCGCGGGTGGCGGACCACATGGACAGGCCGCCGAGGCCCTTGGACTTGGCGAAGTTCACCAGCTGGGTGGCGTCGTCCACCTTGAAGACCTCGGCGGAGACGTCGTTGACGCCGATCATCGGGGTCACCGCCACGGCCTTCCAGGCGGCGGAGTCGGACAGCCCCAGCACGCTCTTGACCTGCGCCTGGGTCGCGGTGGCGGCCTGCTGGGCGTAGTCGCCCATGTCGCCGTTGTACGAGGCGCCGTAGTCCATCGCCATGATGTTGACGGTGCCGGTCTTCACGCCGTTCGCCTTGGCGTTGGCAAGGAGGTTCACGCCGTCCTGGGTCAGGCCCTCGGGCATCACCGGGAGGGTGAAGGAGACGTCCAGGTCCGGGTGCTTGGCCTGGAGCTTGGCGATGGCCTGTGCGCGGCGGGTGTTGGCGGCCGTGTTGGGCAGCGCGCCGCCCTCGACGTCGAAGTCGACCTTGGTGAGCTTGAAGGCGTCGACGACCTTGCCGTACGCCGCCGCCAGCGCGTCCGCCGAGGAGCAGGTGGTGGCCAGCTCGGAGCCGGAGGCGCCGCCGAAGGAGACCCGGACGTCGCCGCCCTTGGCGCGCAGGGAGCCGATCTGGGCGGCCACGCCGTCGCTGTTCAGGTCAGTGACACCGCCCCACTTGGGGGTGCAGCTCCCGCCGTCGGTGATGAAGGCGAGGTTGTAGTTCTTCACGCCGGTCGCGTCCGTGGCGGCGAGCAGGTCGAAGGCCGGGTAGAGGGAGGTGTCGACGTACGGGGCGAAGCCGGCGGAGGCGGTGCTGCCGCTGCCGGTGCCCGTGCTCTGCGAGGGCGTCGGGGTGGGGGTGGGGGTGGCGGTCGGGGTCGGCGACTGGGTCGCGGTCCGGGTCGGGCTCGGGCTCGGCGACCGGGTCTGGGTCGGCCGCCCGCTGGGCTCGGGGGTGGCGCCGCCGTCCGCGGAACACTGGCTGCCGTCGATACGGCAACCCGTCGGATCGCCGTCGCCGTTGACGACGAAGCCGACGGTCACCGACTTGCCCGGGGCGAGGCCGTCCGTGTCCCAGGTCGCGGGCTTCACGGTGACGTGCTGACCGCTGACGCTCGACTCGCCGTTCCACAGGGAGCTGAGCTTGGTGCCCGACGGGAGGTCGAACTCCAGCGTCCAGGTCTTCTCCGTCTCGCCGCTGTTGTTGGTGACGACGTACTGCGCGGTGTAGCCCGACGACCAGTCGCTGGTCTTGGTGTACGCGGCATTCACCCCGGCCGCGTGCGCGGTGCCGGTGAGCAGGACCGCGCCACCGCCGACCACGGCGGCGGCCACCAGGCCGCCTATCGCCTTGTTCCTGCCACTGATCCTGCGCCGGTGCGTGCTCATGCGCGTGCCTGCTTTCACTGCTCACGGGGGTGGGGTGCGGCAGCACGCTAGCGATCCGGAACCGGACAAAAGGCCTGACAGGGACGGCGGTTGGGGTTCTTGAGCTGCGCTTAAGGAAGGGATCGGGGACGGTTAAAGGTCGAGACCACCTTGCGCGCTCGTCTCCGGCGTACGGCCCCCCGGTGCCCGCTGCCCGCCGGATTCCGCCCGTCCAGCTGGAACCAGATCCGCACCTCGGTGCCGCCCAGTACGGAGGCGCCGATGCGGACGTCGCCGCCGGTGGACTCGGCGAGGCGGCGGACGATGTCGAGGCCGAGGCCGGTCGAGCCGTCGCTGCCGGAGCCGCGGCCCCGGGCCATCGCCGCCTCGGGGTCGGGTATGCCGGGGCCCGCGTCGGAGACCAGCACGATCACCGCGTCCTCCCCGTTGTGCACGTCGACCGCGAAGGCGGTGCCCTCGGCGGTGTGCCGGAAGACGTTGCCGAGCAGGGCGTCGAGCGCGGCGGCCAGGTCGGCGCGGGCCACCGGTATGCGCACCGGGCGGTCGACGCCGGCCACCCGCCACCTGCGGCTCTCGTCCTCGGCGAGCGCGGACCAGAACTCCATGCGCTCACGGACCACTTCGGCCGCGTCGCACCCGGCGCCGGGCCCGGCCGCGGCGGTCTGCGGCTTGGCCTCCCGGGCCGTACGGATGATCGTGTCCACCTCCCGCTCCAGCTGGGCCACCGCCGCCCGGGTCTGCTCGGCGACCGGACCGGCGCCGAGGGAGGCCGCGTTCAGCCGGAGCACGGTCAGCGGGGTGCGCAGGCGGTGGGAGAGGTCCGCCGCCAGCTCACGTTCGTTGGCGAGGAGCTGGACGACCTGGTCGGCCATGGAGTTGAACGCGACCGCCGCGAGCCGCAGTTCGGTCGGCCCGTCCTCCGGCACCCGGGCGCCCAGCCTGCCCTCGCCCAGCTCGTGCGCGCCCTCGACCAGCCGCCGCGCGGGCCGCACCATGCGCACCCCGAGCCGGTCGGCGACCGCGACCGAGCCGACGATCAGCGCGAGACCGACGGCGGCGAGCACCGCCCAGGCCGTGCCCACGCCGTGGGTCACCTCGGACTCGGGGACGTACACCTCGACCACCGCGGTCCCGGAGCCGAGAGCGACCGGCTGGAGCAGCGTGGAACCGCCGGCGACGGACGTGGTGGAGGCGCGGCCGAGTCTGCGCACGGTCTGGATGTCGCGGCCGGCGGCGCGCTGCCGGCCGAGGTCGAGCGCGGCCCGGCCGCCGTCGGCGGGCAGGTGCAGGGCCATCCCGGAGTCGGCACCGGCGGAGGCGACCACCCGCTCCAGCTGGTCCCGGTCGGTGGTGATGGACAGCGCGGGGGCCACCGCGGCAGCCTGCCGCTCGGCGTTGGAGAAGGCCCGGTCGCGGGCCATCTCCCTGACCACCAGGCCGAGCGGGACGGCGAAGGCGACCACGACCATCGTGGTGACCGCCAGACAGACCTTGACCAGAGCCCATCTCATCGCGGCCCCTCCCCGTCCGCAGGGGGTTCGAGCTTCATCCCGACCCCGCGCAGGGTGTGCAGATAGCGGGGCCGGGCGGCCGTCTCCCCCAGTTTCCGGCGCAGCCAGGACAGATGGACGTCGATGGTCTGGTCGTCGCCGTACGACTGCTGCCAGACCTCGGCGAGGAGTTCCTTGCGCGCGACGACGACTCCGGGGCGGCCGGCGAGGAAGGCGAGCAGGTCGAACTCGCGGCGGGTGAGGTCGAGCCGGACGCCGTCCAGTTCGGCCTGGCGGCGCAGCGGGTCGACGGTCAGGCCGCCGACGCGGAGCACCGACGAGGGCGGGGCCTCACCGGCACCGGAGCGGGCCCGGCGCAGTACGGCCGCGATGCGCGCGGACAGGTGCGCGACGGAGAACGGCTTGGTCAGGTAGTCGTCCGCCCCGGCGTTCAACAGCCGCACGATCTCCGCCTCGTCGTCCCGGGCGGTGGCGATGATGACGGGCACGTCGGTGAGGCCGCGCAGCATCTTCAGGGCCTCGGAGCCGTCCAGGTCGGGCAGTCCCAGGTCCAGGATGACGACGTCGAAACGGAAATGGGCGACCTCGCGCAGCGCCTCCAGTGCCGTACCGACGCTGCGCACGGTGTGGGCGGCGTCGGTCAGATGCCGGATGAGCGCCGAGCGGACGAACTGGTCGTCCTCGACCACGAGCACACTTGCCATGCGCCGCACCGTACGCCATGCGGGTGATACGGATCCGGCGCCTGTGGATAACTCCAGTCTTGTGGACAACCCATGGAAGACGAGCGGGACACGGGCGGGACACCTGGGGCAGGATGGCCCGCGATGCGCAGAGGACTCGTACACGTACTGGCGTGGCTGCTGGCGACCGGAGCGGCCGTCACGCTGTCGTGGTGGGGTGTGCATACGGTGCTGGCGGGGACGGTGTACGACCCGCCGCGCGCCCTTCCGGTCACGGCGGCCGACGCGACCGCGCAGGGTTCGAAGGCGCTGGCGTCGCCGACGCCGGCTCCCCCCGCCCCGAGCCGGTCCGTCCACCGGTCGGCTTCGGCCACGCCCACCCCGTCGTGGACGCCCACGCGCACCCCGTCTCCGTCCCCCACCGCCGCGGCTTCCGCGTCCGCCTCGGGCCGGATCAAGGCCTACGACACCGACGGCGGCCGGGCCGTCTTCGACCTGGGGCCCGCCGACGCCACGCTGGTCTCGGCGACGCCGGGGGCCGGCTGGTCGATGCAGGTGTGGAAGACGGAGTCGTGGATCCGGGTGGACTTCAGCAGGAGCACGGACCGTGTGTCGGTGTTCTGCACCTGGCACGACGGTCCGCCGCACGTGGAGGTCGAGACGTACTGACGCCCGCTTCCGGTCAGCGGGCGTCAGGGCACGTCAGCGGAGGTCAGGAGAGGTCGAGGGACATCAGGGTGCGCAGACGACGTAGATGCTGCCGCTCGCCGCTCCGCCGGTGGCCCGCTGCCGGATGTCGCCCTTCCAGCCGACCGGCTTGCCGGCGGAGTTCTTGATCGGTTCGGTGCGCGAGACGTACATGCTGTTCGGCCAGTCGACGCCGACGCCGCCGCCGGTGGCCGTCCAGCCGGACGGACAGGAGATCGTGGTGGCGCCGGTCGTGAAGTACTTCGACCTGACGACGGAGTTGGTGACCGCGGCATCGGCCGGGGACGAGGTGAACGAGTTGAACGCGACCAGGGCGAGAAGGACCGCGGCGACCGCGCCAAGGGCGTAGGCGGTCCGTCGGACAGCAGCGCTCATGACCGTTTCCTTCCGGTGTGATGGGCCACCAGATCAGCACCAGTCAGGAAAAGACACGCGAACGCCTCCTAAAATGGCTCAAGTTGAGCCAAGAGGGATCGTTCACGACAGATCCTGAACGGTCGGCGACCGGCCCGGATCGGGACGCGCGGCCCTAGTGGAACACCGAGGGCGGTGGGGCCGGGGAGGACACCGCCGCATCGTCCGTCACGGGTGCCGCGCCGCCGGTGAAGTCGGTGAGCTGCCTGCCGTGTTCGACGCGGCCGGGGTGCGGGTCGGAGGCGGCCCGGCGGGTGAGTTCGGCGAGCGGGAGCGGGGCGTCGCAGGCGACCAGGATCGCGTTGCCGAAGCGCCTGCCGCGCAGCACGGCCGCGTCCGCGATCAGCGCGAGTTCGCCGAACCGCGCGGCGGCGGTGGCGATCTGGCCGCGCAGATGGGCCAGCGGCGGGCCGTCGGCGAGGTTGGCGGCGTAGACACCGGCAGGCTTCAGGGCCCGGCGGACCTCGTCCAGGAACTCGGTGGAGGTGAGGTGGGCGGGGGTCCGGGCGTCACTGAAGACGTCGGCGATGACCAGGTCGGCCCAGCCGTCCGGCACCTTGGCGAGCCCCTCGCGGGCGTCCGCCGAGCGCACCCGGATCCGCGCGTTCGGGTCCAACGGCAACTCGCGCCGGACCAGTTGGACGAGGGCCGCGTCCCGCTCGACGACCTGCTGGGTGGAGCGGGGGCGGGTGGCGGCGACGTACCGGGCGAGGGTGAGCGCGCCCCCGCCGAGGTGCACGGCGTGCACGGGCCTGCCGGCCGGGGCGACGAGGTCGATGACATGGCCGAGGCGGCGCTGGTACTCGAAGGAGAGGTACGCCGGATCGTCCAGGTCGACGTGCGACTGGGGCGCCCCGTCGATCAGCAGCGTCCAGGCCCGGCTGCGGTCCGGGTCGGGGACGAGCTGCGCCAGCCCGCCGTCGACCGCCTCGACGGCGGCGCCCCTGCGCCGCGTGCTCCTGGACCTGCCCACCGGTCCATTCTCGCAGGTGGCACGGGCACCCGCCGTACGGCGGCCCCGCGGCAGCTCACCGGCAGCTGTCCGCCGCCTCGATCAGCCGGGCCGCCTCCCCCAGAGCCCGGCGCAGCACCACCGGGTCGGTGGCGAGGTCGGCCTCGTCGGGCGGCAGCAGCCAGTCGGAGCCCTCGACGGGCGGATCGGGGTTCAGCCGCAGCCCGCGTCCGCTCGTCTCCGTGCAGGTGCTGCCCGGTACGTCCCAGCAGGCGGCGGTGCCCGCCGGCACCACGAAGCCGAGGGTGTCGCACCCGTCGTCGTGCAGTACGGGCCCCACCGCCTCCCCGGCGCCCCTGCGCAGGATGTCGACTGCCTCCAGCCCCTGCCGGGTCGGTACCGTCACCAGGTCGCATGCCGCGTCATCGTTGCTCTGGCTGGTCTCCATGCCGGCCTCCACCACGCTGCCCTGCCAGTCCACCGACTCCAACGACGCGAGTTCGTCAACGGCTACGGCACAAGTGCGCCGCAAAGGATGGCACTTCATGGCAGATCGTGGATGAGATATCCGGTTTGTAGCCAAACGCAGCGTGGCGGACCCAACACAGCAGGTACGTTCTTGCTCGCCGGAACCAGGGTGTCACACGGGCAACTCACCCCGGAACCGCCCCGGATCCGGCATGGTTCGACGGTTCGCACGAGAGGACCCGGCCATGGCGTCGTCAACCGAGACCGCGTCACAGCCCGAACGGCCACCCCGGCCGAACCTCGCTTTCCGGCGGCTGCGCGGTCACCGCTCACCGGCCGAGTTCGCGGCGCTGGTACGACGGGCGGCGCACGAGATCGGTGAGCGGGTGAGCTGTGACGCGCGCTACGTCGGCCGGGTCGAGGCGGGTGAGATCCGCTGCCCGAACTACGCGTACGAACGGGTGTTCCTGCATATGTTCCCCGGCCGCACCCTCACCGACCTCGGCTTCGCGCCCCGCTCGGCCGTCCGCGGACGCGCGGCGCGCGAGACCGCGGACGCACCCGGAGCCCCCGACTCCGGTGAGTCACAAGGCCCCCTCGAGCCGTATGAAACGCAGGACCTGTATGACACGCAGTGCCCGTACGACCCGGATGACCGACCGGATCCGTACGACCCGTATGACGCGCAGGACCCGTACGACCCCCACGAGCCGTACGCGAAAGACCCCCTGAACCACGAGGAGAGCGACGTGCTGCGTCGCGCATTCATGACCGGCGGAGGCGCCACGATGGCCGCCGTCACGCTGAGCCCGCTGGGGCTCACCATCGACGCCGCGGCGGCCGACCCCCCGCTGCATCGCCCCGGCATCCCCGAAGCGGTCGCCCTGGAGGAGGCCGTCCGCCGCATCCGGCTGCTCGACGACCGGCACGGCGCGGACGGCCTGTACCGGCGCGCGGCGGCCCCGCTGCGCGCCGCCTACGCGCTGCTGGACGCCGGCGCGACGCGGCAGACCACCGCGGACCGGCTGCACTCGGGCGCCGGTGAACTGGCCATCTCCGTGGGCTGGCTGGCCCATGACTCGGGCCGGTTCGACGACGCCCGCTCGCACTACGCGGAGGCACTGGCCACCGCCCGGATGACCGGCGACCCGGCCCTTGAGGCGCACGCCTTCTGCAACACCTCGTTCCTCGCCCGCGACGCCGGCCGCCCCAGAGAGGCGGTCCGGGCGGCCCAGGCCGCGCAACGCGTCGGCCGCGCCCTCGGCTCCCCCCGCCTGCTGTCCCTGCTCTCCCTGCGCGAGGCGGGCGGCTGGGCCGGGCTCGCCGACCGCACCGGCTGCGAACAGGCGCTGGTCCGCGCGAAGACCCTCTTCGAGCGAGGCCACTCGGACGCCGACCCCGAGTGGATGAGCTTCTACGGAGAGGCCGAACTGGCGGGCCTGGAGGCGCAGTGCTGGTCCACGCTGGGCGACTGGCGCCGGGCCTCCCGGCACGCGCACCTCGCCGCGCGCCTCCAGGACCCGCACTTCACCCGCAACATCGCGCTGTACATGGCGGAGCTGGCGGACGACCTGGCGCGCGAAGGCCGTCCCGACGAAGCCGCGGAGGCGGGGCTGCAGGTGCTGTCTCTGCTCCACCAGGTCCAGTCCTCGCGCATCCAGACGATGCTGTCCGGCACCGCGAGGGTGCTGTTGCCTCACCGGCGGGCGTCAGGGGTGTCGGAGTTCCTTGACCGGCATGCGTCGATGCCGAGGGTTGGAAGAGCGTAGGGGTCTAGGCCCTGTCGGCCTAGTGCGCGCTACCCCGCCAAGTGCCCCAAGTCGTTCCAGCTCTCGATCGCCGGCTCCCCGTACGCCCAGCCCAGTACCGACAGCGAGGTCGGATTCAGCCGTATCCGCGCCGCGAAGTCCAGTGGCAGCCCGAGCCACCGCGCCCCGATGGACCGCAGGATGTGCCCGTGGGCGAAGACCAGGACGTCGCGGTCGGCCGAGCGCGCCCACGCGACGACCTCGTCCGCGCGTGCGGTCACGTCGGCCAGGGTCTCGCCCTCGGGGACGCCGTCCCGCCAGATCAGCCAGCCCGGACGCACGGCCTGGATCTCGGCCGGCGTCATGCCTTCGTAGGCGCCGTAGTCCCACTCCATGAGCGTGTCCCAGGTCTCGGCGCGCTCACCGAACCCGGCCAGCTCGCACGTCTCACGCGCGCGGGACAGCGGGCTGGTCCGCACCTCGACCCCCGGCAGCCCGTCCAGCGGAGCGCGATGCAGTCGCTCGCCGAGCAGCTTGGCCCCGCGCCGGCCCTCTTCGAGGAGGGGGACATCGGTCCTGCCGGTGTGCTTGCCGGACAGCGACCACTCGGTCTGTCCGTGCCGGGCCAGCAGGATGCGCGGTGCCATGGGGGGCCTTTCGAAGAGAGAAACGGGAGGCGCAAATGTGCCGCTCCCATCATCGCGCACCCCCTCGACGGGCAACCTGGTGGTCGACCTCGACGTCTTTGAGGACCGGAGTGCCCGCATGGGCGATATGCGGACGCCGTAAAGTGGCACGGTCGCCCGGCCGGGCGTCGCACAGCTGAACCAGAAGGGGGAGGGCGATCGGATGCCGCAGACCGAGACACCGGGCACCGAGGTGGCCCCGCGTACCCGGCTGCGGTGGTGGACCGAGCTGCCGCTGATCCTCCTGGTGTACGGCTGCTACTCGGCCGGCCGCCTGCTCGCGCGCGGGAACGTGCAGCAGGCCGTGGACCACGGCCTGGCGATCCTGCGCTTCGAGAAGGCCCTGCACATCGACGCCGAACACCCGCTCAACCGGCTGTTCCGGCACGAGGCGTGGCTCGGGGTGCCGGCCGACTTCTGGTACGCCTCGCTGCACTACCTGGTGACGCCCGCCCTGCTGATATGGCTGTTCCGGGCCCGCGCCGAGCACTACCGGGCGGCCCGCACCTGGCTGATGACGTCCACGTTCATAGGCCTGATCGGCTTCACGCTGCTGCCCACCTGCCCGCCCCGCCTGCTCCCCGGGGTCCACGGGTTCGTCGACACGATGGCCCAGTACAGCTCGTACGGCTGGTGGGGCGGCGAGGCCAGCGCGCCGCGCGGCATGGGCGGCATGACCAACCAGTACGCGGCGATGCCGAGCCTGCACGTGGGCTGGGCGCTGTGGTGCGGGGTCATGCTGTGGCGCTACGGCGGCACCCGCCTGACGAAGGTGCTCGGTGTCGCCTACCCGCTGCTGACCGCCCTGGTGGTCATGGGCACCGCCAACCACTACTTCCTGGACGCGGCGGCGGGCGTCGTCGTGATGGGCGTCGGCCTGCTGCTCGCACCCCGCGTGATGCGCGGTCTGGATCTGCTCCGGGCGCGCCTGCGGCCGGGTCGCACGACGGTCGTGGCGGGCTCGGGCGGCGACGGTTCCCCGATTGTCAGTGCCGGATGCCAGACTTCCGCGGGTGAGCGAATTCCACGGCAGCGCGAGTCCGGGCCGGGCGCCGGGGCCGAACCGGACGCCCCCGACACCGACGCGGGCGAAGGGGCCGGCGAAGGGGCTTCGGCAGCGGCTCGCTGAGCTGCGCGGTCCCGAGGTACCGGCCAAGGCCCTGGACGCGCGCGCCCTCGCGGCGCTCGCCGCGAACCCGGGCTGCCGGCGGCGGGCGATCCTGGACGGCGCCGGGGTGGACAAGGTGGCGCTGGCGAGCGCGCTGGGCGCGCCGTCGGGCTTCGGCCAGTCGCAGTTCGCGCTGACCCGGGGCAACGCGTTCGAGGCGCGGGTCAAGGCCGACGGCGGCGCGGAGCTGCTGCGGCTGGTGCACTCCCGGCTCGCCCCGGGCACCGAGCCGCCCGCGGGGGCCGCCGTGCCCGACCTGTCCGCGCAGGGCCCCGAGGGGCGTACGGCCCGTACGGCGCTGGCGCTGCGCGAGGCCACGCGCGCGGGCGGCTGGGCGCTGCTGGACCACCCGATGCTGGCGCTGGACGTCGCGGGCTCGCTCGCGTTCCTGGAGCCGGACGCGGTGGTGGTGCACCCGGACGGCAGCTGGACCGTCGTGGAGATCAAGTCCTTCCCGATGCTGGACGGCTCGGCCGACCCCGCGAAGGTGGGCGCCGCCGCCCGGCAGGCCGCCGTGTACGTGCTGGCCCTGGAGGCGGTCGCGGCCCGTCTCGCCGAGGAGGGCGAGACCGCCCCCCGGGTACGGCACCGGGTGCTGCTGGTGTGCCCCAAGGACTTCTCCAACCTGGCCACCGCCTCGGCCGTCGACATCCGCAAGCAGCGCGCGGTCACCGCCCGCCAGCTGGCCCGGCTCACCCGCGTCGAGGAGATCGCCGACTCCCTGCCGGACGGCACCTGCTTCGCCCCCGACCGGCCGGCCGAGGAGCTGACGGCGGCCGTCGAGGCGGTCCCGGCGACCTACACGCCCGAGTGCCTGTCCGCGTGCGAACTGGCCTTCCACTGCCGGGAACGCTCCCGCGCGGCGGGCGCCGTGACCCGCCTCGGCCGCCCCGCGCGTGCCGAACTGGGCGGCCTGGCCACGGTCGAGGACGTCCTGGCCGCGGCCCGCGGCGAGCACGGCGACCCGGACGATCCGGCGGTGGCCGCCCTGCGCCGCGCGGCGGCCCTGCGCACGGAGGCGCTGGCCGCCCGCCAGGAGGTGGCCCCTTGTCGCTGATCACCACGCTCGCCCGGCTGGAGGCCGTCAGCAGCGGCCGGGCCCAGCCCGCCGCGACCGTCCGGCACCGGCATCTGTCCGCGCGCCCGCTGGTGTTCGTGCCGCTCACCACCGCCGGCGAGGCGGGCGCCCCGCTCGGCGCGCTGGTCGGCACCGACCGGGACGCGCCCCGGCTGCTGGTCGTGCCGCAGCCCCGCGACCGCGACCTGCGCTTCGCGTTCCTCGCGGAACTCGCCGACGTGGTGCTGCCGTACGTCGACGCGTACACGGAGTCGGTCGAGGCGGCCGAGCGCAGCGAGACCGACCCGGAGACCGGAAAGCGGGTCAAGGTCGAGGTAGAGCTGTGCGCGGGCGCGCCCCAGCTGATCGTGCCGAGCCGCACGGGCCTGGACTTCGTACGGCTGCTGGGCCGCTCGATGCGCTTCCGGCGCACCGCCGAGCAGGACCCGGAGGCGCCCTATCCGGCCCCGCCCCGGGTGCCGCTGCTGGGCCGCTGGCTGACCCACTTCGGGGAGCGGTCCCGGGTCCCCGGCTCCTCCCTGCTCCTCGCCCTGACCGACGTGCTGTCCCGGCACTGGGCGACCGGCCAGTCCAGCGTGGAGGACCAGCACCTGGGCGCGCTGCTCGCCTGGATAGACCCTCCCGAGGGCAGCGACGGCGCCGAGGCGGCCGTCCGCGCCGGGCTCGCCCGGGACGCCGGCGGGCAGCTGCTGTGCCCGCCCGCCGGTCCGGCCACCGACCCGGCGTTCGACAACAAGCTGCTCGCGCCCGCCATCGAGCGCTACGACCGCGCCCGCACCGCCCTCTCCGCCGCCGAGGACGCCCTGGAGGCGGACGACCGGATGGCCGCGCTCACCGCGGCCGAGCGGGAGCTCCGCGACCTGGTGGCGAGCGTCACCCGGCCCACCTGGGACGCGGTGTGGCGGGGCCTGGACCTGCTGCGGGAGCTGCCGGCGGGCGCGCATGCCGAGGAGCGCTGGACCCGGGACCGCTGGTCGTTCACCAGCCACCGCGACCGGGTCCTGGCCGGCGAGCCCCCGCAGCCGCGCCGCGACGACGCGGTGACGGCGGCGAACAAGCTGGCCACGCGCGAGCGCGAACAGGCCCGCCTGGAGGCGCAGGAGGCGCTGGACGATCCGCTGGTGATGGCGGGACGGCGGCTGGCCGGGGAGGCGTTCGCGGGCGAGGTCACCGATGTCGTCATGGCGTACAGCGAGGGCAAGCGACCGAGCCCGCGCCCGCTGGTGACGGTCCGCACGGACGACCGGCCGCACCTCCCCGAGCGGGCGAAGGCGTACCGCTCGCTGGGCGGCAAGCCGCAGACGGCGGAGTTCGTCGGCCACGAGGGCGCGCCCGAGGACGGCGGCGGCCTCCTCGTCGTCCTGCGCATCGTCGACAAGATGGGCCGGGGCAAGGAGCCCGAACCCGGTTCGGTGCCGGAGAAGGGCGACGCGGTGGTCTTCACGCTCTTCGAGCACGAGCAGCGCGGCGGCGCGAAGCTGCCCGACCCGGAGGACACCCCGTGGACGCACGGCGGCCCGCCCGGGGAGGCCGCACCGGAAGCCCCCGACACCGTGACCGAGGAGGACACGCTGTGACGACGGTCGACTTCGACCCCGGGACCGCCGCCGCCCGCGTCACCGACGCGATCCTGCACGACACCCTGCACGGCACCGAGCGGGGCGTGGTGGTCGACTCCCCGCCGGGCGCCGGCAAGTCCACGCTGGTGGTCCGGGCGGCCCTGGAACTGGCCGAGGCGGGGCGCCCGTTGATGGTGGTCGCACAGACCAACGCGCAGGTGGACGACCTGGTCCTGCGGCTGGCCGAGAAGAACCCCGAGCTGCCGGTGGGCCGCCTGCACAGCAGCGACACGGACGCCTACGACAAGGCGCTGGACGACCTGCCGAACGTCCGTACGTCGGCGAAGGCGGCCGACCTGAACGGCCTCCCGGTGGTGTTGTCGACGGCCGCGAAGTGGGCGCACGTCAAGGTGGACGAGCCCTGGCGGCACGCGATCGTGGACGAGGCGTACCAGATGCGCTCGGACTCGCTGCTGGCCGTGGCCGGCCTGTTCGAGCGGGCGCTGTTCGTGGGTGACCCGGGCCAGCTGGACCCGTTCGCGATCGTCGGCAGCGAGCAGTGGGCAGGACTGTCGTACGACCCCTCGGCCTCCGCGGTGACGACCCTGCTGGCGCACAACCCGGACCTCCCCCAGCACCGCCTCCCGGTCTCCTGGCGCCTGCCCGCCTCGGCGGCGCCCCTGGTCTCGGGCGCCTTCTACCCCTACACCCCGTTCCGCAGCGGCACCGGCCACGGCGACCGCCGCCTCACCTTCGCGATCCCGGCCGACGGCTCCGGCCCCGACCGGGTGGTCGACGAGGCGGCGGAGTCCGGCTGGGGCCTGCTGGAACTGCCCGCCCGGCACACCCCGCGCACGGACCCCGAGGCGGTACGGGCGGTGGCGACGGTCGTCCGCCGCCTGCTGGACCGGGGCGGCGCGGCGGTCTCTGAACGCTCGCCGGACCCCGTCCCCCTCACCGCCGACCGCATCGCCGTCGGCACGGCCCACCGCGACCAGGCGGCGGCCGTACGCGCGGCGCTGGCCGACCTCGGCGTGGCGGACGTGACGGTCGACACGGCGAACCGCCTCCAGGGCCGCGAGTACGACGTCACGGTCGTCCTCCACCCCCTCTCCGGCCGCCCCGACGCCACCGCCTTCCACCTGGAGACCGGGCGCCTGTGCGTCCTGGCCTCCCGCCACCGCCACGCCTGCATCGTGGTCTGCCGAGAGGGCGTCGACGCCCTCCTGGACGACTACCCGTCCACGGAACCGGTCCAGCTGGGCACGCTGATGAAATTTCCCGACGGCTGGGAGGCGAACCATGCGGTGCTGGCGCACCTGGCGGAGCACCGCGTGAGATGGATGCCACAGTTTTGAGGGCCTCTTGCGGGGGCGCGGGACAATAGGGGGTGGCCCACCCGGAGGGTGGGTGCAGCGAAGCGTATGAGTCCGTACGAGGAGGATGAAGACATGGCGGAGCCCACGCCGCGTCGGAACGAACCGCGGCTACGCCCCGCGCCCTTGATCTTCGAGCCCGCGGAGGCCGCGGCCGATCCCGATCACTTCTTCGACCTGGAGTCCATAGAGGATCCGCGGGCGCTGCTGGCGCGTGCGACGGAGCTGGCCAAGGCATTCGCCGCCGCCGCCGACCGCGCCATGGAGTACCAGGCCGTCGCCGCCGCCCAGCTCGCCGACCCGCGCCGCTTCGACCGGCTGACCCCGGCGGACATCGCCGAGCAGGCCGAGTGGACCGAGGACTATGCCAAACGGATGGTCGAGTTCGGGCGGGACCTGATGCGGGGCCCCACGAGCGAGGGGTACACCTCCGTCGACCCGGTGTGAACCCGGGCCTCGTCCGAGGACCTGTGCCCCGCCCGGCGCACCTGGCATATGCCGAGCGGGCAAGATACTCCTCCGCGCCCGCTCCTGTCCCGGTTTTCCACAACCCAGCGGAATCGTGTGCTCACCACCGGTACATGTAGACGTCATGAGCAGCGCACCGAGCGTCACCTCCGCCACCGCCGACGGCACCGCCTGGCTCGCGTCGGCAGGAACGTACCCGCGCAGCATGCTCGCCCTCTGGGAGGAGCGCCCGGACGCCCCGGTCGTCCTGCCCTGCGGCACCGTCTTCGACGTGGTGAGTGCCCCGGCGGCCTTCGGGCGCCGCATGCTGCACCGGCTGTGGGACGGGGGGCCGGGCTCCGGCCCGGTCGCGGTGTTCCGGGGCCGCATGCTGCTGTTCGCCGCCCCGGGCACGGCCCAGCGGCTGCCCTCGCTGCTGAGCTGGGAGGAGTGGGGAGGCGCGCACGGCAGGCGTACGGAGGCCGTGCCGCCGCTGCTGTGCCACGGCACCGGCGACGCGGTGACCGTCCCGGCACCCACCGGAGCCGACCCCGCCGGCGCCTCCCGCTGGGTTGCCGCCCCGGACACCCGGCACCCCTGGCTGCCGGGGCCCGAGGTCGTGCTCTGGGCGGCGGTCCGGGCGGCCCGCGCGGCGGTGCGGATATCGATTTTTCCTCCCGCCGACCAGAGTGCTAAGGTCTACGACGTCAGCAGGCGCCGCTAGCTCAGTTGGTTAGAGCAGCTGACTCTTAATCAGCGGGTCCGGGGTTCGAGTCCCTGGCGGCGCACGATGACGATGGCGAGCTATGTCCGCAGAAAGCGCGGACCTGGCTCGCCATCTCTGTTATTGCGCGGCTTCGCCGCGCGCTGTGGGGGCTCCGCCACCCACACCCCCGCGAGGTCGGCGCAGCGAGCGTTCCCCGAGAGTCACCTCGGCGTGATCTTCACCGTCCAGGCCCCCGAAGCCGTCCGCCCCTCCACCTTCACCTGCACCCCGTCCCCCGGAACCGTGAAACTCTCCCCGAGGGCGACCGGGGCGTCGGCCAGGCGTGGGTAGACCGAGTTCTCCCAGCACGCCTCGGTGTGCGGGTGGGCGTCCACCACCTCGACCGCGCCGCCGCCCGACGGCGGACCGCCGCGCACCCGGTACACCAGGACGCCCTCCCGGCAGGCCGCCCGGTCGTTGCCGGCGCCGCCGCGGGCCTCGAAGGCGAGGACGCTGTCGGGGCCGGTGCGCACGAGGGCCAGCTTGGTGCCGTGGCCGAGACCGAAGGCGGGGGCGCCGGCCGCACCCTGCACCGGGACACCGGGGCCGGCGGCCAGCGGTTCGAGCGTCAGCACGGTCGAACCCTTGCTCCGTACGCACATCACCTGGCGCGGATCCAGCCAGCCCAGCTTCCACTTGTGCCAGGCGAACAGGTCGGGCGCGAGGCCGAACTGGCTGCCCATCAGGTCCCAGTCGCCCACGTAGGTGTCCCAGTCACCACCTTTGCCGCCGCCCGGGCGGTGGTAGAGGTCGGGCAGGTCGAAGACGTGGCCGGTCTCATGGGCCAGGACCAGGCGGTCCGGCGGGTGTTTCTCGAACACGGTGACGACCCGGCGGACGTCGGTGCCGTCCATGTGCACGGGCGTGTCGAGGTTGACGACCTTCGTGGCGTCCGAGTCCACGCCGGGCGCGTCCGGGTCGGCGACGAAGTACACGATGCCGTAGCGGGAGAAGTCGACCTCCTTGTCGGCCACGGCGAACGCGTCACGCAGGTAGGCGGACCGGTCCGTGGTTCTCCAGTCCCGCTTCATGGAGTACGACGTGGACGCCTGCGGCATGCGCAGCCAGTGCCCGAGCGGGTGCGGGCGGACCGTGAACCTGCCGTAGGAGGCCTGTTCGTAGAAGCGGCTGGTGGCCGGGAAGTGGTCGGCCGTCAGTTCGGCGGGCGTGGCGTGGGGGGTGGCGTCCGGGAAGGAGAGGAAGACCAGGACCGCGTCGAGCGGTCTGGTCGGGCGGGTGTAGTCGGAGTTCCAGGTGTCCAGGCCCTCCGAGTGGTGGGCCTCGGTGCGGTGCAGGGTGCAGGGCGCCGTCGAGAAGGGCTCGGCGACCGACGGGCCGGTGAGGATCGAGGTCGCGGCGAGCGCCGACATCGTGGTGCACACGGCGGCGGTGCTGCGCAGCTTGAGCACGACGGGACCTCCGGACGCGGTTCACGGGACACCGCATCCAGCCTGTAATTGTTTGATGCACTATGCCCTGTTTGCCTGCACCAGAAGGGTGAGCACGCCCCCGGTACGCTCCGGCGCGCCCCGGCGGGCGACACCCCGGAACACTCACGGAACGTCACAACTGGTCGCTGGCTTGAAGAACCTGTCCAGGCGCGGGCAGAAACGATCTGTCTAAACGGCCGACTGGTCCGGGACACTGGAGAGTGGCTGGAAGGCCCCGGGGCCAGCCTCTATGATCGGCACACTTTCCGGCACGGACAGGCACGGACACAGATCGAGTGCACTGCGGGAGCGAGCGGTGAGCGGAACGTCCGAAGGGCCGACGCCCGCGGCAGACCTCGACCGGTCAGCCGTAACAGACAGTGACCACACCACCTATCACCGTGTCTTCGCGGCTGCCCCGCTCGCCATGGCCGTCGTGGACCGCGAGGGACTCATCGGCAGCGCCAACGCGGCCTTCGGCGAACTGCTCGGCACCGAACCGGACGCGCTCACCGGGCGGATCGCCGCCGACCTGGTGGACCTCTCCACGGACGCCCGCGCCTGGCACGCCTACCGCGAGGTGCTGCGCGGCCGGGAGGCGCGCCTGCGCTGCACACGCCGGTTGAAGCACCCCGCGGGCCACTCGGTGTGGGTGCAGGTCACCGTCGCCCCGCTGAGCGGCGGCGGGCCGGGCGTGCTGCTGTCGGTGGCCGACATCAGCGCCCGCCACGAACTCCAGGCGCGGCTAAGGCACTTGCAGATGCACGACCCGGTGACCCGGCTGCCCAACCGGACGCTGTTCTTCGAGCGCCTGACGGCCGCCCTGGAGGCGGAGGCGTACGAAATGAGCGGCACCGGCCGGATCGGCCTGTGCTATCTGGACCTCGACGGCTTCAAGGCCGTCAACGACACCCTCGGCCACCGGGTCGGCGACCGGCTGCTCGCCGCCGCCGCCGAGCGCCTGACCCGGGTCGCCGACGAGGCCGGATACGCCCGCGCCGGCACGCCCCTGGTGGCCCGGCTCGGCGGCGACGAGTTCGCACTGCTCGTCGAGGACTCCACCGGCACCGAGCAGGTCGCCGACCTCGCCGAGTCCGCGCTGAAGGCCCTGGAGGACCCCTTCGACCTGGCCGGTCAACGCCTGTCGCTGACGGCGTCCATCGGCGTCGTGGAACGGCTGGCGGCCGGGACCACCGCCACCGGCCTGATGCAGGCGGCCGATACGACGCTGTATTGGGCGAAGGCCGACGGCAAGGGCCGCTGGACCCTGTTCGACCCGGAGCGCAACGCGCACCGGGTCACCCGTCAGGCCCTGTCCTCCACCCTGCGCCCCGCCATCGAGCGCGGTGAATTCGTCCTCGAATACCAGCCGTTGGTCGGCATGGACGACGGACGGCTGAGCGGGGTCGAGGCGTTGGTGCGCTGGCACCACCCGCAGTTCGGCACGCTGGCGCCGAATCGGTTCATCGGACTGGCCGAGGAGGACGGTTCGATCGTGCAGCTCGGCCGCTGGGCACTGGCCACCGCCTGCCGACAGGCCCGCCGCTGGCAGCTCGACCACCCCGGCGAGGCGCCCATCTTCGTCAGCGTGAACGTGGCCGTGCGCCAGGTGTGGGACTCCGACCTGGTCGCGGACGTGGCCGAGACCCTCGCCGAGACCGGACTCGCCCCGCATCTGCTCCAGCTGGAGCTGACCGAGTCCGCGGTGATGGGCTCGGCGGGCCGCCCCCTCCAGGCGCTCCAAGCGCTCAGCGACATGGGGGTACGCATCGCCATCGACGACTTCGGCACCGGCTACTCGAACCTGGCCTACCTGAGCCGCCTCCCGGTCTCCGCCCTGAAGTTGGACGGCTCCTTCGTGCGCGGCTTCCAGTACGAGGGTGACACGTACCAGAACGACGCGTACGAGGGCGACACGCCGCCGGCGATCACCCCGAACCCGGCCGACGAGGTCATCGTGGAGGCGATGATCCAGCTGGCGCACCGCCTGGGTCTGACGGTGACCGCCGAGTGCGTGGAGACCTCGGCGCAGGCGACGCGGCTGCGCCGGATCGGCTGCGACACCGGACAGGGCTGGCTGTACTCCCGCCCGGTGTCGCCGGATCGTATCTCCGAGCTGCTGGGGGCGCGGGTCTACGCGGTGGGCAAACCGTAGGCGTCGGCGATCAGTTCGTACGAGCGCAGACGCAGCGCGCCCCGGTGGGCGTGCGAGGTGAGCATCAACTCGTCGGCGCCGGTGCGCTTCTGGAGGTCGTCCAGGCCTGAGCGGACCTCGTCGGCGGTGCCGTGCACGATGTTCCCGGTCCAGGAGGCGGCGAACTCCTCCTCCATGGGGCTGAATTCGTGCTTCTCGGCCTCCTCGGGGTCCGGGAAGAGCCCGGGACGCCCGGTCCTGAGCCTGATCATGCTCAGCGCCGCCGCCCGCACCTGCCGCCGGGCCTCCCGCTCGTCCTCCGTGGCGAGGGCGGAGACGCCGATGAGGGCGTACGGCTCGTCCAGCACCGCGGAGGGGCGGAAGGTCTGCCGGTACAGGTCGAGGGCCGGGACGGTGTTCTGCGCGGAGAAGTGGTGCGCGAAGGCGAACGGCAGCCCGAGCAGCCCGGCGAGGCGGGCGCTGAAGCCGGAGGAGCCGAGCAGCCAGACGGGCGGCCGGTGCGTGGACTGGACGCCGCCGGGGGCGGTGCCCTGCACCGGGCCGGGGATGGCGTGAATCCGCCGGTACGGATGCCCGTCCGGGAAGTCGTCGTCCAGGAAGCGGGTGAGTTCGGCGAGCTGCTGGGGGAAGTCGTCGGCGCCCTCGTTCAGGGTGTCGGTGCGGCGCAGCGCGGCGGCCGTGGCGCCGTCCGTGCCCGGCGCCCGCCCGAGGCCCAGATCGATCCGCCCCGGTGCCAGCGCCTCCAGCGTGCCGAACTGCTCGGCGATCACCAGCGGGGCGTGGTTGGGCAGCATGACACCGCCCGAGCCGAGCCGGATGCGCTCGGTGTGGGCGGCGAGGTGGGCGAGGATCACGGCCGGCGAGGAGGAGGCGACGCCGGGCATGGAGTGGTGCTCGGCGACCCAGTACCGGTGGAAGCCGCGGGCCTCCGTGAGGCGGGACAGCGCGACGCTGGTGCGCAGGGCGTCGCCGGCGGTACTGCCCGCGCCGACGGTCACCAGGTCCAGTACGGAGAGGGGGACGGGCGCGGTGCCGTGCGTCGCGCCCCGGATCTCGTCTGCCGACACGGTGTGGGCCTCCTGTTTTCCGGCGTGGGCTGTCCTGCCCTGCGCTAACAGGAGACGGTCTCCGGTTATTCCGGCGGCTGCATCCGGATGATCCGGCTACATCTGCCGAATGATCCGGCTACATCTGGACGATCGGTTCCCTGGTGAACAGCGTCCCGAGGACGGGCGCGTTCACCCGGCGGTCGGCGAGCCTCAGTCCCTCCCACACCGACACCTGGTTGGCCGTGAGCACCGGCTTGGACAGCGCCTTCTCCAGCAGCCGCAGATGCGCGGCCGTGTGCAACGCGGTGTCCGGCAGCAGCACGGCCTCCGCCCCGGAGCCGTCCGCCGACCGCGCCAGCGTCAGCACCTCCTCCTCGCCCCACGTGCCGACCTCCGCCGCCGTGACGATCCCCGACGCACGGACCTCGGTCACCTCCAGCCCGCCGGCCCGCAGGAACTCCGCGAACAGCCGGGCCACGTCCTCCGGGTAGGTCGCACCGACCGCCACCCGCCGCACCCCGAGCTCCCGGGCCGCGTGCACGAAGGCGAAGGACGTCGAGGAGGCCGGCATCCCGGCCACCCGGGCCAGCGTCCGCACCTGCTCCAGGGCGCCCTCCCAGCCGTACACGAAGCTGCCGCTGGTGCAGGCCCACACCACCGTCTCCGCGCCGGACAGCCGCAGCACCTCCATGCCCTGGGCGAGCCGCTCGGCGGAGCCCATCTCGCGCAGCGCGTCCACCCGGTGCGCGTCCTCGCCGATGTCGGTGTGGACCAGGTCCACCCGGATGTCGCTGCCCAGAAGCTGCTCGATGCGCGGATAGTCGTCCTCGGCGGAGTGGCCCGGATAGAGGAATCCGAGTGCGGTCATGTCGGCCCTTCCCAGTGTTGCTGCGGTTCTTCGGGCAGTACGGGCGGCCAGTCACGCGCGGCCACGTCCAGCAGCGCCTGATACGGTCCCACGGCTCGGGTACCCAGCCGGCGCAGCGCCGCCCACATCGTGACCTGGTTGGCGGACAGGACGGGGATGCGCAGCTCGGCCTCCAGTTGCGGGATGACGTCGTACGTCGGCAGGTTGGTGCAGGAGATGAAGAGGGCGTCGGCGCTGCCCGGGCGGACGGCGCGGCGGGCCATCGCGACGACGTCCCGGTACGGCACCTGCCAGATGTGCCGGGTCAGGCCCATGAAGGCACAGCCGGTGACCCGTACGCCGGCCTCGGCGACGTACTCCCGCAGCGCGTCGGTCACCGAGACCGTGTACGGCGTGACCAGCGCGAGCCGTTGTATCCGCAGCTCCTCCAGGGCCTCCAGGAGGGCCCCGGAGGTGGTCACGGAGGGCAGGGTGCCGGCCCGGTGCATCGCCTCGCACAGCGCCCGCTCCCCCGCGATCCCGCCGACGAAGCTGCCGGAGGTGCAGGCGTAGGCGACGGCCTCCGGGGCGACGGCGGTCAGCGCGCGCACCGCCTCGCCCAGGGTCTCGTGCTCGCTGACCAGCCGGGCCAGGTGCAGGCTGACCTCGACCGGCACGAACGGCGTGCGGGTGAGGTGCAGCGACACCTCGTCGGGCACCCAGCGCCACAGCTCGCGGTCGAGGGCGAAGTCGAAAGGCGCCACGACCCCCACACCGCGCTGGGGGCGAGGACCGCCGAGAAAGGAGACGTCCATGGCAGGCACCCGTCTCACGCAGGGACACCAGAGGGCAACGCATCACGAGTGCGCCCTTGTTGACGACGGTAGGTTCGGGTGCGAGCGTGGTCAATCCACGCATGTCAGACGCTGCCTGTCAGACGTTCGGAGCCGCCGAGGATGACGCCGACCCCGCCCGTCCCTGCCACCCCTCCCACGCTCCTGGTGCTGGACGCAGACCCGCCGCCCCGGCTGGGCCGGCTCACCGGCCGCGCCCGGATCGTGCACACGGACGCGGCGCACCTGGCCGAGCGGCTGCCGGCCGCGGACGTCCTCCTGGTCTGGGACTTCACCTCGCATGCGGTGCGCGAGGCCTGGCCGGGCGGCGGGCCCCGCCCGCGCTGGGTGCACACCGCGAGCGCGGGCGTGGACCATCTGATGTGCCCGGAACTGGCCGCGTCCGACACCGTGGTGACCAACGCGCGCGGGATCTTCGACCAGCCGATCGCCGAGTACGTGGCCGCGCTGGTGCTGGCGGCGGCCAAGGATCTGCCGCGCACCCTGGAGTACCAGCGGGAGCGGGTGTGGCGGCACCGCGAGACCCGGCGGGTGGCGGGCACGCGCGCGTGCGTGGTGGGCTCGGGCCCGATCGGCCGGGCGATCGCCCGCACTCTGAAGGCCCTCGGTGTGACGACCGCCCTGGTCGGACGGGTGCCGCGGACCGGCATCCACGGCCCGGCCGACCTGGACCGGCTGATCTCCCGCGCGGACTGGGTGATCGCGGCGGCCCCGCTCACCGGGCAGACCTACGGCATGTTCGACGCCCACCGCTTCGGCGTGATGCAGCCCTCGGCGTTCTTCGTGAACGTGGGCCGGGGCGCCCTGGTGGACGAGGAGGCCCTCGCCCAGGCCCTGACCCGCCGCTGGATCGCCGGCGCCGCGCTGGACGTGTTCACCAGCGAACCCCTCCCGCCGGACAGCCCGTTGTGGGGGCTGCCCGGGCTGGTCGTCTCCCCGCACATGAGCGGTGACACGGTCGGCTGGCGGGACGAACTGGGCGCCCAGTTCGTGGAGTTGTACGAGCGATGGGCGGCGGGCAGATCACTGGTGAACGTGGTCGACAAGAAGAGCGGATACGTCCCCGGTCACTGACCTACCAGGAGGGTGCATGCAGCTCACCGACCTGACCGCCGTACAACTCCTCGACGGCTACCGCAAGGGCGAGTTCAGTCCGGTGGAGGTGACCGAGCAGACCCTGGAGCGGGCCCGGCGGATCCAGCCGGAGGTGAACGCGTTCGTACGGCTCACCGAGGAGGACGCGCTGGCCCGGGCCCGGGAGTCCACCGAGCGCTGGCGGCGCGGTGAGCCGGTCGGCCTGCTGGACGGGGTGCCGGTGACGGTGAAGGACATCCTGCTGCTGCGCGGCCACCCGACCCTGCGCGGCTCCAGGACCGTTTCGGAGCAGGGCAGCTGGGACGAGGACGCGCCCTCCGTGGCCCGGCTGCGCGAGCACGGCGCGGTCTTCCTCGGGAAGACCACGACACCCGAGTTCGGCTGGAAGGGCGTCACCGACTCCCCGCTGACCGGGGTGACCCGCAATCCCTACGACCCCTCGCGCACCGCGGGCGGCTCCAGCGGCGGCAGCGCGACGGCCGTCGCGCTCGGCGCGGGCCCGCTGTCGCTGGGCACGGACGGCGGGGGCAGTATCCGCATCCCGGCCGCGTTCTGCGGGATCTTCGGCCTGAAGCCGACGTACGGCAGGGTGCCCCTGTATCCCGCTAGCCCGTTCGGCACGCTGTCGCACGTCGGCCCGATGACCCGGGACGCGGCGGACGCGGCGCTGATGCTGGACGTCATCGCCGCCCCCGACGCCCGCGACTGGTCGGCGCTGGCCCCGCCGCCGGAGTCGTTCACCGCGGGCCTGGACCGGGGCGTGCGCGGGCTGCGGGTGGCGTACTCGCCGGCCCTGGGCGGGCAGGTGGCCGTCCGCCCGGCGGTCGCGGCGGCCGTGCGGCGGGCGGTGGCCCAACTCGCGGACCTCGGCGCCTACGTCGAGGAGACCGACCCGGACCTCAGCGACCCGGTGGACGCCTTCCACACCCTGTGGTTCAGCGGCGCGGCCCGGCTCACCCAGAGCTTCTCGCCGCGCCGGCGGCAGCTGCTCGACCCCGGCCTGCGCGAGATCTGCGCCCAGGGCGCCCGGTACAGCGCGCTGGACTACCTGGCCGCGGTCGACGTCCGCATGGACCTCGGCCGCCGGATGGGCCGCTTCCACGAGCGGTACGACCTGCTGGTCACGCCCACCCTGCCGGTGACGGCGTTCGAGGCGGGCGAGGAGGTGCCCAAGGGGTCCGGCCTGCGGCGCTGGACCGGCTGGACGCCGTTCACCTACCCGTTCAACCTCACCCAGCAGCCCGCTGCGACGGTCCCCGTGGGCACCGACGGCGACGGACTGCCGGCCGGGATGCAGATCGTCGCGGCCCGGCACCGGGACGATCTCGTGCTGCGCGCGGCGCATGCGCTCTACGAGACCGAGGTGGCCTAGGTACAGAGAGGCCGAGGCGGCCTGGGTACGGAACGGTGGGGCGGCTATTCCAGCAACCGTTGCCTGATGAGCGCCATCAGCTCCGCGCGGCTGTGCCTGCCGTGGTCGGCTGCGGAGAAGTGGTTGCCGATGCGCACCGAGACGGCGATCAGGCAGCGGACCTCGACCTCGACCTCGTCGGGACAGAAGGAGGAGAACAGGGAACGCAGGTAGTCCATGCGGCGGTTGTCGACGCGGCGCAGCCGCTCGGCGACGGCCTCGTCGCGGCGGGCCCACTCGCGGATCGCTATGTCCGCGTGGGTGCCCCGCACCGGCCCGTCGGCGCCGGCGACGATGGCGAACAGCCGCTCCAGTCTGGCCCTGGCGTCTCCCCCACCGCTCTCGGCCTCCTGGATCACGCTCTCGGTGACCTCGTACTCCCAGGTGTCGAGCATTTCGGTGAGCAGCGCGTCCCGGTTGCGGAAGTACCCGTAGAAGCCGCCCTTGCTGACACCGAGCGCCTGCGCCAGTACCTCGATCCGGACCGCTTCGGGACCGCCTGCGACGAGTGCCCGCAAGCCTTCTTCGATCCACTTGCCCCGTGGCGTGCGGGTCGCGCCCATGATGTGTGCCTCCTCACGCCCCTGCCGAGTATACGGCGGCGTATAGATGGGCCTACGCTCGTTCTATACGCCACCGTATAGACAGGGGCCTGCTCATGCGACTTCCCCGGACCGCCCACACCGACCGCCCCTGGCGGATCCACGAGATCGCCGGCGACTTCACGGTCGAGGACGTGTGGGCCATGCCCACCCCCGGCGGACCCGACGACCTTGTGCGGCTGGTGCGCCAGACCGCCGAAGGAATCCGTGGCGGAGTGAACGGAGAAGATCCCGTCTCCCGCGTGCTCTTCGCCGTCCGCTGGAAGCTCGGGGCACTGCTCGGCTGGGACAAGCCCGACAGCGGCATCGGCACCCGGCTGCCCTCGCTGCGCGACCGCCTGCCGGCGGATCTCCGGGACGGCCCTCAGGGCCCCGACCTCGGCTCGTCTCCGTTCACCTCCGTCTATCAGAGGCACGACGAGTGGGCCGCCGAGATGTGCAACAGGACCGTGCACGCGGTGATGCACATCGGCTGGGTCCCGGACGGATCCGGCGGCCACCACGGCCAGATGGCCGTCCTGGTGAAGCCGAACGGCCTGTTCGGAACCCTCTACATGGCCGCGATCAAGCCCCTGCGGTACGTCGGGGTGTATCCCGCGCTGCTGCGCTCCATCGGCCGCGAGTGGCAGGCGAACGCCGCCGGACGGAGCGCGCATTGACGGGATCCTGCGGGTGAGGCGGCCCGGCCTCCCCACCCCGAAGATGCTCACGCCCTCCGGAAGCTGAGCGTCTCCCCCGCCGCCCCGCTGCGCCACAGGTCGTTACAGGCCTCGGCCATCGGCTCCAGACCGTCCACGACCTGGCCCCACACGATCCCGGGCGCCCACGGTGGGGCGAACTGGGCGCCCAGTTCGTGGAGTTGTACGAGCGATGGGCGGCGGGCAGATCACTGGTGAACGTGGTCGAGCCTGGAGCGCTGGCGGCACGGTGAGCCGAACGGCCCGCTGGACGGGGTGCCGGTGACGGTGAAGGACATCCTGCTGCTGCGCGGCCACCCGAACCTGCGCGGCTCCAAGACGGTGCCGGAGCGGGGAAGTTGGGCCGAAGACGAACCGTCGGTGGCCCGGCTGCGCGAGCACGGCGCGGTCTTCCTCGGCAAGACAACAACTCCCGAGTCCGGCTGGAAGGGCGTCACCGAGTCCCCCCTGTCCGGCGCGGCGGCGCATGGGCCGCTTCCACGAGTCGTACGACCTGCTGGTCACGCCGACGTTGCCGATCACGGCGTTCGAGGCGGGCGAGGAGGTGCCGAAGGGCTCCGCACATCGCCGCTGGACCGGGTGGACGCCGTTCACCCACCCCTTCAACCTCACCCAGCAGCCCGCGGCGACCGTTCAGGTGGGGACCGACGAGGAAGGGCTGCCGGTGGGGATGCAGATCGTCGCCGCCCGGCATCGGGATGATGTCGTGCTGCGAGCTGCGCATGCCCTGTATGCGGCGGGGCCGGCACATTCGATAATTACCTCATGAAATTCCCTCCGAAAGGCGAGGACCATGGGGCGACTGGGAATTCGTCGAACCGTCGCCCAGAATTCAGTTGGCGTTTTTGACAGCTCCCGCCGGTGAACGTGCGAACGGGCCGGTCCGACGGCGCCAAAAGGCGCTCGCGGACCGGCCCGTCAGCGACTCAGCTGGTGCAGGCCGAAATCAGCGCGCCCGGCGCGCCGGCGGTGATGGTCTCGGTCTTGGGGCCCACCGAGGTGCTGTACGGCCCGCCGCTGGCGGTGGTGCCGGACACGGCGGCGCTGAGGGTGACGCTGACCGTCTGGGTGGTCGTCACCCGAACCGCGGCACCCAGGCCGCCGTTCGGGCAGTCTTCCCTGGTCAGAACGACCGGTGTAATCGAACCGTCGACCGTCGCCGTCGCCGTGAGCGTCACGCTGGCCAGCGTGGGCGTCGAGACGCAGGTGGTGTCGACACAGGCGGAGACCGGAACCTGCGGGAGCGCGACCGGCCCGACCGTGAGACTGGTGGAGGTCGGAACGGCGAATGCCGGTGAAGCGGAAATGAGCGGAATGACACCGAAGGCAATCCCCGTGACACCCAGGGCGATTCGGTTACGCAGCCGTGAAATGGCCACTTTTTTCCCTCTCTCGAATCCGATACCTGATTAGGCGGTGAGAAGCTATCCGCGCTCCAGAAAGGCGGTCAAGATCGCCTTCGCGTTTGCACCCCTTTCCGGCCATCACCCCCGTGGACGGATTCCCGGAGAATCCAGCCAGGATACGGAAAGGTGAATATGGAGGCGCGGTGAAGCCTCTGGTCAGACCGTGATCAAGTCCACGCATCGCTGCCCAGGAAAGATCCACTGGAAGGCTGGAAACAGCCGTGGACGTCTCACGCCCGTCGGAAGCTGAGCTTCTCCCCCGCCGCCCCCGTGCGCCACAGGTCGTTGCAGGCCTCGGCCATCGCCTCCAGGCCCTCCACCACCTGGCCCCACACGATCCCCGGCACCCACCCCACATCGCCGTTGAGCAGCAGGTTGTTGCGCTCGTAGAACAGGGCCAGGTCGACCACGGTGGTGCCGGGACGGACCTCGCGGTCGTAGCCGTAGGCCCTGGTGCCCAGTTCGGTCCCGGCGAAGGAGAAGTAGCAGAGGTCGCCGGGGATCGGGGTGACCGTCGGGTTCTCCAGTGGGGGTTCCGTGGAGGTGAAGGGCGGGAAGAGGGCGTAGATCTCGTTACGCGCGTACTTGGCGTGGAAGACGTCCCCGGCGAGCGGCAGCGCCTCCCATACCGCCGCGCAGGTCAGGGGCGCACGGTCGGTCAGCAGGCGTGCCGTGCAGTGCACGTTCCGCTTGTCGAGCGAGACGGTGATGAGTCGATCGGCCATGAAATTCATGGTGCATACGACGGGAGCGCCTGGGTAGCCGCGCCGCCATGGCTCCACCACATGGGTACGACGTGCACACGATCCGGTCGGAACACAGACACTCCCGGCGCTCGCTGCTCGCGGGCCTCGCCGCGTTCGGCGCCCTGGGCGCCGCGGGCGCCGCGGGCTGTACGCGGGTGGCCTCGGCGTCGGGCAAGGACGGCGGCGAGCTGCTCGAACGGCTGAAGGCGCAGGGTGTCGTGCGGCTCGGGATCGCCGGTGAGATCCCGTTCGGGTACATCGACAAGGAGGGCCATCTCACCGGTGAGGCACCCGAGTTGGCGAAGGTGATCTTCAAGCGGCTCGGGGTGGACAAGGTGCAGCCCGTGCCGACCGAGTTCGGCTCGCTCATTCCGGGGCTGAACTCCCAGCAGTTCGATGTCGTGGCCGCCGGGATGTACGTCAATCCCGAGCGCTGCCAGCAGGTCGTCTTCGCGGACCCGGACTACCAGATGCTGGATTCGTTCATCGTCCGCAAGGGCAACCCGATGGGGCTGCACTCGTACAAGGACATCGTCGCGAAGCAGGCCAAGTTCGCCACCGGCACCGGATACGCGGAGATCCAGTACGCGGTGGAGGCCGGGTACAAGGAGAGCGACATCCTGATCGTCCCGGACCAGGTCGCGGGGCTGAACGCCGTAGAGGCAGGGCGTGTCGACGCGTTCGCCGGTACGGCGCTCACCACGCGCGAGGTGGTGAAGAAGTCGAGCAAGGCGGAGGCCACGGGGCCGTTCGCACCGCTGGTCAAGGGCAAACCGCACGTCGACGGGGGCGCGTTCGCGTTCCGGCTGACCGAGACGAAGCTGCGGGACGCCTTCAACGCCGAGCTGCGCAGCCTGAAGCAGAGCGGGGAGCTGTTCCGCATCCTCCGGCCCTTCGGTTTCACGAAGGCCGAGATGACGGACCTGACCGCGAAGGGGCTGTGTCACGGATGACCTCGGGCCTGTGGGAACTCGTACTGAAGGGCGTCTGGACCACCGTCCAGCTGCTGGTGTTCAGCGCGCTGCTGGCCGCGGCCGTGTCCTTCGCCGTCGGCATCGCGCGCACCCACCGGCGGTGGATCGTGCGCTTCCTCGCCGGCTTCTACACAGAGGTGTTCCGCGGCACCTCGGCGCTGGTGATGATCTTCTGGGTGTTCTTCGTGCTGCCGGTCGCCTTCGGCTGGCAGCTGGTGCCGATGTGGGCGGGCACGCTGGCGCTCGGGCTGACGTACGGCGCGTACGGCTCGGAGATCGTGCGCGGCGCGCTGAACGCGGTCGACCCGGCGCAGAAGGAAGGCGGGATCGCGCTCAGCTTCACGCCCTGGCAGCGGCTCAGGCTGGTCCTGCTGCCGCAGGCGGTGCCGGAGATGATCCCGTCCTTCTGCAACCTGCTGATCGAGCTGCTCAAGGGCACCGCACTCGTGTCTGCCATGGGCATGGGTGATCTGACGTTCAGCGCCAACCTGGTGCGGCTGGCGCTGCAGCAGAGCGCGGAGATCTACACGTACATCCTGCTCATCTACTTCGCGATCGCCTTCGTGCTGACGCGGCTGATGCGCGGGCTGGAGAAGCGGCTGAAGGCCGGGGTCGGCAAGGACGTGGGTACGGAGTCGGCGGCGCGTGAGCTGAAGCGGGCGCAGACGACCGGAGTGGGGGGTCGGGTCGCATGAAATGGGACTGGAACGCCGTGAGCGACTTCATGCCGGACTTCTGGCGCGGTCTGCTCGTCACGCTGGAGGCCCTGGCCCTCGGTTCGCTGCTGTCCTTCAGCCTGGGCCTGGTGTGGACGCTGCTGATGCGGGCGCCGACCCGGTTCGTGCGCTGGCCGGTCGGGGTGGTCACGGAGTTCGTGCGCAACACCCCGCTGCTGGTGCAGCTGTTCTTCCTGTTCTACGTGCTGCCCGAGTGGGGCCTGACCTTCTCGGCGCTGGCCACCGGCGTCTTCGCGATCGGCCTGCACTACTCGACGTACACCATGCAGGTCTACCGGGCCGGCATCGAGGCGGTGCCCGTCGGCCAGTGGGAGGCGGCGACGGCGCTGAACCTGCCCCGGCGGCGGACCTGGACCGCGGTGATCCTGCCGCAGGCGATCCGCCGGGTGGTCCCTGCCCTCGGCAACTACGTGATCGCGATGCTCAAGGACACGCCGCTGCTCATGGTGATCACCGTGCTGGACATGCTCGGCCGGGCCCGGCTCTTCTCCCAGCAGCACTTCCAGTTCACCGAGCCCATCACCGTGATCGGTGTCGCCTTCATCCTCATCTCCTACCTGGCCTCCCTGCTTCTGCGAGCCCTGGAGCGACGTCTTGTCCGCTGACACTTCCCTGACGAACACACCCGAGCCCGGCGCGGGCGCGGCGACGGCCGGCGGTGAGCTGGTCCGCCTGGCGGGCGTCACCAAGCGCTTCGGCGCGAACACCGTCCTGGACCAGCTGGACTTCTCCGTCCAGCCCGGCAAGCACGTGACCCTGATCGGCCCGTCCGGCTCCGGCAAGACGACGATCCTCCGGCTGCTGATGACCCTCACCAAGCCGGACGAGGGCACGATCACCGTCGACGGGCAGCGGCTGTTCCCGGCGCCGGAGAAGGAGATCCGGGAGGTCCGCAAGAAGATCGGGATGGTGTTCCAGCAGTTCAACCTGTTCCCGAACATGTCCGTGCTGCGCAACATCACCGAGGCGCCGGTGCAGGTGCTCGGCATGTCCAGGGACGAGGCGGAGCAGCGGGCCCGGGAGCTGCTGGACCTGGTGGGGCTCACCGACAAGTGCGACGCGCGGCCCACCCGGCTCTCCGGCGGGCAGCAGCAGCGGGTGGCGATCGCCCGCGCGCTGGCGATGCGACCGCGGGTGCTGCTGCTGGACGAGGTGACCTCGGCGCTCGACCCGGAGCTGGTCGCGGGGGTCCTCGATCTGCTCAGGGACATCGCGCGCAGCACGGACATCACGATGCTGTGCGTGACCCACGAGATGGGTTTCGCCCGGGACATCTCCGACCAGGTCCTGATGTTCGACGCGGGCCGGGTGATCGAGGCGGGCCCGCCGGAGAAGATCTTCAGCGATCCGGAGCAGGAGCGCACCCGGGAATTCCTCAGCGCGGTTCTGTGACCACGGGCTGTGAACGCGCGAAGTGCCGAGGTCCAGCCGTCAGCCCATGCCCCGGGCATATGCCCTTGGGTCTGAACCGCAGTTGGGAGGGGGTGGGGCGGGGCGCATTCTCGCCAACACCCTCTCCCCAAAGAGGCGTTGCCCGCTATCGTGGTATGGATCCGCCGACCGGACGCGAGGGGGACTGTCGTGAGGATCGAACCGACCGCCCCGTACCACTCGGCCCAGGACGCGCTGCGCGTGCTGGAGACCGTCGCCCGCCACGCCGCCGGCATCACCGACACCGAGCTGGCGCGCTGGACCGGCCTGGAGCCCGGGCGGCTGACCGCCGTGCTGCTCATGCTGCGCCGCGAGGGCTACGTCGAGCAGATCACCGACGGGGCGTACGTCACCGGTGACACCCTGCGCCGGCTCACCTCGACGCACGACCGCGCGGAGGCCCTGCGCGAGAAGCTCCAGCGCACCCTGGACCGGCTGCGCGACTCGGTCGGCGCGGCCGTCTACATGAGCCGGTACGTGGACGGCGAGGTGAAGGTCACCCAGTACGCCACCGGGCCCACCACCCCTGCGGTCAACGAATGGGTCGACTTCCGCCACTCCGCCCACGCCACCGCCATCGGCAAGAGCCTGCTGACCCAGCTGGATCACAACGGCCGCCGCGACCACCTCTCCCGGCACAAGATGCCCCGGCTCACCTCGCGCACCATCACCAGCGACAAGCTGCTGCTGTCCCGCCTGGAGTCCCAGCCGCCGACGGTGCCCGTCCTCGACCTCCAGGAGTACGCGATCGGCACGGTCTGCGCGGCCGTACCGATCACCGCGGGCTCAGCGGTCGGCTGCCTGGCGCTGTCGCTCCCGGTGGAGCACGCCCACCGGCTGAAGCAGGCGGCGGACACGCTGAACCGCAGTGCGGCGCCTGTGCTCCTGTCGCTCACGATCTAGGTCCTGGACGGACGATTCAGGTGGTCACGAGCACCCCCCGGGACCGGGTAGTATTTTCTTCGTCGCCAGCCGCGGAAACGAAAAATCCGCGAAAGGCGGGAGTCATGCGCCGCTAGCTCAGTTGGTTAGAGCAGCTGACTCTTAATCAGCGGGTCCGGGGTTCGAGTCCCTGGCGGCGCACAAGATCGAAGGGCCCTTCGCGCAAGCGAGGGGCCCTTCGGCGTCTTCCCTCGTCAGCGGCCTGTAGGCGGACTTCCCCGGTGGCCGCCACCAGACGGGATCCGCGCACCGGAGCCCCTCCCGCCTGAGCAGCGCCCGGTGGATCTTGTTCGTCGCCGTCACCGGCATCCGGTCCACCACCCGCACGAACCGGGGCGCCATCTTCGTGCCGAGGTCCGGCTGGGCGCGCAGGAACGCCTCGAAGGCCGCCGGGTCGAAGCTCCCGGCGATCGTCGCCATCACCTGGTCCCCGGTCACCGGGTCCGGCACCCCGTACACGGCGACGGCGAGCGCGCCCTCGTACCGGGCGACGATGTTCTCGATCATCGCGGCGGCCAGGTTCTCGCCGTCGACGCGGATCCTGTCGTCGCCGCGGCCCGCGAAGTACAGATAGCCGTCGGCGTCCCGGTAGAAGAGGTCCCCGGTCCAGTACGCCCCCTCCCGGCGCCGCTCGGCCTCCGCCGCCGGGTTGCGCCAGTAGCCCTCGAAGGGGCTCGGGCCCCGGTTCACCAGCTCGCCGATCGCCTCGTCGCCGTTGAGCAGGCGCCCGGCAGTGTCGAAGGCGGCACGCGGGCACTCCCGACCGGTGGCCGGATCGAGCACCACGAGCCCGGGTGCCGCGGGGCCCACCGCGCCCGGCGGCGTCCCCGGCGCCCACTGGATCGCCGCCCCGCCCTCGGAGGAGCCGTAGCCCTCCACCAGCCGCACCCCGAAGCGCCGCTGGAAGGCCGCCGCGTCCACCGCGCCGGCCTCGGTGCCGAAGCCGAGGCGCAGCGGGTTGTCCCGGTCGTCCGGGCGCTCCTCGGTGGCGAGGAGGTACTGGACCGCCCGGCCGACATACGTGAAGTACGTCGCCCGGTAGCGCCGTACGTCGGTGAGGAACCCGGAGGCCGAGAAGCGCCGGCGCAGCGCCACCCCGGCTCCGGCGGCCAGCGCGGGCGCCCAGTCGGCGATCACGGCGTTGCCGTGGAACATCGGCATGCACACGTAGTGCACATCGTCCGCGCGCACCCCGAACTGCCGGACCAGCGCGTGCCCGGCGGCGGCCAGCCGGCCCTGGGAGCAGATGGCGGCCTTGGGCGCGCCGGTGGAGCCGGAGGTGAAGTAGAGCAGCAGCCGGTCGGCCGGGGCGGCCCGGCCGGGGTCGGGCACGGCACCGGCGTACGAGGCGAGGAGCCCGGCGTACTCGGGGCCGTCGGTGACGAGGATCCGCACCCCGGGCAGGTCGAGACCGGCCAGCAGGGGCAGGTGGGCTCGTTCGGTGACGAGGAGCGCGCACTCGGTGTGCCGGATGTCCCGGGCCAGCTCGGCGCCCCGCCGGGTCGGGTTGATGCCGGCGACGGCGGCCCCGGCAAGGGCTGCCGCACCGAGCCACAGCGGGAACTCCTCGGTGTTGTCGAGCAGCACCCCGACGTGCGGGACGGCGCCCGGTGGCAGCAGGTCCCCCAGCAGCGCCGCCCGCGCCGCGGCCCCCGCCGCCAGCTCGTGATGGCTGAGCCGCCTCTCCTCGCACCACAGCCCCGGCCGGTGGTCCCCCCACCGCGCCGCCACCAGCTCGGCGACCGTCCGCTTCGTGGACTCCATGACGGAGCACGATAACTGACGGAACGTCAGAAGTGGAGGGCTGCGCGGCTACGGCATCAGGCCGTCGGCCTCCGTGACCATCATGTGCGCCACGACGATGAAGACCACGCAGACGGTGGTGGCGAGGCCGATGACAATCAGCCCGCAGCCCGTGCCGAAGGCGAGCCTGGCGCGCGAGGGCGGCAGCGCGGTGGCCAGCTCGGGGCACTCCGGCAGATAGCGCACGATGACGTGGTCGCCGTCCACGACGGTCGAGGGGCCGTTCTCCTCGTCGAAGCGGACCGTGCGGCCCTCGCGGGTGGTGAACTCGTAGACGTGGTGCAGGGTGGTGTGCACCGACGAGTCCCCGCCGCCCCCGCTCGTCGTCGTGTACGACCTGAGGCAGCGGCCCTCGGCGGTCAGGCCGTGCGTCCAGGTCCGGCTGATGCGCCGGGCGCGCCGGATCAGCGCGTACGCCGCGAAGGCGAGGAAGCCGATCATCACGACCGGCACGATGTAGAGCAGCAGTTCCATGAGGTCCCCCGAGGTCGGTACGCCGCTCTCTTCGAGGGGCGTGGCGGGAAACTACCTCCGCCGCAGGCGAGTTTGCCTCAAGCGAAGCTCAGAACCGCGGGAGCGTCGCCCACTCGCGCATGAGGACGATCGCGGCTGCCGTGAGGACGCCCAGCCAGACCACCGTGCTCGCCAGGTCCTTGCCCGGCTGCGGTTCGGCGGCGGTGGCCTTGTCCGGGTCGTGCGGGGCGTAGTAGACGGGGACCAGGTCGCCCTCGGCCCGGTGGCGCGGACCGCCGCTCTCCTTGAAGCGGACGGCGCGGCCGTCCACGGTGGTGTAGTCGTACTCGTGCCACTGCACGCGCTGGGGCACGTTGTTGACCGTCCGGGTGGTGGTCCAGGCCCGTATCACCCGGGCGTGCGCGGTCAGTCCGCTCTCCCAGGCGGCACGCCGCTGCTGCGTCCGGCGCACCAGGCCGACGGCGGCCCCGACGATGATGACGAGCATCAGCAGCATGATGATGTCGAACCAGGCACCCATGGTGCGCGTACCCCCGTACGTCGGTATCAGGACTCACGTGCGCCGGACGAGCAAGCGGAAGCATCCGTACCGGCGCACGCGGACCCTATCCGAGCCGGAGTCGGAGGACGACGGCCGGGATCGAACGGTTACGAACGCGATCAGAAGGTGACGTCCGAGCAGGCATAGAACGCGTTGCCCGTGTCGGCGACCGTCCACACCGCGAGGATGACGTGGTGACCGCTCAGTCCGGTCGGCAGCGTGCCACTGTGGGAGAGCGTCTGCGGCGGGCGCTGGCCGTTGTACGGCACCGTCAGGAACGGGGTGAGGTTGAGGTCCGAGCGGGACAGGGCGTGGTTCTGGTTCCAGCCCTGCCTGGTGACGTAGTACTTGAAGTCCGTCGTGGCGTGCATGGCGGTGAACTGCCAGCGGAACGTGTACTGCTGACCTCCTGTCAGCTTGGTGGTGGGCCAGGGCGCGCCGGACGGGGTGGTGGGCGAGCTGAGCTCGGCGAAGCGGCTCAGGCCGCCGCTGCAGAGCTGGCCGTCGGCGGGTCCGGCGGCCGGGAAGCCCTTGGGGCCCTCGACGCTCTGCGGCTCCCACTGGATGTCGCCGCAGTCCGTCACGGTGCCGTTCTGGCAGAGCTTCTGCCTGCTGACGGGAAGGTCGGTGTAGCCGTGCCCGCTGGCGCCGCCGGTGGAGAGCGCGAAGGCTCCGGCGGTCACCACACCCAGCACGGCTGCGGATAGCGCAGACAATCTGGTCTTGGTGCGCATGCTGCCGCTCCTGGAGAACGTGGGGAGTTCGGGGAGTTCGGTGAGCTGTGCAGACGTTAGGTCTAGACCAAGTCTCAGATTATTGCCGCGCCTTGAACATGTCCAGACCAATCGCGAGCCCTGTCGCCAGCCTCGTCGCGACCTCGGCCCCCAGAACCCTCACGCCGGCTCCCCGCGCCCCGAGCAGAACGCCACCGTCAGGTCCCGCACGAGCAGCTTCCGCTCGTAGTCGTCCAGTTCGACCAGGCCGCGCATGGTCAGCCGGGTCACCGTGTCCTCCACCGAGTCCACCACCGAGCTGAGCATGGTGGCCCGCTGCTGCGCGTCCAGCGTGGCGATCCGGCGCCGGTGCATCGCCGCCGCGACCTCCGGCGCGTACTCCACCCGGACCGGCTGCACCGAGAACACCTCCAGGCCCACCGGCGCGGTCTCCGCCGCCACCAACCGGGTCAGCGCCTCCCCGGCCGCCTCCGCCCCGCCGCGCGCCCCGCCCGGCGGCTCCACGGGCACCCGGGCCAGCGCCGCCTCCACGCACTCACGCAGGAACGTCTCGTGGTCCTCGATGCCGAGCAGGGCCCGCGCGGTGTCCCGCACCCGCCACACCACCAGGACGACCACCTGCTGCGCCACCCCGTTGCCGTCCGCCGCCGGCATCGCCTCGCTGCGCCAGTGCCGCAGCCGTACGTCGACCCGGCGGCGCGGCAGCAGCGGGTTCACCCAGAGCAGCCCGGTGCGCCGGACCGTCCCCCGGTAGCGGCCGAACAGGCCGAGCACCCAGGCCCGCCCGGTCGCCCCGCGGGCCAGCCCGCCGAAGCCGAGCGCGCCGAGCGCCCCGGCCCCGGCGTACGCCGCCCACTGGGCCGGGCCGAGCCCTACGCCCGTGTGTACCGGCAGGCGCAGCGCCTCCGCCGCGAGCGGCGGCAGCACCCCCGCCCACCACGAGACGGCCAGGCAGCCGGAGAAACCGCACGTCCCGGCGAGCACCCCGGCCGCCCCCGGCAGCACCCGCGCCGGGCGCTCGGCCAGCTCCGGGTCGACCTGCGGGAGCGTACGGCCGGGCACCGCCGCCGGGCGCCGCAATCGCGGCTGCTCGCCGGTGCTCTGACGGCTGCCCACCACGGCGGGCTTCAGCGGCACCGGGTCGGGGTCGTCACGGAAGAGCAGATGGACCGGGATCTCGGTGGTCGCCTCGTTCTGGATCAGCCGGGCCGGACGGGGAGCGGCGCCCGCCTCGCCCGCCGCGCCTGTCGTACTCGCTGCACCCTCCGCGCTCACCGTGCCCTCCGCGCCCGCCGTGGCCTCCGCGCCCGCCGTGCCCCCCGGAGGCCCCTCGGACTCGGGCGTGTGTGACGTGGTCGTACTCATGCGTGCCTCCAGCCTCCAGCCTCCGCGCCAGATGCCCTAACCGAACAGGCGGCGCCAGGTCTCCGGGCCCGGGTAGCCGTCCGCCGCGCCGCCCCGCCAGCCCTGGCTGCGCTGGAACGCCTCGACGGCCCGCCGGTCCGCCTCGCTCCAGCGCGGGCCCGGCCCGGTCTCGTAGAACCTGCCGAAACCTTTCTTCACGAGCCGCTTCCCCAGCTCGGTGACATACGGGTTCTCCGCCCCGGCCGGAACCGGTTCCGGCCCGGATAGCCGGGCACACCGTGCGCGTTGGGGGGCCGCGACGGTCCGGCCGCGCCGGGCGCGATGTCCTTGCCCTTCCGGTTGACCAGCAGCTCCCAGGTGCGCGGGCCGGGCAGCCCGTCGGCGTCCGCACCGCTCCAGCCCTGGGCCAGCTGGAACGCCTGGGTGGCCCGCCGGTCCGCCTCGCCCCAGCGCGGACCCGGGCCCTGGGTGTAGTAGGGGCCGCCGCCCCGGGCGACGAGCATCTGCCCGAGCAGGGTGACGTACTTGTCGTTCGCCCCCGGGCCGAAGTACCCGGCCCCCGGGAAGGGCACCGGATCCGTCTTCTGCCCGGCCGGCTCCGCACCCGCGACGCCGGGGGGCACGCCCTTGTAGCGGTAGGGGACGTACTTGTCGGCGTGGCTCCAGTAGGGGTACGGGGTGGACTGGCGGCGGGTGTGCGGGGGTGTCTGCTCGTAGGCCGTGTAGTAGGTGCGCGTGTAGTCGGTCCAGCCGCCGAAGATCACGACGTGCGAGCCGCGCTGGGGGTCGTCGGGGTTGTGGTGGAGCAGCATGTCGCCGGGCTGGAGGTCCTCCTTGGCGATCCGGTCCGCGAACCCGCCGAGGCTGCCCGTCCATTCGTTGCCGGGCAGGCCCCAGGCCATGGAGACGAAGCCCGAGCAGTCCTGCCGGTAGCCGTCGGACCAGTACGTGTCCATGCTGTACGGCACCTGCGCGGCCACCCAGACCTTGGCCCGCTTGATGATGTCGGTCCTGGTGGTGGCCGGGAAGCGGACGGCCGCGGGCTTCGCCGGGCTGCCCGCCGGACCGTGCAGCGGGGCCTCGGCGCCCTGCGGGGTGTCGGGCTCGCCGTCGTCCGGCGAGGCGTCGGGGCGGTGGGGTCCGGACGGGAGGTGCGGGGCGGCGAGGGCGGCGGCCGGGGAGGCCGCGCCGAGGGCTGCGGACGCGACGGCGGCCACGGCCAGCACCCCCCGGGCCGCCAGGAGGCGGGGGCTGAGCCGCCGCCACCGGACGCAGCCGGGGCAGTCGCAGTCGCTCGCGGGGGCGAGTTCCTCGAACACCGGAGCGGCCATGCGATCTGCCTCACATCTGGGGTGGTTCCGTCCGCGAGTGTGCACATTGATCAGTCTCACAACTGTCTTCCGGACACGCATGTTGACGGTCCGAATGATGTACGGGTCCCCGCCGGCGGCCTCCCCCGCCACCTGACGGTGGTCGGGAGCACTCCTCAAGGTCGGGTAGAGTTCTCTTTGTCAGCAGGCGCCGCTAGCTCAGTTGGTTAGAGCAGCTGACTCTTAATCAGCGGGTCCGGGGTTCGAGTCCCTGGCGGCGCACCGACCGAAAGGCCCCTCGCGTAAGCGGGGGGCCTTTCGCATACTCGGACGGGGTCCCGCCGCCGATTGGCCGGATACTCTCTCGCCATGGCGGCCCGGGACCTGCAGGAGCGGATCAAGAAGCTGATCGTCGATCGGCGGCTGCCCTCGGGCGCCCCGCTGCCGACCGAGCCGGAACTGATGGAGTTCCTCGGGGCGAGCCGGAACTCGGTGCGCGAGGCGCTGAAGGCGCTCCAGGCGATGGGGATCGTGGAGATCCGGCACGGCTTCGGGACGTACGTCGGCTCGATGTCGTTCGCGCCGATGATCGAGGGGCTGGCCTTCCGGACCGTCGCCGGTCACTACCGCGGCGAGGACTCCCTGCTCCAGCTGCTGGAGCTGCGCGAGGCCGTCGAGACCGGGCTGGTGTCACGGCTGGCCGGACGGCTGCCGGAGGCCGACCTCGGCGAGCTGGAGGCCCTGGTCGGGCGCATGGAACGGGAGGCCGCCGAAGGGGTGGGCCTCGCCGAGACCGACCGCGCGTTCCACGCCGCCCTCTACCGGGGGCTGGACAACGTCCTGCTGAGCGAGGTGCTGGAGGCGTTCTGGGACGCCTTCCACCGGGTCCAGCGGGACCTGGTGGACATGCCGCAGGACCCGCGGATCACCTGCCGGCAGCACCGGGAGATCCTGGACGCGGTCCGCTCCGGCGACTCGCTCCGGGCGGAGGAAGCCATACGGGACCACTTCGGGCATGTGCGCGCCCGGCTCGGTGCGGTCAGGGACCGGTGCCCGTGAGGTACGCGGAGACCACCACGTTCGCGGTGTAGCTCTGGCTGGCGCGGTCGTAGGGGCCGCCGCAGGTGATCAGGCGGAGTTCGGCGCGGCCCTGCTTGCGGGGGCCGTAGGCCTGCCGGGCGTCGAAGCGGTCGCGGGGCAGGACGCTGACGTCGTCGATGGTGAACGCGGCGACCTTGCCGTCCGCGCGGAACACCCGGACCGTCTCGCCGGGCTTGAGGGTGCTGAGCTTGTAGAAGACGGCGGGCCGGGTCTTGGTGTCGACGTGTCCGACCAGCAACGCGGTGCCCGGCGCACCGGGCTGGGTACCCCCGCGGTACCAGCCGACCACGCCCGGCTGGTCGAAGGGCGGCGGGTCGATGGCGCCGCGGCTGTCGAGGCCCCGGGCGACCACCGGGGCCTGCACGCCCAGTTCGGGGATGTCGACGCGCTGCGGCACCGAGCCCGCCAGCGGCTGGGCGGCGGGCGGGAGGTCCGCCTCGGCCGGGCGGCCCACGGCGGCGATGTCACCGGTGGTGGGGCCGTCCGGGCTGGGCCGTACGTCGGTGATGCCGCGGCCCCACAGCCACAGCCCGATCAGCAGTACCGCCCAGGCCAGGCCGGTGATCAGGCGTCCGGTGCCGGAGGAGCGGACGCCGTCGTCGGACATGGCGCCCGCCCTCAGCGCGAGCCGCGGCCCCGGCGGGCGCGCAGCCCGACGGTGACCGCTGCGAGCCCTGCGAGCACCATGCCGGTCACCGTCTGCGCGGTGCCGGGTCCGGCGTCCCGGGTGTCCCGGGCGTCCACGGAGGCGAAGTGCGCGGTGCCACCGCCGCCCGCGTGGACGGGGGCGACGGGCGAGGCGGACCCGCCGGGCGGGTCGGTACGGCCGGACTGGTCGGACTGGCCGGACTGGTCACTACGGCCGGACTGGTCACTACGGCCGGACTGAACGGACTGATCAGACTGACTGGACTGACTGGACTGATCGGTACGACCGGACTGGTCCGAGGACGACGAGTGGCCGGACTGGCCGGACTGGTCACGACCCGACTGGCCGGACTGGTCACGACCGGACTGGCCGGACTGGTTGGAGTGGTCGGACTGGTCATTACGACCGGACTGGTCACTACGACCGGACTGGTCGGAGTGGCCCGAGTGCTGCCCTGACTGCCCGGACTGCCCGGACTGCCCGGACGGCCCGGACGGCCCGGAGTCCCGGTCCACCACGGTGATCCTGCGGGTGAGCGTGAAGTCGACGCAGCTGATCTTCACGTCGTAGGAGCCGGGCTTGAGCGAGGAGCGGACGCGGGTCTCGCCGGACAGGCTGCCCTGGCTGCCGCTCAGCCGTGCGTCGGAGACAAAGGCGCCCGAGACGGCGGTGCCCTGTGAGCCCGTGCAGCCGCGCACCCCGAGGGAGACGTCGGAGCCGGGGAAGAGGGACTCCGGGGTGACGGAGACTCCGTGGCCGTCGTCGGCCGCGTACGCCGCCGGGGTGAGTGCGGTGAGGGTGAGGAGTCCGGTGCAGAGAGTGAGGCGTAGTGAGCCCATCGTGAACCTCCAGTTACCTGGAGGCTCCCCCGGCGGGGGCGCCCCCGCATCCTCGGGGGGCGCCTTCTTGCTCCGACCGGGTGATACCGGGTTTCGGACGCCCGCTCAGACCAGGTCGACCAGGTCCGCGACGGAGTCGACGACCTGCGAGGCGCGGAAGGGGTAGCGGTCGATGTCGTCGGGCTGGGTGACGCCGGACAGCACCAGGAAGGTGCGCATCCCGGCCTCCAGGCCCGCGAGGACGTCGGTGTCCATGCGGTCGCCGATCATCGCCGAGGTCTCCGAGTGGGCGCCGATCGCGTTGAGCCCGGCGCGCATCATCAGCGGGTTGGGCTTGCCGACGAAGTACGGCTTCTTGCCGGTCGCGGCGGTGATCAGGGCGGCGACGGAACCGGTGGCGGGCAGCGCGCCCTCCGTGGAGGGGCCGATGTTGTCGGGGTTGGTGGCGATGAACCGGGCGCCGTCGTTGATGAGACGTACGGCCCTCGTCATGGCCTCGAAGGAGTAGGTGCGGGTCTCGCCGAGGATCACGAAGTCCGGGTCGTGGTCGGTGAGGACGTAGCCGACGTCGTGCAGGGCGGTGGTCAGGCCGGCCTCGCCGATGACGTACGCGCTGCCGCCGGGCCGCTGGTCGTTGAGGAACTGGGCGGTGGCCAGCGCCGAGGTCCAGATGTTCTCCGCGGGCACGTCCAGACCCATCCGCCGCAGCCGGGCGTGCAGGTCACGGGCGGTGTAGATGGAGTTGTTGGTGAGCACCAGGAACGGCAGCCCGGACTCGCGCAGCTTCTTCAGGAAGGCTTCGGCGCCAGGGATCGGAACACCTTCGTGGATCAGGACGCCGTCCATGTCGGTGAGCCACGACTCGATGGGCTTGCGGTCTGCCATGTCTTGCGTCTCCTGGCGTGCGTACGGTCAAGAAGGCTGGGGGCGCCGGAACCACGGCGTACCGACGCCCACAGCCTAGTCAGGGTGTCCTGATCGCGACCCCGGTCAGAACTGGCTGATCTTCACCCCGTCGATCACCCAGTACCAGTTGTTCCCGCCGGTGTAACGGAAGCGGACGCGGGCCGTGCTCGCCCCGGCCGGGACCTGGAGGGTGATGGTCTCGGTGCGCGAGGACACGTCGGCGGTGTACGTCTTCACGGTCACCGGGGTGCCGCCGTCGTAGGAGACGAGGACCTCGCCCTTCTGCGGGGCCTCCTGCCGGTAGTACGTGGTGTAGCTGAGGGTGGCGGTGGTGCCGCCGGTGACCGGGTAGGCGGGGCTGACGAGGGTGGAGTCGAAGCTGCCGGTGAGGGCCTTGTCGCTCCACTCGTCGCCGTCGGCGACCGCGAACACGTTCCGGGCGCGGACGTTGCACTCGCGGTTCTGGTCGCGCTGGGCCTGGGTCCAGAACTCGTCGGTGGTGAAGGACCAGCCCCGCCACTCGGTGACCCCGCCGCCGCCCATCCGGGAGTTGTCGACGGCCCAGCCGGCCGGCGGGGTGTGGGTGAAGCCGAGGATGCTCGTGGAGATGCCGGTCTCGTCGACGCGGGTCTGCAGCTGGCCGCGCAGGGAGTCGAAGTCGTCGGGGGTGGGCTGCTGGACCGGGCGTCCGTCCAGGTCCCAGGCGGGGTCGAGGGCGATGCCGAGGTGGGCGAGCGCGGAGGCGGCGATGTCCGGCATCTTCACGTCGTACCGGACCGAACCGGCCGCGAGCGCAGGCCCGGTGGCGATCATGAAGGTCTGGCGCTCCTGGAGGGTGGAGCCGCCGTGGCCGCCGGCGTCGGTGTGCCCGTGGTCGGCGGTGACCATGATCAGCCAGTCCTCGTCGGCGTACGTGGCGCGGGACTTGACCGCGGCCACCATCTGCCCGACCTGCGCGTCGGCGGTGTGGATGGCGTCCAGGTACTGCTGGGAGGCGGCGCCGTAGCTGTGTCCGGCGTGGTCGATGTTGTCGATCTGGACGAAGACCGCGTCCGGGTTGCCGTCCCGCAGCTGGGCGACGGCGCGGGAGGTGGTGCCGGTGTCGTACTCCGCGCTCGGGGTGGAGACCCGGGTGTCGACCGCGGTGGAGAACACCGTGTCGGTGATCGGCGCCCAGGAGGAGACGGCGTAGGTGTTCAGCTCGGGCTTCGCCGTCTCGACGCGGGTCAGGAAGTCCGGGTACTGGGCGAACTTGGCCCCGCTGAAGGTGTTGTCCTTGACGTTGTGCTTGTCCGGCCAGACGCCGGTGATGATCGTGGACCAGCCGGGCCCGGACAGAGTGGGCGCGAGCGGGTTGGCGTAGATGCTGCTGGGCGCGGTGAGACCGGCGGCCATCAGGGCGTCGAGGTTCGGGGCGTCGGCGTCCTTGATGCGCTGGAGCAGGCAGCCGTCCAGGCCGATGACCAGGACCTTGGGCGTCCGGGGGGTGGCGGCCCGGGCGACGGCGGCGAGCGGGCCGGCGGTCACGGCGACCGCGGCGGCGGAGACGAGGAACGTACGGCGGGACATGCGGTTCGACACGGAGACCTCCGTAGGGGACGGGCGAGCGCGTGTGCGGGCATGGGTGTGTGCGGGCATGTGCGGGCATGGCAACGCCCCCGGTGGTGCCAGGGGCGTTGCAGGATGTTGCGGAGGGGGCTGGGTCAGCTGCCGGTGGCGGACTTCCAGTCCTCGACGTACGACGTCAGGTTCTTGTCGATGTCGTTCCAGTCCGGCGCGAAGATGTCCACGCCGTCCATCAGCTTGGTGAGCGCGACGGCGTTGGCGTCGGTGGCCTTGACGTCCTGGCGGGCGCTGAAGCCGCCGCCGATCTCGCTGACCTCCTGCTGCTGCTTCTGCGCGAGCATGAAGTCGAGCAGCTTCTTGCCGTTCTCGCTGTGCGGGGCCTTGGTGACGAGGCCGGCCGCGTAGGGCAGCGCGAAGGTGGTGGGCTTGCCGTCCTTGCCGGCCGGGAACCAGATGCCGAGGTTGGGCATGTCCTTGGACTGGGCGTAGTTCATCTGCACATCGCCGTTGGCGACGAGCAGTTCGCCCTTGTCGACCTTGGGCGCGAGCTTGCCGGTGGAGGCGGACGGGCCGACGTTGTTGGCCTGGAGCTTCTTCAGGTAGGCGAGGGCCTGCTCCTTGCCGCCGAAGTCGTGTATCGCCTTGATCAGTACGGCGGTTCCGTCACCGGCGACACCGGGGGTGGAGTACTGGAGCTTGTTCTTGTACTTGCCGCCGAGCAGTTCGTCCCAGGTCTTGGGGGCCTGCTTCAGCTCCTTCTTGTTGTAGACGAAGCCGAAGTAGTTGTTGACGACGGAGGTCCAGGTGCTGTCGACGGCCTTGTCGCCGCCGCTGACCTGCACGGAGTCCTTCGGCTCGTACTTCTCGAGCAGGCCCTTGCTGTCGGCCTGCTGGATGAACGGGGGCAGGGTGACCAGCACGTCGGCCTGCGGGTTGCTCTTCTCGCGCAGGGCGCGCTGCACCATCTCGCCGGAGCCGCCCTCGACGTACTTGACCTTGATGCCGGTCTGCTTGGTGAAGTCCGCGAAGACCTTGTCGTACCAGCCGTCGCCGTTCTCGCCCTTGAGGCCGTCGGCACTGTAGACGGTGACGGCCTTGGCGTCGGAGGAGGACGAGGAGCCGCCGCAGGCGGTGAGCAGCGGGGTGGCGAGGAGGGAGACGGCGACGGCGAGCTTGAGCGTGTTTCTGGGCATGGCGGGATGAACTCCTGGCGGTGAAAGGGGTCGTGAGGGAGGGGGAGTGTCACGGATTCAGCGCTGCGGGCTCAGCGCTGCGGGATCGGCTCTGTGGGCTCAGCGGTACGAGGCTTTGGTGCGGACCCGGGAGACGGCGAACAGGACGAGCAGGGTCGCGGCCATGAGGACCACCGCGACGGCGGACCCCGCGAACAGGGCGCCGCGGTCGGTGGCCGCGTAGATCAGGACGGGAAGCGGGGTCCAGTCGGGCGGGTAGAGCATCATCGTGGCGCTCAGCTCGCCCATGGAGAGGGCGAAGCAGAGGCCGGCGGCGGCGGTGAGCGAGGGCAGCAGAAGCGGCAGCCGCACCCGCCACAGGACGTACGCGGGCCGGGCGCCGAGGGAGGCGGCGGCCTGTTCGTACGCCGGGTCGAGGCGGGTGATGGCCGCCGACACGGACTGGTGGGCGAAGGCGGCCACCAGCACGGTGTGGGCGAGGATGACGATCCAGCGGGTGCCGTTGAGCAGCATCGGCGGCTTGGAGAAGGCCACCAGGACCGACAGTCCGACCACCACCGACGGCACGGCGACCGGCAGCACGAACAGGGCGTCGAGGACCCGGCGGTAGCGCTTCTTCAGGGCGGCCCCGGCCAGCGCGGCCCAGGTGCCGACGGCCAGGGCGAGCAGGCTCGCGGTGGCGGCCGTGACCAGGCTGGTGGTGAGGGCCTGGAGGGCCTCGCCGCGGGTGGCGGAGCGGTAGTTGGCCGTGGTCAGGCCCGAGGGCAGGACGCTGGACCAGTGGGTGGCGAAGGAGGCGCCGAGGACGACGAGGAGGGGCAGGGCGAACAGCGGCACGAAGAGGACGAGAAACACCGCCCACACGGCCCACTTGGCCTTGCGGCTATGCACCAGCACGACGGCTCACCACCCGGTAGAGGCCGTACAGCCCCACGGAGATCAGGACGTTGACGACGGCGACCACGCACGCGCCCGGATAGTCGGACTCCAGGATCGCCTTGCTGTAGACGAGCATCGGCAGGGTCGTGACCCCTTTCGCGCCGGTGAAGAGCACGATCCCGAACTCGTTGAGGCACAGCACCAGGACGAGGCTCCCGCCGGCCGCGAGCGCGGGCAGCGCCTCCGGCAGGATCACCTGCCGCACGATGCGGGGCGCTCGGGCGCCGAGCGAACTGGCCGCCTCCAGCTGAGCGGTGTCGAGCTGGGAGAAGGCGGCGAGCAGGGGCCGCATCACGAAGGGCGTGAAGTAGGTGACCTCCGCCAGCAGCACCCCCCAGGGCGTGGTCAGGAACTGGAAGGGCCCGTCCGCCGCGCCCGTGAGGTCCGTCCACAGCCCGTTGGCCATGCCGACGGTGCCGTAGATGAACAGCAGCGCCAGCGTGATCAGGAAGGACGGGAAGGACAGGAAGACGTCGACGAACCGCGCCACCGCCTTCGCCCCGGGGAACGGTACGAACGCGATGACCAGCGCCAGCAGGAACCCGAGGACCATGCACCCGGCCGTGGAGGCCAGCGCCAGCCAGACGGTGGTCCACAGCGCGTGCCGGAACGCCTCCGAGGCGAAGACGTCGGTGTACGGCTTCAGGGAGGTGCCGCCGGTGTCCGGCTGGAAGGACTGCTGGACAACGAGGGCGAGGGGGTAGAGGAAGAAGAGGGCGAGCAGGGCTACCGGGGGCAGGGCCCACAACAGGCGCCTACTCATGGGTGACTCCGGCGGGCAGCAACACCGCATCCTCGGACTCGAAATGCAGGGTCACCGATTCCCCGTGACCGGGGGGATCCTTGAGCTCACGTACGTCCGCGATGACCGTGTGCCCACCGACCTCGACGTACAGCCGGTGCGTGGCCCCCCGCCACTGGATCTCCCGTACGACACCAACGAGTTGATTCGGCCCCTGCCCCAGCCCGACAACGTGCGGCCGTACACACAGCGTGGCCCGCGCCCCCGCGATCACACCCCCCGTATCGACCTTCACCTCCGTGCCCGCGAAGGACACACCCCCGGACCCCACGGTCACCGGCACCAGATTCGCACCGCCCACAAAGGAAGCTGTGAACTCGGTCTTCGGCGCCCGATACAGCTCGCGGGGCGTCCCGCACTGCTGAAGCCGCGCAGCGTCCATCACCGCGATCCGGTCGGCCAGGGTCAGCGCCTCGACCTGGTCGTGGGTGACGTACAGCATCGACACGTCGGGCAGCTCGCGGTGCAACCGGGCGAGTTCGGTGAGCATCCCGGAGCGCAGCTGGGCGTCCAGCGCGGACAGCGGCTCGTCCAGGAGCAGCACGTCCGGCCGGATGGCGAGCGCGCGGGCGATGGCGACGCGCTGCTGCTGTCCGCCGGACAGCTCGCGCGGGTGGCGGCGGGCGTAGGCGGCCATGCCGGTCATCTCCAGCGCCTCGGCGACCCGTTGGCGTATCTCGCCCTTGGCCGTCCTGCGGGCCTTGAGTCCGAACGCCACGTTCTCGTCGACCCGCATGTGCGGGAAGAGCGCGTACTGCTGCACCACCATGCCGATGCCCCGTCGGTACGGCGGCAGGTCCGTCACGTCCCGGCCGCCGAGGAGCACCCGCCCGGACGCGGGCCGTACGAATCCGGCGACCGCCCGCAGCGCGGTGGTCTTGCCGGAGCCGGACGGCCCGAGCAGCGCCATGACCTCGCCGGGCTCGACGGTCAGGTCGAGCGAGTCGAGGACGACGTTGCCGTCGTAGGCGACGGTGACGGAGTCGAAGCGGATGCCCATCTCAGCGCGCTCCCGACAGCAGGGCGGGCAGAGCGGCGACGGAGTCGAGGACGTGGGTGGCGCCGGCCGCGCGGAACGCGTCGTCTCCGTGGGCGCCGGTACGGACGCCCACGACGAGGCCCGCTGCGGCGCGTACACCGCTGAGCACGTCGTACGAGGTGTCGCCGACGACGGCGACCTGTCGTACGTCCTCGGCCGCCTTCGTCCGGACGAAGGCCTCCAGGACCATGTCCGGGAAGGGCCGCCCGCGCCCGCCGGCGTCGGCCGGGCACAGGGTGAGCGGCACGAGGTCCCGCCAGCCGAGGGCGTCGAGGATGGCGTCCTGGGTGACGCGGGCGAAGCCGGTGGTCAGGACGACGGTACGGCCGCCGGCGGCGAGTTCCTCGATGGCCTCGCGGGCGCCGGGGACCGGGGCGATGAGGCCTGCGTCGACCAGATCGCCGTACGCCTTCTCGAAGGCGGTGTTGGCGCGCTGGGCGAGGTCCTCGGCACCGAACAGGTGCCGGAAGACGGAGATCTTGGACTCGCCCATGGTGGCGCGGACGTAGTCCAGCTTCTCGGCGTGGTCCGCGGAGCCGGGCTCGACGCCCAGTTCGGCGGCGGCTGCCTCGAAGGCGCGCTCGACCAGTCCGCCGTCGGCGACGGTGGTGCCGGCCATGTCGAGGACGACGAGACGGATGTCGGTCAGGGGGTTCATGGGAGTCATGGGGGTCATGGGAGTCATGCGGGTCATGGGGGTACTCACCAGCCCAGTTCGTTCGCGGTGGTTTCGGCTATCGCGGGCGAGCAGGTCATGCCGCGCCCGCCGGGCCCGGTGACCAGCCACACGCCGTCGCTCACCTGCTGCCGGTGGACGACCCGGCTCTTGTCGGTGCACTGCGCGTACACGCCGGCCCAGCGGCGCCGGATGCGCGGCAGCGGGCGGCCGAGAAGGGACTCGACCACCTCGGTGAGGTGCTCGTACGGCTCCTCGACGGTGTCGAAGGCGAAGGGGTGCTCGTACTCGTGGGTGTCGCCGATGGTCAGGCCGCCGTCGGCGCGCTGCACCATGAGCAGCTGCATCTTGTGCTCGGCGGCGGTCGCCGGCTGCGGCCGGCCGGCGTTGAGCGCGTCCAGTGCCGGGGAGGCGTAGGCCGGGTAGTAGCGGAAGCTGTCGGCGTCCGCGACGGAGGTCGGCAGGGCCTCGCCCAGCGGGTCGGTCTGCATCATCTGGAGGCGCACGCGGCGCACGGGCAGGTCGGGCCCGGCCAGCTCGCGGACGAGTCCGCCGAGCCAGGCGCCGGTGCACAGCACGACGGTGTCGGCCTCATGCACGTCCCCGTGGTCGTCGCGCACCTTTCCGGCGCCGACCACCTCGCGGACCTCACGGCCCGGCAGGAAGGTGTAGTTCGGGGACTTCAGCAGCTCTTCGCGCAGGGCGAGCTGGGCCGTACGCGGCTCGACGGCGGCGTCGCGCTCGCAGTAGAGGGCGGCGGTGAACTCGCCGCGCAGGGCGGGGTTGAGGGCACGGGCCTCGGCGGGCAGCAGCAGCTTGTAGCCGCGCTCGGCGGCGTCCGGGCGGGCCACGGCGGCCTCGGCTACGGCGAGTTCGAGGTCCCCGCGCACCGGGGTCAGCGACCCGTTGGCCCGGAAGCCGAGCCCGGGCACCTGCCCGCCGATCTCCTCCCACAACTCCCGCGCCCGCAGCGCGGTCTCCAGCTCTTCTCCACCGGCACGGCCACTGACCCAGATCTGCCCGAAGTTGCGCAGCGAGGCGCCGCGCGCCTCCGCCTCACGCTCGATCTGGACGACCTGGTGGCCGCGCTTCACTGCTTGCCAGGCGTGCATGGTGCCCACCACGCCTGCTCCAACCACTGTCACTCTCACGGCGGCAACGCTCCTCGCGATCGGGGAACCGGAAGGGTCCGGCTGACAACGAGAGCGTGAACGACCCATCACGTTTGGGCTAGACCCGTTATCTTCCCGTGATAATCAAGCGGGGAGGTGATGGGGGACTTTGGGTGCTTTTCAGCCCTTCAGGTGCGTGGTGAAGGAGAACCGGTCGCCCCGGTACAGGGAGCGCACGCGCTCCAGCGGCTGTCCGTCGGTGTCCCTGGAGACCCGGTGGATCAGGAGCATCGGCAGGGCGGGCGGGGTGCCGATGAGCAGGGCCTCGCGAGGCGTGGCCAGCACGGTCTCGACCCGCTCGTCGGCGTCGCCGAAGGCGATGTCCTGGGCCTTGAGGTAGGCGTAGAAGGAGGAGTCGGGATCGAAGTCACGGTCGAGGTTGGGAACCCTGGCCGCGGCGACGTACGTGCTCTCCAGCCCGACCCGTTCATCGTCGGCGAGCAGCACCCGCTCCAGATGCCAGACGGGCTCGCCCCGCGTCAGCCCGGTCTCGGCGGCGAGGGCGGGCGGGCACGGGAAGCGGTCGAGCGTGACGAGCGTACGACCGGGTGTACGGCCCTGGCGGCGCACGCCCTCGGTGTAGCTCGCGAGGGACAGCGGCTGCGCCAGCTTGGGCCCGGCGACGACGGTTCCCCGCCCCCGACGCATCAGGCGCCCCTCCAGCACCAGCTCCCGCACAGCCTGCCGCACGGTCTCGCGGGCGACGTCGTACCGCTCGGCGAGATCCCGCTCGGTGGGGATGAGGCTGCCCTCCCCCAGTTCGTCGAGCAGGGCGGCGATCTGCGCCTTGACCGCGTAGTACTTGGGGATGCGCCCGTGCTCGGGAATGCCGGAGCGGACGGGGGCGCCGGGGTCTTGATCGTTCGGGTAGTCCACGCAGGGATCGTCGCAGACGGGGGCGTGTCTGTCGCAGGCCGGTCCATGCGTCAGCGGCGGCGCCGGCGGGTCAGCAGGAAGGCGCCCGCGCCGACGGCGAGGAGGGCGCTGGTGGCCGCGAGCAGTCCGTAGGCGAGCTCGGGGCCGGTCTCGGCGAGTTCCCGGGCCCGCTCCTCGGCTTCCTGGGCATCCTGGGCGAAGGGGAGGGAGGTGCTTTCGTCCGGGTCGGCGCTGCCGGGGGTGGCCCGAGGGGTGCCGGCCGGGCTCGCCCCGCTCTCCTCCTCCTCGCCCTTGCCCTTGCCCTTGTACTTGTCCTTGTCCTCCGCGATCTCGAACCGGTAGTCGTTGGACTCTCCGACCCAGTCCCCGTCCTGGCCCCGGCGCTGGACGACGGCGGCGTTGAGGGTCACCTGGTCCGCGGCGACGTCCGGCGTGACGGCGAGCCTGACCTTGACGCTGACGGTCCGGCCGGGCGGCACGCTGAACCCGCGGAACCCGTCCCCGTCGAGCACGCCGACCAGCTCCTGCTCGTCCGTGCGCGCGAACGACACCGGCCGGGCGCGGGGGCCGTCGTAGAAGTCCAGCCTGGGCTGCGACGGTTTCAGGGCGCGTTTGCTGTCGGTGAGGACGACGACGGGGTGGATGTCGGCGCAGGTCTTGCGGGTGGTGTTGGTGAGGTCGATGTACCAGGTGCCGTACTCCCCGCCCGGCGCATAGGAGCCGGGCCCGCCACGGATCCGCGTGGCCAGCGGAAAGGCCCGCTCGTCGGCACCGGCACAGGAGGAGACATCCGCGCGAGCGGTCTGCGCCGGCACGAGCACGAGCACGGCGGCTGCGGTGAGACAGAAGGACAGGGGCGTGCACAGTCGCATGAACACATGACCCTCCCGGACGGACACCGGGCTCCGGGACTGCCACTCCGGGGGCGGGGGGAAGTCCGCTCGATCGGAGTTATCCGCTCAGCCCCCCGCCCGCCCGAACACCGGAGCCAGCAACAGCTGCGCAGCCCCCTCGGCCACAACCCGCTCCCCGCCGGGAGCCACCCGCACCGGCACCGTCCCCCCGAGCGCCCCCTCCCGACGCGCCCGGGCGCCCAGCACCTCCGCGACCCCCGAGACGAACACCTCCGGCGCCTCCCCGACCGTCCGCCCCCCGAGCAGCACCAGGTCGATGTCCAGCAGCCCGACCAGATTCCCGGCCCCCACCCCCAGCACCCGAGCCGCCTCCTCCGCGTCCCCACGCCGTACGGCCCCCAGGCACAGCACCTCCACGCACCCCCGGTTCCCGCACTCGCACAAGGGCCCGTCCAGCTGGATCACCTGGTGCCCGAACTCCCCGGCCCCGGTCCGCGCCCCCCGGTGCACGCTCCCACCGATCACCAGCCCGGCCCCCAGCCCCGTACCGAGGTGCAGATAGGCGAACGACCCGCCCTCACCCCCGCTGTCCCCCTCGCCCCGCACCGACAGCCCGAGCGCCGCCGCGTTCGTGTCCTTGTCCACCACGACCGGCACCCCCAGCCGCTCCCCCAGCGCGTCCCGCAGCGGGAACCCCTCCCACTCCGGAAACCCGGTCACCCGGTGCAGCACCCCATGGGCATGATCGAGCGGACCCGGCAGGGCGACCCCGACCCCGAGCAGCGACCCGACCACACCGAGCTCCCGGCCCTCGGGAAGCCCCAGCACCTCCCCCACCAGCCCGGCCACCTCCTCGGCGACCACCCCGAGCACGGCCTCCGCGCCGCCCCCGAGGTCCACCACACCGCGCCGCTCCCCCACCACGGTCCCGTCGAGATCCACCAGTACGGCCCGCAGCTCGTCGCGGTCCAGATGAACCCCCACCGCGTGCCCCGCCTCCGGTACCAGCCGCAGCACGGTGCGCGGCTTGCCCCCGGTGGACGCCCGCCGCCCGGCCTCCGCCGCGAAGCCCTCCTCCCGCAGCCGCGCGGTGATCTTGCTGACGGCCTGCGGGGTCAGCCCGGTCCGTTCGGCCAGTTCGAGCCGGCTGATGCCCTCCGCCCCGGCCGCCCGCAGCAGATCCAGCACCAGCGCGGTGTTGTGACTGCGCACCGCGAGCAGATTCGCCCCCACCGCCCCGCCGCCGCTCTTCGTCCTGCTCACCGCACTCGCACCGCTCGAACCGCTCACACCGCTCACGCCACTCACACCCCCATTCTCCCCACCGCTTGCACTTTGGCAACAGCGTTGCGAAAGTAGGAGGCATGACTGGTACCCCCCTCCGCGTCGGCCTGATCGGCTACGGCCTCGCAGGCTCCGTCTTCCACGCCCCGCTGATCGCCGCCACCGAGGGCCTCGCCCTGGACACGGTGTTCACCTCGAACCCCGAGCGGCAGGAGCAGGCCCGCGCCGAGTTCCCGGAGGTCCGCCTCGCCGCCACCTCCGACGAGCTGTTCGACCGCGCCGGCGAGCTGGACCTGATCGTCATCGCCTCCCCGAACCGGACGCACGTCCCGCTCGCCACCGCCGCCCTCAAGGCGGGCCTGCCGGTGGTCGTGGACAAGCCGGTGGCGGGTACGGCGGCCGAGGCGCGCGAGCTGGCCGCCCTCGCCGACGAGCGCGGCCTCCTCCTCTCCGTCTTCCAGAACCGCCGCTGGGACAACGACTTCCTGACCCTCCGCAAGCTGCTGACGGAGGGCGCACTGGGCGACGTATGGCGCTTCGAGTCCCGCTTCGAGCGCTGGCGCCCGCAGCCCAAGGGCGGCTGGCGCGAGTCCGGCGACCCGGCGGAGTTCGGCGGCCTGCTCTACGACCTCGGCAGCCACGTCGTCGACCAGGCCCTGGTCCTCTTCGGCCCGGCCACCGAGGTGTACGCCGAGACCGACATCCGCCGCCCCGGCGCCGAGACGGACGACGACACCTTCATCGCGCTCACGCACGCGAACGGCGTCCGCTCCCACCTCTACGTCTCCGCGACCACGTCCCAACTCGGCCCGCGCTTCCGGGTGCTGGGCTCGCAGGCGGGCTATGTGAAGTACGGCCTGGATCCCCAGGAGGCGGCGCTGCGCGAGGGCCTGCGCCCGGGCCCGGCCTGGGGCGCCGAACCCGACGCCCTGTGGGGCCGGCTCGGAGCCGGCGAGTCCCCGCTGACCGGCGGCGGCACCCCCGTACCGACCGTGCCGGGCGACTACCCCGCCTACTACACGGCCGTGGCGAAGGCCCTCGCCGGCGCCGGCCCCAACCCGGTGACCGCCCTGGAGGCGGCCTCGGCCCTCGACGTACTGGAGGCGGCCCACCGGTCCGCCCGCGACAAGGTGACGGTGACCCTCTGATGCGCCACCCGCAGATCACCCCCAGGACCACCCCCGAACTCACCCCGAGCGTCGAGGAGTTGGAGGCACAGGAGCGCCGCCTGGTCTTCACCCGGTTCACGTACGAGGACGCGTGGACCCTCGGCTCGCTCCTCGTGGAGCTGGCCCGGGAGCGCCAGGCCCCGCTCGCCATCGACATCCACCGCGCCGGCCAGCAGCTCTTCCACGCGGCCCTGCCCGGCTCCACCCCCGACAACGACGCCTGGATCGCCCGCAAGCGCCGGGTGGTAGAGCGCTACGGCGCCTCCTCCTACCTGGTCGGCGCCCGCTTCCGCGCCAAGGGCACGACGTTCGAGGACTCCTCCCGCCTCGACCCCGACGTGTACGCGGCCCACGGCGGCTCGTTCCCCGTCAACGTCGAGAACGTCGGCGTCGTAGGAGCGGTGACGGTGTCGGGCCTGCCCCAACTCCAGGACCACCGCTTCGTGGTGGAGGCGCTGGAGCAGTTCCTGGGCGATTAGCCCGTCCTCGGGATTCGGGATTACCACGCGGCTCCCTCCGGTTGGGACGGATGTGCCAGGCGATCAAGGCACGAACGCCCACCGGAGGGAAGAAACGCGATGACCAGCGCACACTCCATCAAGGAGAAGATCGGCCGGTACGGCGTCTGGAGCCCGGGGCTCCGCTCGGACGACCCGGCCCGGCGCGGCGCCATCGCCGAGGCCGCCGCGGAGCTGGAAGAACTCGGGTACGGAGCCGCCTGGCTGGGCAGCAGCCCGGGTCCCCGGCATGCCGCCCCGCTCCTGGAGGCGACGTCCCGCCTCGCCGTCGGCACCAGCATCCAGAGCATCTGGCAGCACGAGGCCGAGGCGAGCGCGGCCGTGTTCGCCGAGCTTGAGGCGGCCCACCCCGGCCGCTTCGTACTCGGCCTCGGCGTGAGCCACGCCAAGTTCGCGGACCAGTACCGCCGCCCGTACTCGTCGCTCGTCGCCTACCTGGACGCGCTCGACGCGGCCGGCGTCCCGGCCGGGCGCCGCGTCCTGGCGGCCCTCAGCCCGAAGACCCTGGAGCTGTCCCGGGACCGGGCGGCCGGCGCGATCCCGTACCTCACCACTCCGGAGCACACCGCCCAGGCCCGCGAGCTCCTGGGCGAAGAAGCGCTACTGGCCCCGGAGTTCGCGGTCGTTCTGGAGACCGACCCGTCCCGCGCCCGCGCCCTGGCCCGGCAGCACTTCGCGGTCTACCTCCAGCTCCCCAACTACACCAACAGCTTCCAGCGGCTCGGCTTCACCGAGGACGACCTGGCCGACGGCGGCAGCGACCGCCTGGTCGACAAGCTGTACGCGTGGGGCGAGGAGCACCGAATCCGGGACCGCATCAACGAGTTCCACGAGGCGGGCGCGGACCACGTGGCGATCCAGGCGGTGCACGACGGCGAGCGCGACGCGCTGCCGCGGGAGACGTGGAGGAGGCTTGCCGCCATTTTGGAGGCGTAGCCGACAAATAGGGGCGCGGGGAACTGCGCGACCAGCCACGACGAACCCGCAGTCGCCGTACGACCGCAGTTCCCCGGCGCTCTCAGCGGAGCGCCTACGCGTTCTTCAACTCCTGCCGCTGACGCCCGAGCCCGTCGATCTCCAGCTCCACCACATCCCCGGCCCTGAGGAACGGCTTCGGCTCGGGCTGCCCCATGGCAACCCCCGCCGGCGTCCCCGTGTTGATGACGTCGCCGGGGTACAGAGTCATGAACTGGCTGACGTACCGCACGACTTCACCCACCGGGAAGATCTGGTCGGCCGTACTGCCGTCCTGCCTCAGCTCCCCGTTGACCCACAGTTTCAGCGACAGCTGCTGCGGGTCGGCGACCTCGTCCCTGGTCACCAGCCACGGCCCCAGCGGGTTGAACGTCTCGCAGTTCTTCCCCTTGTCCCAGGTCCCGCCCCGCTCGATCTGGAACTCCCGCTCGGAGACGTCGTGCGCGAGGGCGTACCCGGCGACATGCGCGAGCGCGTCCTCGGCCGACTCCAGGTAGCGGGCCGTACGCCCGATGACGACGGCCAGCTCGACCTCCCAGTCGGTCTTCACCGACCCGCGCGGCACAAGCACGGTGTCGTTCGGCCCGACGACGGTGTCCGGCGCCTTGAAGAAGACGACCGGCTCGGCGGGCGGCTCCGCCCCGGTCTCGCGGGCGTGGTCGTGGTAGTTGAGCCCGATGCACACGACCTTGCCGATCCGCGCGAGCGGCGGCCCGATGCGCAGCCCGCTGGCGTCCAGCGCGGGCAGTTCGCCCGACTCGGCCGCCGTACGCACCCGGGCGAGCGCGGAGTCGTCGGCGAGCAGGGCGCCGTCGATGTCGTCCACGACACCCGACAGGTCCCGCAGGGTCCCCTCGGCGTCGAGCAGCGCGGGCCGCTCCGCGCCCGCCGTACCTACTCGCAGCAGCTTCATGGTCACCGTCTCCCTCGATCGCGAGCGCCCGACCGATGGGTGCGGCCATCGCAGGACTGGACGATCCTCCAAGCCGCCAGTCCACTCCGCAAGACCCTGTTCACGTACTGGACCGTAACCGCGCCCTGTCACACAGGGTCGGCCTCCAAGGGCTCCAGCAGCCGCTTCGGCTTCAGCAGCGCCCTGCTGACCGGATCCGCGGGCGCGGGATCGAGCCCCGGCCCCGGCACCATCACGACATCCGGCACGGGTACGACGACTCCGCAGGCGGGACACTCGCCGCACGGCCCGATCTCGGTGCCGCAGTCGGCGTGCCGGAAGGACCGCAGCGGGGCGCCCTGGAGCTGCTCGCGCCCCCAGCGGCCGAGGGCCCGCAGCGCCGGCCACAACGCGATCCCGCGCTCGGTGACGACGTACTCGTCACGCGGCGGCGCGTCCTGGTAGCGGCGCTTCTCCAGGATCCCCTCCTCGGTGAGCGCACGCAGGCGGGCCGAGAGCACGGCGCGCGGGATGCCGAGGTGGACGAGGAAGTCGTTGTAGCGCCGGACGCCGTAGATCGCGTCACGGACGACGAGGAGCGTCCAGCGCTCACCGACGATCTCCAGCGCGCTGGCGATCGAGCATTCCTGCGTCGCGTAGTCCTTGCCCAGTGCCATGCGGTCCACTGTAGCCATTTTCCGGCAGTTAGTTCATTGACCGAACCGAGGATGCTACGGTTCGAGGCATGACGAGGTTCAATGAACGAACCGTGGACGTTCAGGCGGCAGAGAAGGCCACCGGCGGCTCCACGCCCCCGCACCCCCGAGCCACACCGGCCCTGACCCTGGCCCTGACCAGCGCGGCGACGGCGGTCGCCCTGATGACGTACACCGCCCCGATGGTCACCCTCCCGGCCACGGCGGCTGCCCTGCACACCCCGCTCTCCGCCCAGGCCTGGCTCCTGAACGGCGCCCCGCTCGGCCTCGCCGCCCTCCTCCTGGTGGCCGGCAGCCTCGCCGACGACTACGGCCGCCGCCGGGTCTTCCTCGCGGGCACGCTGGCCCTCGGTCTGACGACGGCGCTCGGTGCCTTCACGACCTCGACCTGGCTGTTCACCCTGGCCCGCATCGCGCAGGGCGCGGCGAGCGCGGCGATCCTGGCGAGCAGCCTGGGCCTGCTGGTGAAGGCGTACCCGACCCCACGCGGCCGGCTGCACGCGACCGGCGTATGGGGCGCGTTCGTGAGCGGCGGCATAGCGGTAGGCCCGCTGCTGTCCGGCGCACTGCCGACCTGGCGGGTGGCGTACGGCGTCCTGGGTGCGGCTGCACTCGTCCTGACGGCCCTGTCCGTAAAGCCTCTCGTGGAGTCCCGAGCACCCCGCGGCGGCCGTCCCGACGTGACAGGCGCGGTGACCTTCGGCCTGGCACTGGTGTCCCTGGTGGCGGCCCTGACCCTGGGCCGGGACGGCTGGCTGCGCGCGCCGGTGGGACTGTTGCTGCTGGCGGCGGCGGTGCTGGTGGGCGTCTTCGCCCTGGTGGAACTCCGCAACCGCACCCCCATGATCGACCTGGGCCTGCTCCGCCACCCCCGCTTCCTGGCCTCCTCGGCGGGCGGCCTGTTCACGGGCCTGGCGGTGATCGGCCTGTTCAGCTTCCTGCCGACGCTGCTCCAGCAGACGCTCGGGCTGTCGCCGATGGACACGGCATGGCTGTTCCTGCTGTGGTCGGGCCTGTCCTTCGTAGTGGCGCTGCAGGCCAAGCGCCTGGCGGGCCGGATACCACCGCGCCACCAACTGGCCCTCGGCTTCCTGCTGCACGCGGCCGGCGTACTCGCCCTGCTCGGCGCCCCGGACTCCGGCTCCTGGCCCCGCCTGCTGCCGGGCCTGGTGCTCGCCGGGATCGGCAGCGGCCTGCTGAACGCCGCGCTGCCGCTGCTCGCGGTGGAGTCGGTACCGACGGAGCGGGCGGCCATGGGCTCCGGGGCCCAGCAGACCTTCCGCTACATCGGCTCGTGCGCCGGGGTGGCCCTGACGATCGCCATCGCCACGTCGACGGGCGGCGGCCTGGCGAAGGGCGCGGATGTCGCGATGATGGTCTCGGCAGGCCTGGCGGTGCTGGCGGCGGTAAGCGTGCTGACGCTGAAGGACCGTTGAGCGAAGGGTGGTTGAGCCGCTACCCCCGGGACCGGGGCCGCATGGAGACCAGCTTCCCCCACACCGCCATCCGGTACCGGGAGGTGAACTCGGGCGTGCAGGTGGTCAGGGTGATGTAGTAGCCGGGCTCGTGGTACCCGTACCCCGGCCGGACGAGGGACCGCGGAACGGGCCGTACGACCCCCGAGTCACGGGCGGAGGTCTGCGGCAGGACCTTGTCGACGGCGTACGTGTAGATCGCGTCCCGTGTATCAACCTCCACGGTGTCCCCGGGCCGCAGCCGCGGCAGATACCGGAACGGCTCCCCGTGCGTGTTCCGATGCCCGGCGAGCGCGAAGTTGCCTGCCTGGCCCGGCTGTTGAGTGCCGGGGTAGTGCCCGACATACCCCTTGTTGAGGACGTCCGCCTTGCTCACCCCTTCGGCAACGGGGACGCGGAGCCCCAGCCGGGGGATGACGAGGATGGCGTAGGCCTGCGAGCGGCGGGGCGGGAAGGAGACGGGGACGGACCGGTACGAGCGCGGCGGCGCGGAACTCCGTGGGTTAGACCCGGAAGAGACACCCGTACCTTCGGAACCGGAGCCAGAGCCGGAGCCGGAGCCGGAGCCGGTGACGCCCCCGCCGGAGTCACCGTCGGCGACGCCGCTCCCCCACTCCCGCTCCAGCGCCTCCACCTTCCGCTCGGCGCCGCGCCGGGCCTCCCGGTTGGTCCACCACAGCTGGTGCACGACCAGGAGCATGAGCACGACCCCGACCGTGACGAGCACCTCGGCCCCGCCGAACACCACCCGCCGACGCCGGGCACGCCGGCGCCGGTCCCGGTGCCGTACGACCGGCACGCCCGCCGAAGCCCGCATGCGCACGCCCACCACCTCCACCGGAGCCGCCCGCGCACGATAGGTCCAACCTCGCCAACTCACCAGTGCCAGAAGGGCGTGGCGACGTAAACACACATCCCCGGAACACCCGCGCAGAGGGGACACGCTCCTCCCCCGCACCCCCCTCGGCAGTACGGTGTCCCCCATGCGCCCCGACACGCCTGCCGAGAACGTCGACCACACCGCCGAAGCGGCACGCCTGGAGCGAACCGCCGGCCTGTATCCCGAGGACGCCGAGGCCCTGCTCCTGCGCGCCGCCGCCCACCTGGAACTCTCCGGCGACCGCCCCGCCGCGACAGCGCTCTATGACCGCCTGCTGTCCACCCCGGACACCCTGGAGAACCCCTCCCTCGTACGAGCCCTGAAGGCGTCGAACCTCTGGGAGTACGACCACGAGGCGGAGGCAAGGGCGATCATCGAGGGCATCCGGGTGGCCGCCCCCCGCGACCCGGCCCCCTGGGTGATCGTGGCCGAGTCCCTGGAGTCCCACGACGAGCTGGAAGCGGCGGCGGAGACCTTCACGGAGGCGGCGACGCTGCTGCTGCCGGACTCCCCCTCCGAGCCTCCCTACGCCACCCACCCGGTCCTCTACGGCCGCCACCGCGTGCGCCGCATGCTGGGCCTGCCGCACGACGACTGGGACACGCTGGCGGACACCCTCCACACGTCCCCGGTCCCGTTGGACGAACTCCACGACCCGAAACGCGTATGGTCCCTGGGCTCGGACAACCCGGCCGAGCTGGAGGCGGAAATCTCCCGCCTCCACGCCGAACTGGGCGCCTACCGAGAGGCCCTCTCCCGCCCCTTCCCGGTGGCGGTCCTGCACTGGCCGGCCCCCGAACTGACCGAACTCCTCACGGCGTACCCGACCCTGTCCACGGAGTACTCCACCCACGAGGAGCACCTCTCGACCATAGAGTCCTCCCTCCGCGAACTCTCCACCTCCGGCACCCCCAACCTGGGCATCGTCACGGGAACGGTCCCCTCGTACGAGGCCTTCGCCGCCTCGGAGGGCACGTCCCCGGAGGACATGACACTGCTCCCGCAGTACGCGACGACGCTGGCGGCACGGGGGCGGGCTGTGGCTTGGCCGCCGCAGAGGGGGGCGGGGTGTTGGTGTGGGTCGGGGAACTCGTATGCCGGCTGCCACGGGCCGACTACCTGACTTGCAGAGCCCGCCGGTGCCGAATAGCCCCTCCTTCGCGTCGGGTGTCAGTGCGTCCTGTTAGAACAGAGTCACGTTGATGTGTGATCGAGGGGGTCGCAGTGGCGGGAGTGGGGGATTCGGCGCAGCCGGTCGCTGGGGTGTACGAGAAGCTGATCACCCAGAGCATGCACGATGAGTTGGGCCAGCTTGAGGCCATGGGGTGGAAGGCGATCGACGCGGAGGTCAGCGCCGAGTCCTCACCCCATGTGCTGGCCCGTCACATCGGCGAGGCGGTCGCCCGTAGGCTCAACCAGCTTCCATCTGACCAGCAGGTTCCCTTCGCCAATCAGATACTCGAGTCCCTGGCCAGCGGTACGGCTGGGCAGGGCGACGCCGAGCCCATAAGCACAGTCGTCGAGGGACCGCGACAGTTGCTCGCTCTCGTCAAGCAGGAGGCGCCGGGGGCCTACGCGATCCGCCCGCTCACCCCGCTCTCCGAGACGTCTTTGCTCACGAACTCACCGGAGGACGTCAGCCTGGGCGCGGAGCTGCGCGCAGAGTTGGCCACCGCAGACCGTATTGACCTGCTCTGCGCGTTCGTGAAGTGGTACGGCATACGGGTCCTGGAGGACGCTCTCCGCGCCGCAAAGAAGCGGGGCGTTGAGATCCGGGTCATCACGACCACGTACATGGGTGCCACCGACCGTCACGCGCTGGACCGTCTCGTCCGCGACTTCGGCGCCACAGTCAAGATCAACTATGAGACCCGCTCCACGCGTCTGCATGCCAAGGCCTGGCTGTTCCGTCGCGAGACAGGCTTTGACACCGCCTACGTCGGCAGTTCAAACCTGTCCAGGGCCGCACTGCTGGACGGCCTGGAGTGGAACGTACGTCTGTCGTCCGTCGCCACACCCGCGGTCCTCGACAAGTTCGAGGCGACCTTCGACGCGTACTGGAACGACATCGCCTTCGAGGCGTACGACCCCGATCTTCACGGTGAGCGCCTCGATGGAGCACTGGCCCAGGCGAGCGGGACTACGGCGACTACAGACCTCAAGATCAACCTCTCTGGTCTTGAGGTACGCCCGTTCCCGCACCAGCGGGACATACTCGAGCGGCTCAGTGTCGAACGTGAGATCCGCGGGCGGCACAGAAACCTGCTCGTTGCGGCCACGGGCACGGGCAAAACCGTGATGGCCGCGTTGGACTACCGCAGTCTGTGCAGGCAGTCGACCAACGGACGACCCACGTTGTTGTTCGTGGCCCACCGCAAGGAAATTCTTAACCAGTCCCTGCGCAAGTACCAGGAGGTGCTGGACGACGCCTCCTTCGGGGAACTGCTGCACGCAGGACAGGAACCACGCGAGTGGAACCATGTCTTCGCCAGCGTCCAGTCGCTCAACATCCGGCGGCTGGAGGAGTTGGCACCCGATCACTTCGACGTCATCGTCATCGACGAGTTCCACCACGCCACCGCCGCCACGTATCGCCGGGTCATCGACCACTTCGCACCGAAGGAGCTGCTTGGCCTGACGGCGACCCCGGAGCGGATGGATGGGCTCAACGTCCAGGACGAGTTCTTCGACGGGCGCATCGCTGCCGAGATGCGCCTGTGGGAGGCCCTGGAGAACGACTTGCTGTGCCCGTTCCACTACTTCGGCATCCCGGACGGCACCGACCTGAGGAATCTGGGCTGGCAGAAGGGCACGTACGCCGACCAGGACCTCGACAACGTCTACACGGGCAACGACGCTCGGGCCCGGATCGTGGTGAAGCAGATCCGGGACAAGGTCTCCAACCCTGCGGCAATGCGGGCGCTGGGCTTCTGTGTAAGCAAGAAGCACGCCCACTTCATGGCGGAATTCTTCACCAAGGCCGGGTTCCAGGCCGTGGCGCTCGACAGCGGCTCGCCCGCTGACGTACGCGCCCAGGCGCTGAGAGATCTGAGCGACGGCAAGCTCCAAGTGATCTTCTCCGTCGACCTGTTCAACGAGGGACTCGACATCCCCGACGTCGACACCCTGCTCCTCCTCCGGCCCACCAACAGTGCGACGATCTTTCTCCAGCAGTTGGGCCGGGGTCTGAGGCGCACGGAGACGAAGCCCGTGCTCACGGTCCTCGACTTCATCGGGCATCACCGAGCGGAGTTCCGCTTCGAGGAGCAATTTCGGGCGCTCACGAACCTGTCGCGGAACCGGCTTGTCGACCACATCGAGCATGACTTCCCTCAGCTGCCGTCTGGCTGCCAGATCATCCTGGAGGGCAAGTCCAAAGACCTCGTTCTGGACAACATCCGGACCCAACTGGGAGCCACGGTCCGGACGTTGGTGAGCGAGGTCAAGGCGTACAGCACGCCGCGCCTCGCGGACTACCTCCGCGAAAGCCGTCGGGAGATCAAGGAGCTGTACAAGAGCGACAACTCCTGGACGACCGTCCTGCGCCGGGCCGGACTGATCAAGGAAGCCGCGCCGGCAGGAGAGGCGGCACTACTCAAGCGGGTCCATGCCTTTCTCCACGTGGACGATCCCGAGCGCGCCCAGGCCTACCTCCGCCTCCTTGAAACCGATGCCCCTCCGTACGAGGAACTGGGGCCAACGGATCAGTCGTACGCCCGCATGCTGTTCTTCAACATCTGGGATGACGCTGGCGGCTTCACCAGCCTCCAGGACGGCCTCAAGTCGCTGCTCACTCAACGCGAGTTCCGTGACGAGCTGAGGCAGGTGCTGTCGTACGTCATCCAGCAGGCAGACCACTTCCCCATCCCGCTCTCGGGCCGCCTCAGCAATGTCCCACTGAAGGTCCACAGCTCATACAACCGCTCGGAGATCCTCGCCGCGCTCGGTGTAGCGCGCTTCGGCGGCCAGATGCCCCGGTCCTTCGCGCAGGGTGTGCAGTGGGTCGAGGAGCTCCAGACGGACGCCCTGCTCATCACGTTGGAGAAGAACGAGAAGGACTTCTCGCCCACCATCCGGTACAAGGATTACGCGTTGAGCCCAACGCTCTTCCACTGGGAGTCCCAGAACTCGACGGCCGCTGACTCCCGCACTGGCATGCGATACCGGGAGCACGAGCAGCGAGGAAGCGAGGTCCTGTTGTTCATACGCCGTTACAAGAACACGGACATAGGCAAGGCCCAACCGTGGATGCTCCTTGGCCCTGCGACCTACGAGACTCACACCGGCAGCAAGCCGATGGCGATCACCTGGCGGCTGAAACACGAGCTTCCGGCCGACGTGTGGACGTACTCGGCCATCACGGCGAGCTGACCAAGTCTGCCGGTTTCGAATGCTCTGGCACCATCATGAGCTTCAGCTGCCACATGCTCGACACTCCACCTAGCGCTACCTTCCCCCGAGCACATTGCGAGTAGAAGCGAGCCATGCCTCCTGGTCAGGAAGGGTGCGGCCTTCCTGGGAGAAACGCTGAGGCTGGATGGTGTCAGCAGGACACATGCGCATTGACGGACCATCAGTATAATTTGCCCGTCGCAGCCCGCGACCATGTCCTGAGGGGGGCTTATGGTTTGGCAGGAGCAGCACCCGTCTAAGCAAATGTCGACTCCCGATACACCGTCCATCAAAGAACTGATGGACGATATGACGCGCGGTCGTCTGGCTATACCCGACTTTCAGAGAAGCTACGTTTGGGATCCGGCGGACACGCAAAAGCTTCTCGTCTCTATTATCGCCCGCTACCCGGCTGGAACCCTCCTCTTCTGGGAACAAAAGACGCCACAAATTAAACGGCGCCCATTCGAGGGGTTCGATGTCCAACTTAAAGAATCAGCCACGCTGGTACTGGATGGACAGCAGCGACTCACCTCAATATTTCAAGCACTGACCGGTACGGGCCAGCAAAGATTTTTCGTCGACCTTGCGCTCCTCGCTTCGCTTGACTCTGACGCGTCGGGTCTTCTCGATGCAAGCCGTCTCGATGATGTAATCGTGTACCGGGAGGTCAATGCCAGGTCACTGCGCAAGCGCCCACCGGCCGGCGCCGTAGAGGAGATTAGACAATCCCTATTTCCACTTTCTCTAATCGCGTCCGAGTTCATCGATGAATGGCTCGATCACATGGAGGAGGCGATAGAAGGTGAAGACTGGAGAGCTCGCCGCGCCGAAGTTCGCCAATTGGCGCGTAAGTACCTGCGTCCGATCGGAAACTATAGATTTCCGGTGGTTGAACTGCCGGAGGCTACTCCACTGGATGCGGTGTGCCGAATCTTCGAAACCATCAATCGGACAGGCGTGAAGCTGAGTGTCTTCGAACTCTTGGCCGCCCGCTTCTGGCCCGCCGGCGTTGACCTGCGGAGGAACTGGGAAGATGCCCAGCGAAAGCATCCGATTCTAGCCTCATTCGAAGTCGACGCCTACTACTTGCTTCAAGCCGTCTCACTCCGAGCCACGGCCGATAAATCACAGGGCGCCAGGGCTTCAGCTCAACGTAGTGACGTCCTGGAGCTAACTCCTACAGAATTTGAGAAATATTGGGATCAGGTGGCCCAGGGGGCAGCACGCGCTCTAGCCTTTCTTCGTGATGAATGCGGAGTGCTTGCCCCGAAATGGCTCCCATATTCCATGATTCTCGTTCCCTTGGCGGCCGTATGGCATGAAGTTGAGTCTAAGCGGTCTGTAGAGAGCGGCGCAGCGCTGCGAAAGATTCGCCGCTTCTTCTGGTGCTCGGTATTTTCCAGAAATTATGATCAGGGAGGCAACAGTCAGGCAGGAAAAGACTTTGCAGATCTCACCTCTTGGCTAAACGAAGGCGAGATAGTGCCTGAGGCTGTCGATGGATTCACCTTCACCGGTGAGGTGCTGGATGCGGCTCGAATCAACTTGCAGGCCCTGTACAAGGGGGTTATGGCGTTGACGCTGAGCGGCGGAGCGCGAGATTTTCACTCAGGTTCGAACTTGACCCCTGGGAAGATCCTGGAAGACAGAGTAGACGCGCACCATATCTTCCCCAAGAAATATTTGGAGGAAATGGGTGACTCGGGTAATCCGGAGTTGATCCTTAACCGCGCCCTGATTGATAGGAGAACTAACCAAAGCATCGGAAAGCGTGCTCCGTCTGAGTACCTTGCCACCATGGAAGAAGGCCTGGGAGAGGAAGAGGTGCCTGGGATCCTGAAGTCACATCTGCTGCCGGCGGACCGGAACTCTCCGCTTTGGCATGACAACTATGCGGCCTTCCTTCTCTCGCGTAAGAACTTGGTAGTTAAGGCAATTGAGGCGGTTACTAGCGAGTGAGTCGAGCGGGGACGGGCTGGTCTCCGTCCCCTTGGCAACGCCTCCTGAGTCCGGGCGGCGGGAGGCGAAGAGGTACGTCTGCCTCGTCCCACGAGCCGGCGCCACGGCCTGCGCTACCAGCACCACGCCGAGCAGGGCAGTCACGTCCTGCTATTCCTGCGCCGCTACAAGACCAACGCCATCGGCAAGTCCGAGCCGTGGATGTTCCTGGGCCCGGCCACGTACGACAAGCACACCGGGAGCAAGCCCATGGCGATCACCTGGGATCTGCGCCATGAGCTTCCCGCCGACGTGTGGTCGTACGCAGCTGCCATCACCAGCGGGTGATGCGCTCGGCTCCCGCCTCGAAGTGCGTCTGGGCCCGGTCGAGCACCTCATCCGCGTCGCGGCCACAGGCCTGCATCCAGCGGAGGAGGTCGGCGATGATGTCGATCGCCGCTTCCTCCGCCATGGTCAGGGCCAGCACTTCCGATTCCGCACCCGTCGCATTCAGCGCCTTCTTGGCTCTGTAGCTCTGGATCAGATCCTCGACACCAACGAACTGAGGTCGCACCGTATGGATGCAGACCAAAGGCAAGCCGGTGTCCATCTCACACCATGTCACCTTGCGGTCCGCGCGGAGTTCGACGCCCCAACGATCGGCCGTGGCATCGACGAGGGCCATCCCGCGGCCGGCCTCGGAGTCCAGGCCCGCCTGGAGCAGTGTCGGTAGAGCACGGGCGTCGGGGTCGTGCACCTCAACGCGCAGATAGCTGCCGTTCATGGAGACGGCAAGGGTGGTGGGGGTTTCGTGCCCGACGTGGGCGATCACGTTCGAGACGAGCTCGCTGACACAGAGTTGGGCCGCGTCAATCACTTCGGGCAGGCCCCACACCTTCAGGTGGAGCCGAAGAACGCGGCGTAGAGCCGCTACCTCACGGGGATCCGCCAGGAACGGAAGATCCCACGGCTTCCTGGGCATGCAGGTAATGCAGTCCATGGTTCAACTCCCTGAGCCAGAATGGCGAGTGCCATGCGCAGTCGAGCGCACACACAGAGTTGCACTGGAACTCTCAAAATGGAACTCTCATCATGCGCGGATTGGAGCGCATGATGTGATCGCACGCCCCCGGCGCACCTCGTCTTGCCGTCACAGGGCAGCGGCCAGGAGGATCTGATGGAACGACACGAAGGGCTCACCACATGCCAGTCGGACCCACGACTCGCCGTCGGCAGCTCGGCGCCGACCTGCGCCGACTTCGCGAACTCAAAGGCCTGACCCTTGAGGAGGCGGGGGCTCGGGTCGGCATCTCGAAGGCGACGCTCAGTCGCTACGAGACGAAAGAGGGCATGGTCAAGTGGCCTGCTGTTGACGCACTTTGCCGCGAATACGGCGCATCTGATGAGGAGCGTAGGGCCCTTGTCGAGCTGGCGAAGGGCGCCAAGATCCAGGGCTGGTGGAGATCACTCGCCGACCCCATCCCCGAGTCGATGAACCTCATGCTCACCCTGGAAGACGAGGTCGTACGCGAAGACCACTACGCATGCGTGTACGTCCCTGGGCTCCTACAGACGCGCGCCTACGCAGAGGCCGTGCACCGCGCATCCGAAGTGCAGTGCGGGGAGCGGGAAGTGCAGCACATGGTTGACATCCGCATGAAGCGGCAGGAGCTCCTTCAGCGGGACGAGCCACCACACATCTGGTGCGTGATCGATGAGGCGGTGCTATGGCGCCGAGTAGGCGGGAGCGGCGTCATGCAGGAACAGCTTCGCCACCTGCTCACCATGTCGCAACTGCCACATGTCACCGTCCAGGTACTGCCCTTCTCGACAGGCGCACACGCAGCCGCAGTAGGCAGCTTCGCCATCCTTCGAGGCCCAACGCGTGAGCTGGACGTCGTGTACATGGACCTTCTCGGCGGCGGGCTCTTCATGGAGAAGCAGGCCGAGTTGGAGCGCTATAGGTTGGCGTTCGAATATCTCAGCGCGCAGGCGCTCGATCTTGAGACCTCCGCTGAACTTGTCGACCGTATAAGCAGGGAGTCCTGATGACCGCGTCCTCGACGCTCCGGTGGTTCAAGTCCTCGTACAGCGGTGGCAGCGGCACCGAGTGCGTCGAGTGCGCGCGGTCAGGCGAGAGCACACTCGTGCGTGATTCGAAACATCCAGACGGACCTTCCCTCTCCGTTCGAGGACAAGCATGGATGTCGTTCCTGGGCGCGTTGAGCAGCGGGACGGTGAGAAGGTAACGGTGACCCGCTGATCCCGTGTCTGCGCAGCTCCATGTGCTGCATGCACTTTGATCACACTGCTACGGTCGCCCCATGCCGCTCTCCGCATCCACAGCTCGGTCGGTCGACCTGCGGGTCAAACCGATCGATCAGGTCCTCGATCATGTGGAGCGGTCGCTTCGGACATGCCTGGACAGGGACACAGTCGTACGCAAGCGCCGCACGGTGGGTGCCCGGACAAGCCGCGAGACCTGGGTGCGTATCGAAAGGCGGGCGTGCACCACGATCGGAGTCCAGGGCTGGAACGGCACGGAATGTGCCGCTCGTCTGGAAGGCATCGCGCAGCCCCCATGGCTCGGGTGCGTGGTTTGGCGGGACGCGGAAGAACCCGTGATGTGGCGCGCCGACGAGACGGAACTCCTACCCGGATCACCCATCGGCACGGCTGTGCTCAGCGAAGACCCAAAGCTGCCGGACGAGTGGTGGCAAGCGTTCAACGCCTCGATGGACGCACTTGCCAGTCAGGAGACAAGGCGTGTCGCCACGCCGGATACCGTCACCATCACCCAAGCCCACGTCACGGAGTCCATCCGAGGTGTCTTCTTTGGCGGCGTCGATACGACCGTTGAGCGGTGGATGCCCGCCCACGCCGATCTGAACTGGGCCAACATGACGGCGCCGACGTTCAGCGTCTTCGACTGGGAGGACTGGGGGAACGCTCCGCATGGGTTGGACTCCGCCTCGCTGTGGGCCAGTTCCCTTGCCGTCCCGGCTCTGGCCGATCGCGTATGGGGCGAACGGCACTCCGATTTCGAGAGCCGGGACGGCAAGCTGATGACTCTGTTCGCGTGCTCGAAAATCCTCGGCCCTCACGCGCACGCGGAAGACCCTCGATTGAAGCCCGCACGCCGTATGGCAGAGCAAGTCATCGAGGAGCTTCAGAAGGGTTGACGGCGCAGCCAGTCGCGAAGGGGGCCGCGGTACTCATGGATTGCCCGCTCGTCGACATCGGCGGCCACAGCACAGATCAGTTCGCCCAGGTGCGCAGGTTCATCGGTTCCCACAGCCACTGCGTCGACCTGCAGGTCGCGGACCCTGGTGTGAGTGGCCGGTGGGCCCCTCGTCATTTGCAGCGCCCCTCCTGCACCGCTCCGCTCACGCTCAGGCGGCCCCCGCGTGCACCCGGTAGACGATCTTGCCGTCGAACTCCGCGAAGCCGAGGGACTTGTAGAAGGCCCGGGCGCTCGGGTTGTCGCGGTCCGTCATCCACTCGACGCGACTGCAGCCAGGGCGAGCGTAGGCCAGGGTGCGCAGTTCGTTCATGAGCTGGGCGCCCACACCCTGACGACGGAGGGTGTCACGAACGTACAGCTCCTTGAGGAAGAGCGAGTGGGAGGAGCCCGCGGCCGGCCAGAGGAAGGAGTAGGCGGCGAGGCCGACGAGGTCGCCGCTCTCGTCCTCGACCACGAGGGCGGCTGCGAGAGGCGGTGAGCCGAAGAGGGCCTCCTCGACCTGTGTACGACGCTCTTCGAAGGGCTGGACTTCCGTCGCCCCGTAGAACCGCTCGATCTCCTCGATCAGCTCGGCCAGGGCTACGGTGTCCCGCTTGTCAGCGGTACGGATCGTCACACCCATCGGCATCTCCTGTCGTTCCTTGTTGACTTCACTCGACCAATCCAACGCGTGATCTCTCGTCTCGGCACGGCACAGCTGGGGCTACGTCGGAGCAGCTGCCGGGCCGAGACTCCACCCGTGCTCCCGCAAAGACCTCTGCGTGCCGCATCAGGTCTCCACGTCCGCGCAGTAGACGCAGGGATTCCGGTAGGACGTGGTCGAAGGAGCCAGTGGTGTCGTCCGGGCCGGTGATGCGATCAAGGTCAAGGTTCTTGAGGGAGCGCATCGGCCGCTCGAGCGGGTCTGAGGGGCCCGACCGAAGGCGGTGCCTGGCTGCGCGTTAGCCTCGGACGAGAATCACGACAGCACAGACAACAGGGACACGAGGAGGCACTAATGGCCAAGGTTCCCAGCGCGCTGGTCGCCGCCAGTGGGCTCGTCGGGGGTTACGGGGTCGCCCGTTGGACGAAGAAGCGGCAGCTCGGCGGGGCCGTGCTGGCCGTCGCGGGGGTCGCCGCCGCGCAGCAGTGGCGTCAGCAGGCCGGTGGGAAGGCCGCGGGTGCGCTCACCGCCGCGTACGTCGCCGCCTTCGCCGGGTCCCATCCGCTGGCCAAGAAGGTCGGTGCCTGGCCGTCCGTGTTCGGTGTCGCCGGGGCTGTGGCCCTTGCCTCCTGGGCCGTCGCCGACCGCAAGGCCTGAGCACACCGCAAGGCCTGAGCACGCCCAGGGGCACCGTCGGCCCCAGGGCGCAGCCAGCCCCAGGGTGCCCGTGCAGGCTTACGGCGCCCCCTCCCGGAACGCCCTCCGGTAGGCCTGTGGGCTCGTCCCCACCACCCTTCGGAAGCGTTCCCGGAATGCCGTCGGTGAGCCGAAACCCGCCTGGGTGGCGATCCGCTCCACCGGGTGCGGTGTCGTCTCCAGGAGGTACTGGGCGCGTCGTATCCGTGCCCGGTGCAGCCACTGCACCGGTGTCGTGCCGGTCTGTTCGCGGAAGCGGCGGTTCAGGGTACGGCTGCTCATCCTCGCCCGCGCCGCGATCTCGTCCAGTGTGAGGTCGCGGTCGCAGTTGTCCTCCAGCCAGGTCAGGAGGGGTTCAAGGGTTGCACCCGCCGGGGCCGGGGGCAGGTCGTGGACGATGAACTGGGACTGGCCGCCCTCCCGTTCCAGGGGCATGACCGACATGCGGGCCGCGTGTGCCGCCACCGCCGAGCCGTGGTCCTTGCGGATCATGTGCAGGCACAAGTCCAGGGCCGCGGCGGCGCCCGCCGAGGTGAGGAACTGGCCGTTGTCGACGTAGAGGACGTTCGGGTCGACCTCGATCCGCGGATACCTCGCCGCCAACTCCGCCGCCGCATGCCAGTGAGTCGTCGCGCGCAGGCCGTCCAACAGGCCGGTGGCCGCGAACACGAACGCGCCGACGCAGATCGAGGCGATCCGCGTGCCGTCGGCCGCCGCCGCGCGCAGCGCCTCCGCCACGCCCGGCGGCAGCGGCACGGAGAGGTCCGCCACCCCCGGCAGGATGATCGTGTCCGCGTCCGCCAGCGCCTCCAGGCCGTACGACGCCCGCACCGCGAAGGCGCCGGCAGCCGCCCCCACCTCCGGCTCCGGGGCGCAGACCCGCACCCGGTACGCGGGGCGGCCATCCGGCAGTCTCGCCCAGCCGAAGGTGTCGATCGGCACGGAGAGGTCGAACGGGATCACCTGGTCAAGCGCCAGGACGGCCACGGTGTGCATGGCAGGAAGGTAGCCGGGCGGCGGAATGTCGCCAAGCGGGGGCGGCAGGAGACCATGTCAGGCGGCATTCGCAACGGCCTGGGTGGCGGGAATCCGGTGGGTAGTGGCAATCTCGCCGCTTCTGCGTGATCCCCTTCCCCGCTTACCGTCCCCCCGTGACCAAGTTCCTCCTCGCCGTCCACGTCCTCGCCGCGATCGTCGCCATCGGGCCCGTCACCGTCGCCGCCAGCATGTTTCCGCCCGCCGCGCGGCGGGCCATCGCCGAGCCGGGTGACCTGCGTGCCGCCGCGACACTCCAGCTCCTGCACCGGATCTGCCGGGTCTACTCCGTCGCCGGTGTCGTCGTCCCCGTCTTCGGGTTCGCCACCGCCGGTCAGATGGGCGTGCTCGGGAGTGGGTGGCTCATCGCCTCGATCGTGCTGACGAGTCTCGCCGCCGTTGTCCTGGCCGCGCTGGTGCTGCCCGCCCAGACCGCCCTCGTGAGCGGCACCGGGAGCGAGGCCATGGGGAGCGACGGCACCGTCGGCAGCCGGGCGCAGACCGTGCGACTCGCCATGGTCACCGGGCTGTTCAACCTGTTGTGGGCCGCCGTGACGGTCCTGATGATCGTCCGGCCGGGGTCCACGACGGGAGCCTGACCGGACGCCGGCAGGAACCGGAACCGGAACCGTCTACAGCTCCGCCCGCGCCGCGCCCTCCAGTGTCCGCAGGTCGAAGATCTCCGCCATCCTGCGGTAGCCCAGGTCGCTGGGGTGCAGGTGGTCGCCGGAGTCGTACTCGGGGCGCAGGCTGCGCGGGTCGTAGGGGTCCCGGAGGGCCTTGTCGAAGTCGACCACCTCGTCGTACACCCGCCCCGCCCTGATCTGGGCGTTGACCTGCTGGCGTACCGCCTCCCTGGGCTTCGTCCAGCCTCGGTGGCCCTTGAAGGGCATCAGGGTGGCGCCCACGACCTTCAGGCCGCGGGCGTGGGCCTGGCGGACCAGGGTGCGCAGGCCCGCGATGATGCGGTTCGGGTCGGCGAGGCGGGGGTTGCGGAGGATGTCGTTGATCCCCAGGTCGATGACTACGACCTTTACGTTCGGGCGGGAGAGCGCGTCGCGCGTGAAGCGGGTCACGCCGCTCTCGTTCTCGGCGATGGGGGTGCCCCCGCGCGAGCGCATTCGAGCGTGGGGGAGGCCCAGGCCGTTCGCCAGCACCTGGTTGCCGCTGATGCCCTCGTTCACGACGCTGTAGCGCGGCAGTTGCTCGCCGCCCGTGACCGCCGTGCGCAGCCGGCCCCACAGGACGTCCGGCCAGCGGTGGTTGGCGCCGACGGTGGAGGTAATGCCGTCCGTGATGGAGTCACCGAAGACCACGACCGTGCCGGTGGACTCGTTGCTCAGGACGTCCAGGGCCGTCAAGTAGCGCCAGTACGGGGTCTGTTCGGTGTACGGGGTGCCGGTGGCGTCCTCGGTGCGGTCGCCGTCGGCGACGTACGACAGCTGGCGGGCTCGGAGGTGGTACGTGACCGGGCCCGAGGGGGTGGGCGAGTACGAGGTGACCAGGACGTTCGTGTCGTGCGGGATGGCAAGGCGGACGGGGTCGCTCACCGTCTGGGCGCCGGGCGGGATGACGACGGTGGTGCTGCCGCTGAAGGTCAGCCGGCGCATCGTTTCCGCGGCGGCAGCGGCGGTGTCGTCGCCCGCCGCCAGGGCGAGGGACGCGTGCGTGATCGTCAGCGGCGACTGGCCGTAGAGGTTGGAGAGGGTGACCCGGGCGGCCGTCCCGCCCGTGCTCGCGTGGACGACGTTGCGCACCGAGTGGCCCGCCAGGCCCGCCGTCTCGGTGCCCGGCTCACCGCCCACCGGAGAGGTCGCCCAGGAAGCGACCCAGGGGCCGGTGGAGGCGGGGGCGGCGGAGGAGCCTTGGTGCGGGCGGTTGCCGGCGATGCTGTTCTGCGGGGTGCCGTCGTCGGCCGCCACCGCGACGTAGATGACCGCCGACAGGGCCACGACCAGCGCGACCAGCGCGCTCAGGACCGCACGGTGCTTCGCGGGGGCGCCGGCCTTCGGCTGCTCCGCAGCGGGCCCCGCACCCCCGTCATGACGCCTGGTCACGCTGTTGTTGTTCTCCTCGGGCAGAGTGGAGCCTGAGGCTCCGGTCCGATCAGCCCATGATGCGTCATGGGCTGAAGAGGGATGACAGCGGCCCGCCGGAAACCCCTGGCCGGCCCGGCGGCCCGGTCCGTCAGTCCCTGTCAGCCCCCGTCAGTCCCCGTCTGTCCCTGTCAGTTCTCGTCCGTCTCCGCCAGAAGGCTGCCCACCCCGTCTCACACAGACGCCGGGAACTTCCGTTCCGTTCCGGTAGTCGGTCAGGCAGGGACAATTGTCTGCGGGATCACCGAACGCCGAACGGTGGAGCTGAACGGTGGAGCTGATGGAACCAACCGAGACCGGAACACCGGCCCGGGTCGCGTCGTACCGGACCATGACCGCCTTCACCCCCGCCGACGAGGAGCGCCGGCGCGGGGTACGGCACATGAAGCTGACGGCGGCCGGGCTGCTGCTGTTCGTGGCGGTGGTGTACGTCCTGGCCAAGTGGGCCGACCAGGCGGGCGCCGGGTCCTGGGCCGGGTACGTGGCCGCGGCGTCCGAGGCCGGCATGGTCGGCGCGCTGGCCGACTGGTTCGCCGTCACCGCCCTCTTCCGCCACCCCCTCGGCCTGCCCATCCCGCACACCGCGATCATCCCCACCAAGAAGGACCAGCTCGGGGTCTCCCTCGGCGAGTTCGTCGGCGAGAACTTCCTCTCCGAGGACGTCGTACGGCAACGGCTGCGCGCCGTCGGCATCGGCAGCCGCCTCGGCGCCTGGCTCGCCGTGCCCGAACACGCGGACCGGGTGACCGCCGAGCTGGCGACCGCCCTCCGCGGCGCGCTGGCCGTACTGCGCGACTCCGACGTCCAGGCCGTCGTCGGCGAGGCGATCACCCGGCGCGCCGACGCCCAGGAGATCGCGCCCGGCCTCGGCAAGATGCTGGAGAAGATCGTCGCCGACGGCGGCCACAAACGGGCCGTCGACCTGATCGTCTCCCGCGCCCACGACTGGCTCGTCCTGCACGGCGAAAGCGTGATGGACGCCGTCGAGGGCGGCGCTCCCGGCTGGACCCCCCGCTTCGTGGACCGGAAGATCGGCGAACGCGTCTACAAGGAGCTGCTGCGCTTCTGCGCCGAGATGCGCGACATGCCCTCCCACCCCGCCCGCGGCGCCCTCGACCGCTTCCTCACCGACTTCGCCTCCGACCTCCAGTCCGACACGGACACGCGCGCGCGGGTGGAACGGCTCAAGGGCGAGGTGCTCGGCCGGGGCGAGGTCCAGGACCTGATCGCCTCCGCGTGGACCGCCGTACGGTCGATGATCGTCGCGGCGGCCGAGGACGAGCGCAGCGAGCTGCGGCTGCGGGTACGGGCCGCGCTGCTGTCCCTGGGCACGCGGATGGCGAACGAGCCGAAGGTGCAGGAGAAGGTCGACAACTGGGTGGAGGGTGTGGCCGTGCACATCGTCACCACCTACCGCAAGGAGATCACCTCGCTGATCACCGAGACCGTGGCCGGCTGGGACGCGGAGCACACCACCCGCAAGATCGAGGCGCACATCGGACGCGACCTCCAGTTCATCCGGATCAACGGCACGGTGGTGGGTTCGCTCGCGGGTCTGCTGATCTACGTCATCTCGCGGGCGGTGGGGGCCTGAGGCGGGCACGCTTCGGGAGCTCTGCGGGGCCAGGAATACTGGCCTGCATGACCCGCTTGATCCTCGCCACCCGCAACGCCGGAAAGATCACCGAGCTGAGGGCGATCCTCGCCGACGCCGGGCTCCCCCACGAACTGGTCGGCGCCGACGCCTACCCGGACATCCCCGACGTCAAGGAAACCGGCGTCACCTTCGCCGAGAACGCCCTGCTGAAGGCCCACGCGCTCGCCCAGGCCACGGGGCTCCCGGCGGTCGCGGACGACTCCGGGCTGTGCGTCGACGTCCTGAACGGCGCCCCGGGCATCTTCTCCGCCCGCTGGGCGGGCCAGCACGGCGACGACAAGGCCAACCTGGAGCTGCTGCTGGCCCAGCTCGCCGACATCGCGGACGCGCACCGGGGCGCGCACTTCGCCTGCGCGGCGGCGCTGGCGCTGCCGGACGGGACGGAGCGGGTGGTCGAGGGGCGGCTGGTGGGTGTGCTGCGGCATGCTCCGTCCGGCACGAACGGGTTCGGGTACGACCCGATCCTCCAGCCGGAGGGAGAGACGCGGACCTGCGCCGAGCTGAGCCCCGAGGAGAAGAACGCGATCAGCCATCGGGGGAAGGCGTTCCGGGCGTTGGTGCCGGTGGTGCGGGAGCTGTTGGGCTGAACCCTGGTGCGGCCGGAGGGACTCGAACCCTCACGGGAGTTACCCCACTGGGACCTAAACCCAGCGTGACTGCCAATTCCACCACGGCCGCGTGGTGTTGCCCGGCCATGCTAGCGGCCGGGCAGCATCGTCAGATCCCCAGGTCCTTGATGATCTTGGCCACGTGGCCGGTGGCGCGGACGTTGTACAGGGCCCGTTCGACCTTGCCCTCCTCGTCCACGATCACCGTGGAGCGGATGACGCCGAGGTACTTCTTGCCGTAGTTCATCTTCTCGCCGAAGGCGCCGTACGCCTGAAGGACCTGCTTGTCGGGGTCGGCGAGGAGGGTGACCTTGAGGGACTCCTTCTCGCGGAACTTCGCCAGCTTCTCCGGCTTGTCGGGGGAGATGCCGATGACGTCGTAGCCGGCGTCGGCCAGCAGGGAGAGGTTGTCCGTGAAGTCGCAGGCCTGCTTGGTGCAGCCGGGGGTCAGGGCCGCCGGGTAGAAGTAGATGATCACCTTGCGGCCCTTGTGGGCGGACAGGGAGACCTCGTTGCCGTCGGCGTCGGGGAGGGTGAAGGCGGGGGCAACGTCCCCGGGCTGGAGTCGCTCGCTCATCGGAACAGCCTAACCGGGGGGCCTTGCCGTGCGGCGAAGCCGGGAGCTGACAGACTGTCCAGAACAGCATCAGGAGACTTCGGAGGCCGTACGGTGGCGGACACGTCGGACACGAGAACCCCGGCGCAGATCGAGGCGGACATCAAGCGCCGCCGTGAAGTGCTGGCGGAGACGCTCGACGAGATCGGGATGCGGGTGCACCCGTCGACGATCGTCGGGGACGCGAAGGCCAAGGTCGTCGCCCATATCGATCACACCGTCGGACGGGCCTACGTGCAGGTGAACCGCCTGGTCAGTGATGTGCGGGCGCAGTTCGTGGACGAGGAGGGCGCGCCGCGGATGGAGCGGGTCGTGCCCGCCGCGCTCGTCGTCGTGGGGGTCGTGGGGCTGCTCGCCCTAGGGTCGCGGCGGCGCAACAAGGACTGAGTGAGGCGGTGACCCGGGCGGGCACCGGCGTGGTCGAGGCAGGTAGGTTCGAGGCGTGAGCGCCAACAGAAACGAGCACAGGACCCCCCATCACGACAAGCTCCCCATCCGGATGCTGCACGACCGCGTGCTGGTCAAGCAGGACACCGGTGAGGGCGAGCGCCGGTCGGGGGGCGGGATCCTGATTCCGGCCACGGCGGCCGTCGGGCGGCGGCTGGCCTGGGCCGAGGTCGTCGCGGTCGGGCAGAACGTCCGGACCGTGGAGCCCGGGGACCGGGTCCTGTACGACCCGGAGGACCGGGCCGAGGTCGAGGTGCGGGGCGTGGCGTACGTGCTGATGCGGGAACGTGATCTGCACGCCGTGGCCGCGGACCGCTTCGAGGGGTCGGAGGACTCCACGGGGCTTTATCTCTGATCCACGGGCAGGTATCTCTGGTTCAGAGGCTGAGAGGGCCGGTGACTGTTGTCACCGGCCCTCTTTGTCGTTCCTTTGCTATCGGTCCTACAGTGCTCCGCCGCCTGTCGTCGGGCCTCCGGGGCCGCCACCTGTCGTCGGGCCGCCGGTGCCGCCGCCGGTGCCGCCGCCGTCGGTGCCGCCGCCGTCGGTGGTACCGCCTGTGGTGGTGCCTCCGGTGGTCGTACCGCCGCCGTCAGTGGTGGTGCCGGTGGTGCCGCCGCCGTCCGTCGTCGTACCGCCGCCGTCGGTGGTGGTGCCGGTGGTGCCGCCGCCGTTCGTCGTCGTGCCGCCGTCGGTGGGGTTGCCGTTGGTGGTGCCGTCGGTCGGGGTGCCGGTCGTGCCGCCGTTGTCCTGGTTGTCGCCGGTGGTGCCGCCGCCGTTGTCGTGGCCGCCGTCGGTGCCGGGCTCGGTGGAGGGGTCGGCGGTGGGCGGTGCGACCTGGTCGGCGCCCTGCTGGAGCTGGAGGTCGAAGTCGGCCGCCGGCTTGCCCTGGAGCGCGTCGTGCGTGTATTGGGCCCAGATCTGGGTGGGCGGGCCGCCGCCGTTCATGCGGGGCTGGCCGAGGGCGCCGTAGAGGGACACGTGCTTCGCCGTCACCGGGTCCTGGCCCATGACGGCGACGACGGTGGCCAGGTCGGGGGTGTAGCCCGCGAACCAGGCGGCCTTGTCCTCCTCGGCGGTGCCGGTCTTGCCGGCCGCCGGGCGGCCCGCGGCCTGCGCGGCGATCGCCGTGCCGTTGTCGACGACGCTCTGCAGGACGGAGGTGGTGGTGTCGGCGGCCTCGCGGGTGACGGCCTGCTTGACCGTCTGCTCGGGCAGCTTGACCTCTGTGCCCTCCTTGGTGATCTTCTCGACCAGGGTGTACGTGCCGTGCTTGCCGTGGTTGGCGAGGGTCGCGTACGACTCGGCCATGTCCAGCACGCTGGCGTTGGCGGTGCCGAGGGCGATGGACGGGTACGGGTTGAGGTCCGGGGTGCCGGTGGGGACGCCCAGGTCGATCGCGGTCTGCTTGACCTTGGCCGGCCCGACGTCGACGGCCATCTGGGCGTACACCGCGTTCACCGACAGGTCGGTGGCCTTGCGGACGGTGATCTGGCCGTACGACTTCTGGTCCTCGTTCTCCGGGGCGTAGGCGCCGCCGGACCAGCCCTCCACGGGGCGCTGGTTGGTGCCGTCGTAGTAGGTGTTCGGGGTGATGGGGCGGCCGTCCTGGGTGGTCGAGCCGTTCTGCACCGCGGAGGTGAACACGAACGGCTTGAAGGTCGAGCCGACCTGGAAGTCACCGCGGGTGGCGCCGTTGGTGTACTGCTTCACGTAGTCGATGCCGCCGTACATGGCGACGACCTTGCCGGTCTTGGGGTCGACGGAGGCGCCGCCGGCGCGGACGTAGGTGTCGGCCTTGTTGTTCTTCTTGTCCAGCTTGGAGATCAGCTGGTCGTTCACCGCCTTGACGAAGGAGTCCTGCCTGTCCTTCTGGATGGTGGTGGTGATGCGGTAGCCGCCGGCCGCGAGTTCCTCGGCGCTGATGATGTTGTTGGTGATCAGGTAGTGCTTGACCGCGTCCACGAGGTAGCCGCGCTGGCCTGACATGCCGGTGGAGACGGTCTGTTCCTTCGGCATCGGGAACTTCATGCCGGTGCGCTTGTCCTCGCTGAGCCAGCCCTTCTTGACCATGCCGTTGAGGACGTAGTTCCAGCGGGCGACGGCCGCGGACTTGTTCTCGGGGTGGGCTACGACGTCGTACTCGCTGGGCGCGTTGACGAGCGCGGCGAGGTAGGCGGCGCGGGCCGGGTCGAGGTCGGTGGCGTTCACGCCGTAGTAGGCCTGGGCGGCGGCCTGGATGCCGTAGGCGTTGCGGCCGAAGTAGCTGGTGTTGAGGTAGCCCTCGAAGATCTCGTCCTTGGTCTTGTTGCGGTCCAGCTTGATCGCGATGAAGAACTCCTTGGCCTTGCGGGTCAGGGTCTGTTCCTGGGCCAGGTAGTAGTTCTTCACGTACTGCTGGGTGATGGTCGAACCGGACTGCGTGCCCTTGCCGGTCGCCGTGTTCCAGGCGGCGCGCAGCATCGCCTTCGGGTCGACGCCGGACTCGGAGTAGAAGTCGCGGTCCTCGGCGGCCAGTACGGCGTGCTGAGCGTCCTTGGAGACCTCGGCGAGGCTGACGTTCTCACGGTTGACCTGGCTGTCGCGTGTGTCGCGGGCGATCTGGGAGCCGTCGGCGTAGAGGTAGACGTTGGCCTGCTTGGTGGCGAGGGCGTTGGCCGGCGGGATCTTCACGAGGGAGTAGCCGAGGAAGAACAGGCCGATGAGCAGCAGCATGCCGACGATGAAGGTGCTGAGCACCATGCGCCAGGTGGGGATGATCCGCCGCCAGCCGGTGCGCTTGGGCCGCTTGGGCTTCTTGCCCTTGCCACCGCCGGCTCCGCCGTTTGCGCCGCCGTTGCCGCCACCGGTTCCGCCGTCGGCGGAGGGGGTGGGGGTCGCCGCGGTCGCGGAGGCTGCCTTGGCGGCGGTGCCGAGTACGGCTGCGCGGGCGGCCTCGGCACCGGCCGCGGCACCCAGAGCTGCGGCACCGGCCGCGGCGGGGTTGGGGCGGGGGGTACGGGCAGCAGCGGGGTTCACCCCGGCGGACGCGGAGGCCGCGGTGGCCGTACCCTCGCCGCCGGGCTGGCCGGGCTCGGGCTTCCGGGGTGCGTTGACACGCCGGAGGACCTGGGTGCTCTCGGCGGGACGGTCCCCGGCGCCCTGAGCAGCGGGGCCGGCCTTGCCGGAGGGGGCGGGCGACTGGGACGCCTGCGCCTGCCGGGCTTGAGACGACTGGGACGACTGCGGTGCCTTGGGCGCATTCACGCGCCGGAGGACCTGCGTGCTCTCCGGCGACTGAGGCTGCTCGGCGGCAGAACGCCCTGCGGAGCCGGCGGACCCCCGGGCAGCCGAGGCCTCCCGGGAGCCGGCGGAGTCACCGGCAGCCGGAGTCTGCCCGGAAGCAGCGGAACCACCGGAAGCCCGGGTCTCCCGGGGAGCAGCGGACCCACGGGGGGCCGGGATCTCCCGGGAAGCAGCGGACCCACCCGCAGCCGGGGTCCCCTGAGAACCAGCGGACCCACCAGCGCCCCGGACCTCCCGGGAACCAGCGGCCCCACCCGCAGCCGAGGCCCCTCGGGAACCGGCGGACGCACCCGCAGCCGAAGCCTGCCCCGAAGCAGCGGAACCACCCGCAGCCCGGGTCTCCCGGGGAGCAGCGGACCCACGGGGGGCCGGGATCTCCCGGGAAGCAGCGGACGCACCCGCAGCCGAAGCCTGCCCCGAAGCAGCGGAACCACCCGCAGCCCGGGTCTCCCGGGGAGCAGCGGACCCACCGGCAGCCGAGGCCGCCTGGGAGCCAGCGGACGCACCAGTGCCCCGGACCTCCCGGGAAGCAGCGGACCCACCCGCGGCCGGAGTCTCCCCGCCCGCGCCGGCTCCCGTACCGGCCGACCGGCCGGGCTGCTCCCTGCGGGCCGCCTGGGCAGCCCGGCGGGCCCGGGCCATGGACATGGTCTGGTCCTGACGCGGCGGACCCGCGGGGGCGGCCCCGCTGTCCTTGGCGCGCGTGGCCTCCGGAGTCCCCGGGGCGGCCTTCGTGCCCGAGGTCCCCTCGGTGCCCGCCGGCTTCCCGGCACTCCGCGACTCCCGCGTACCCCCGGGGGCACCGGCGTTCCCCGGCTCCCGAGCGCTACCGGACCCACCGGCGCTCCTGGGGCTCCCGGCGCTTCCCGGCTCCCGGGCGCCCCTCGGCCCCCCGGCACCCCCCGGCTCGCCCGTCTGCTTCTTCGCCGTGCTCCCCTCGCTCCCCAGGTTCCTCTCGGTGGCCGTGCTGTCACGGCCCTCGGGGTTTTCGGGCCCTTCAGCCTGCTGCGGCTGCGGCTCGTCGCTCATGTCGTGCACGGACTCCTGTTTCGTCGTACGTCGTTCCCGTACGCCTCGTACGCCTTCTGCGCCCCCAGTTTGAAGACTCTCGCACCTGGCGTTCCGTTCCCGGATTCCGGCACGCTTCCGCAGAAAATGCGTGGCCGGTCGCCGGGCCTCGGACTAGGCTCCTGCGCTTCGGTGTCGAGCTGTCTCGAGGAGGTCGACTGGCGTGGGTGCGGGACGGTTGTACGCGGCCGTCGCGACGGGGGGGTTCAGACGGTACGCGACCTATCGGGCCGCCACTGCGGCAGGGGTGTTCACCAACACGGTCTTCGGGCTGATCCTCGTCTATACGTACCAGGCGCTGTGGGACGTGCGACCGCACCTGGGCGGGTACGACCAGGCGCAGGCCGTGACCTATGTGTGGCTGGGGCAGGCGTTCCTGTCGACGCTCGCGATCGGCGGCGGGGGCGTCGAGGACGAGTTGATGGAACGCATCCGTACGGGGGACGTGGCGATCGACCTGTACCGGCCGGCCGATCTTCAGCTGTGGTGGCTGGCCGCCGATGTGGGCCGGGCGTTCTTCCAGCTGCTGGGGCGGGGGCTGGTGCCGTTCGTCTTCGGTGCGCTGTTCTTCCCGGTGTATCTGCCGACCGCCGTCGGCACCTGGGTGGCGTTCCTCGTGGCCGTGCTGCTGGCGATGCTGGTGGGCTTCGGGATCCGGTTCCTGGTGGCGCTGAGCGCGTTCTGGCTGCTGGACGGCACGGGGGTGACGCAGATGGCGTGGCTCGCCGGGTTCTTCTGCTCGGGGATGCTGCTGCCGCTGAACGTGTTCCCGGGCGCGCTCGGGGAGGTCGTACGGGCGCTGCCGTGGTCGTCGCTGCTGCAGGCGCCGGCGGACATCCTGCTGGGGCACGCGGATCCGTGGAGCACGTACGCGTTCCAGGGGGCGTGGGCGGTGGCGCTGCTGGGGGCCGGGCGGCTGGTGCAGTCGGTGGCGACGCGGCGGGTGGTGGTCCAGGGTGGCTGAGGACAGCCGGGTGTGGGAGAGCGGCCGGGTGCGGGAGGGGGTTCGGGCGTACCGGCTGATCGCGGGGATGTGGGTGCGGTCCACGATGGCCTACCGCGCGTCCTTCGTGATGACGGCGTTCGGGAACTTCGCGGCGACCTTTCTCGACTTCGTCGCGATCATGCTGATGTTCTCGCGGGTGGACGCGCTGGGCGGCTATGCGCTCCCCGAGGTGGCGTTCCTGTACGGGCTGTCGGCCGTGTCCTTCGGGCTGGCCGATCTGGTGATCGGGTCGATGGACCGGCTGGGGCGGCGGGTGCGGGACGGCACGCTGGACACGCTGCTGGTGCGTCCGGCGCCGGTGCTGGCGCAGGTGGCGGCCGACCGGTTCGCGCTGCGCAGGCTGGGCCGGGTGACGCAGGGGTCGCTGGTGCTGGGCTGGTCGCTGACCCGGGTGGACATCGACTGGACGGCGGCGAAGCTGCTGCTGATGCCGGTGATGGTGGTGAGCGGCTGCGGGATCTTCTGCGCGGTGTTCGTGGCGGGCGCGGCGTTCCAGTTCGTGGCGCAGGACGCGTCGGAGGTGCAGAACGCGTTCACCTACGGCGGCACGACGCTGTTGCAGTATCCGCCGACGGTGTTCGGGCGGGAGCTGGTGCGCGGGGTGACCTTCGTGGTGCCGCTGGCCTTCGTCAACTGGCTGCCCGCGGCCTTCGTGCTGGGGCGGCCCCTTCCGCTGGGCCTGCCGGGGTGGGCGGCGTGGGCGTCGCCGCTGGTGGCGGTGGGGTGCTGTGCGCTGGCGGGGCTGGCGTGGCGGGCGGGACTTCGTTCGTATCGGAGCACAGGGAGTTAGCGCGGTGCCGGACAGTGACGTCAGTGCGGTGGAGGGTGCGGTGGAGGATGAGTTCATTCACCTCGACCGGGTCGAGAAGGTCTTCGAGGTACGCAAGAAGACGGGGTTCCTCAAGCGGGAGCGGCGGCAGGTGCGGGCGGTGGACTCGCTCTCCTTCGGTGTGGCGCGGGGGGAGATGGTCGGGTACATCGGGCCGAACGGCGCCGGGAAGTCGACCACGATCAAGATGCTGACCGGCATCCTGACGCCGAGCGGGGGCCGGCTGCGGGTGGCGGGGATCGATCCGTCGCGGGAGCGGCGGCGGCTGGCGCACCGGATCGGGGTGGTGTTCGGGCAGCGGACCACGCTGTGGTGGGATCTGCCGCTGATCGACTCGTACCGGCTGGCGCACCGCATGTACCGCATCCCGGACGCCCGTTACCGGGAGAACCTGGACCGGTGTGTCGAACTGCTGGAGCTGGGCGGCCTGTTGGATGTGCCGGTGCGGCAGCTGTCGCTGGGGCAGCGGATGCGCGGGGACATCGCGGCGGCGCTGCTGCACGATCCGGAGGTGCTGTACCTGGACGAGCCGACGATCGGCCTGGACGTGGTCTCCAAGGCGAAAGTGCGGGGTTTCCTGAAGGAGTTGAACGCCGAGCGCGGCACGACCGTGCTGCTGACCACGCACGACCTCCAGGACATCGAGCAGCTGTGCTCGCGGGTGATGGTGATCGACCACGGGCGGCTGATGTACGACGGCCCGCTCGCGGGGCTGCACGAGGCCGGGGAGGGCGAGCGGACGCTGGTGGTGGACCTGGAGCGGGAGTTGCCGCCGATCGAGGCGCCGGTGGGCCGAGTGGTGCGGGTGGAGGGGCCGCGGCAGTGGCTGGCGTTCCCGGCGGGCCAGTCGGCGGCGCCGCTGGTGGCATACATCGCGGCCGAGTATCCGCTGGTGGACCTGTCGGTGCGGGAGCCGGACATCGAGGCGGTCATCGCCAAGATGTACGTGGACAAGGCCGTCTCGTAGGCTGCCCTCATGACGGAAGACGCTGTCCCGGACCTCCCGGATCTCCGGGCGTCCGACGCCGACCGTGAGCGGGTCGCCGAGGTCCTGCGGGACGCCCTCGCCGAAGGGCGGCTCGACATGGAGGAGTTCGAGGAGCGGCTGGAGGCGACCTACAAGGCCCGTACGTATGCCGAGCTGACGCCGCTTACCCGGGATCTGCCGGCCGCCGGGGCGGTGGCGCCGCCTCCGGTCTCGTTCACCAAGGCTCCGGTGGAGAGCGGGAGTTGGGCGGGCCGGTTCGTGGGTGGCGAGGGGTCGTCCGCGTGGGCGGTCGCCATCCTGTCGGGGTTCGAGCGCAAGGGCCGCTGGACGGTGCCGAAGCGGTTCAGCTGCTTCGCGTTCTGGGGCGGTGGCGAGATCGACCTCAGGGAGGCGAATTTCGCGGACCGTGAGGTCGAGATCAACTGTGTGGCGATCATGGGCGGGATGCAGGTGATCGTGCCGCCGGGGGTCGAGGTCGTCGTGCGCGGCATCGGTGTGATGGGCGGCTTCGAGCACCCCGAGGACGACGGCCCGCCCGAGCCCGGCGCGCCGCGCGTGGTGATCAGCGGGTTCGCCTTCTGGGGCGGGGTCGGTGTGGAGCGCAAGATCACCCGGGCCGAGCGGCAGCGGCTGAAGGAGCAGCGCCGGCAGGAGAAGCTGGAGCACCGGGACTCCCGCAAGGAGCTGCGGGACCGGCGCCGGCACGGGGAGTACTGAGCCGGCACTCCCCCGGCCCTGTCGTCGTTACGGCGTGCACACCTTCGTCAGTTCACCCGCCGCGTCGGTGACGGGGCTGACGTCGGGGGTGCGGTCGCCGTTCTTGATGGCCGTACGGACGTTGTCCACGGCCTTGTTGAGGTCGTCCACCGCCTTGTTGACGTCGGTGTCGTCCGTCTTGTCGCCGATCTTCTTCAGGTTCTTCTCGATGGAGTCGAGGGAGGCGTCCGCCTGGGTGGGGTCGTTCGCCGCGTTCTCCACGGCCTGCTGGAGGTCGGTGACACTGTCGGCTATCGAGTCCGCGGTCTGCACGCAGTCCAGGGCCTTGCTCACGGCATCACAGCCGGTGGTGAGGCCTGTGGTGAGCGCGGCGGTCGCTACGACGGCGGCGACTGCGGTGAGACGGCCTCGGCGTCGGCTGGCGGCCATGGTGGTGTTCCCTCCCCTGTATACGGTGGCCGGGCGCACGGCGGTGATCCGTGCGCCCGTAATCGTAGGGACGCCGGGGAGGGTGCGGGGGTTGCCCTGCTGTACCCCGGGTTTTGGCGCGCCCTTTACTTTGCGCGTTACTTCTCGAGCGCGCTGGCCAGCGCGGCCTTCTGGATCGTGGTCAACTCGGCGCAGCCGCTGACGGCGAGGTCGAGCAGGGCGTTCAGCTCCTCGCGGGCGAAGGGCTCGGCCTCGGCGGTGCCCTGGACCTCGACGAAGCGGCCGTCGCCGGTGCAGACGACGTTCATGTCGGTCTCGGCGCGCACGTCCTCCTCGTAGCAGAGGTCGAGCAGCGGGACGCCGCCGACGATGCCGACGGAGACGGCGGAGACGGTGCCGATGAGCGGCTGGCGGCCGGCCTTGATCAGCTTCCGGCCGCGCGCCCAGGTGACGGCGTCGGCCAGGGCCACGTAGGCGCCGGTGATCGCCGCGGTGCGCGTGCCGCCGTCGGCCTGGAGGACGTCGCAGTCGAGGACGATGGTGTTCTCGCCGAGCGCCTTGTAGTCGATGACGGCGCGCAGGGAGCGGCCGATGAGGCGGGAGATCTCGTGGGTACGGCCGCCGATCTTGCCCTTGACGGACTCTCGGTCTCCCCGGGTGTTCGTGGCGCGGGGCAGCATGGCGTACTCCGCGGTGACCCAGCCCTCGCCGCTGCCCTTGCGCCAGCGCGGGACTCCTTCGGTGACGGAGGCGGTGCAGAAGACCTTGGTGTCGCCGAAGGAGACGAGGACGGAGCCCTCGGCGTGCTTGCTCCATCCGCGCTCGATGGTGATCGGGCGCAGTTGTTCAGGGGTACGGCCGTCGATGCGAGACATGACGTCGAGCCTATCCGGAGTAACGGAAGGGGCTCCTCCCCCGGCGGGAAGAGCCCCTAACAGGTGAACCGGCACGGCTCACATCATGTCTTCGATCTCCCCGGCGATCGGGTCGGCGTCGGTGCCGATGACGACCTGGATGGCGGTGCCCATCTTGACGACGCCGTGGGCGCCGGCGGCCTTCAGGGCGGCCTCGTCGACCAGCGAGGCGTCGACCACCTCGGTGCGGAGCCGGGTGATGCAGCCCTCGATCTCCTCGATGTTGTCGAGCCCGCCGAGCGCGGCGACGATCTTCTCAGCCTTGGTGGCCATGTTCCGTCTCCCTGAATTCCCTGATCCGAACCGATTTGACGCAGTAACCCACAGTTGGCCCAACTTTGCGAGCGGTCATGCTGTACGTGCCGAATGATGGCGATCACGACAGCGGAACCGTCCGCCAACTGGTCTACACCACCCGGGGGACGGTCGCCAAACCGCGTCCGAGTCGAGCGGCCCGGGAGGACGTCGATGAGCGCCAACAGCGCCGAGAGCGCGGTCGGTCCGGCACGGGAACGCTGGCACCGGCTCTTCCAGGGCATGCAGAAGATGGGCCGCAGTCTCCAGCTCCCGATCGCGGTGCTCCCGGCCGCGGGCATCCTCAACCGGCTGGGCCAGCCGAACGTGTTCGGTGCCGAGGGGCTCGGCTGGACCGACGTCTCGAAGGTGATGGGCGGCGCGGGCGGCGCCCTCCTCGACGGCTCCCTCGGCCTTCCCCTGCTGTTCTGCGTGGGCGTGGCGATCGGGATGGCGAAGAAGGCGGACGGCTCGACGGCGCTCGCGGCGGTGGCGGGCTTCCTCGTCTACTACAACGTGCTGCACCAGTTCCCCGCGTCCTGCCCCGGCGGCTCGAAGGCGGTCCCGGACGTCGGCTGCCAGGTCAGCGTCGGTGCGGGCGGCGGCGCGGTGACTCCCTTCACCTTCCAGAACCCGGGGGTGTTCGGCGGCATCGTCATGGGCCTGCTGGCGGCCTTCTTCTGGGCGCGCTACCACCGCACCAGGCTGGTCGACTGGCTCGGCTTCTTCAACGGGCGCCGCCTGGTGCCGATCATCATGGCGTTCGTCGCCATCGTCTTCGCGGCGCTGTGCCTGTGGATCTGGCCGCCGGTCGGCCACGGCCTGGAGAGCTTCGGCAAGTGGCTGCGGGACGCGGGCTCGTGGGGCGCGGGCATCTTCGGCGTCGCCAACCGGGCCCTGCTCGTCGTCGGGCTGCATCAGTTCCTGAACGTGCCCATCTGGTTCCAGTTCGGCAGCTACACCAAGCCGGACGGCACCGTGGTGCACGGCGACATCAACATGTTCCTGCAGGGCGACCCGCACGCGGGCCAGTTCACCTCGGGCTTCTTCCCGATCATGATGTTCGCCCTGCCGGCGGCGGCGCTGGCGATCGCGCACTGCGCCAAGCCGAGCCGCCGCAAAGAGGTCGGCGGCATGATGCTCTCGGTGGCGCTGACCTCGTTCGTCACGGGGATCACCGAGCCGATCGAGTACTCCTTCATGTTCATCGCGCCCCTGCTCTACGCCGTCCACGCGCTGCTGACCGGGGTGTCGATGGCGGTGACCTGGGCGCTCGGGGTGCACGACGGCTTCAGCTTCTCGGCGGGCCTCATCGACTACGTCATCAACTGGAACCTGGCGACCAGACCCTGGGCGATCATCCCGATCGGTCTCGGCTTCGCGGCCGTCTATTACGCCGTCTTCCGCTTCGCGATCACGAAGTTCGACCTGAAGACACCGGGCCGGGAGCCGGAGGACGAGGTCGAGGACGTCACGAAGGTCTGAGCCACTGCGCGTAGCCCTTTCGTAGCGGATTTCGTGGTTCCTTATCTGCCCTTCATCGTGTACAACAGGTCTACACCACTGAGTGGTGTAGACCACCCCCGATGGAGGACCTATGACCACCGCCACCGCAACGGCGGCCCCCGCGAAGAAGCGGGGATCCGGCCTGTTCCAGGGTCTGCAGAAGGTCGGCCGCAGCCTGCAGCTCCCGATCGCCGTGCTGCCGGCGGCGGGCATCCTGCTCCGGCTCGGCCAGGACGACGTGTTCGGCAAGGACGGTCTCGGGTGGAACAAGGTCGCGGCCGTGTTCGCCACCGCCGGCGACGCCGTGTTCAGCAACCTGCCGCTGCTGTTCTGCGTGGGCATCGCCATCGGCTTCGCCAAGAAGGCCGACGGTTCCACCGCGCTGGCCGCGCTGGTCGGCTTCCTGGTGTACAAGAACGTGCTGACCGCGTTCCCGATCACCGAGGCCAAGGTCACCAAGGGTGCGGACATCGCCGCCACCTACAACGACCCCAAGGTCTTCGGCGGCATCATCATGGGCCTCATAGCCGCCGTGACCTGGCAGCGTTTCCACCGGACCAAGCTGCCCGACTGGCTGGGCTTCTTCAACGGCCGCCGTCTGGTCCCGATCCTGATGGCCTTCATCGGCACCGGCGTCGGCGTGGTCTTCGGTCTGATCTGGGAGCCCATCGGCAACGTCATCACGAACTTCGGCGAGTGGATGACCGGCCTCGGTGCCGTCGGCGCGGGCATCTTCGGCGCCATCAACCGAGGGCTTCTGCCGGTCGGCATGCACCAGTTCGTCAACACGGTGGCCTGGCAGGAGATCGGCTCCTACAAGGACTCCTCCGGTGCCGTCTGGCACGGTGACCTGCCGCGCTTCTTCCACGGCGACCCGACCGCCGGCCAGTTCATGACGGGCTTCTTCCCGATCATGATGTTCGCCCTGCCGGCCGCCGCCCTGGCGATCACCCACTGCGCCCGGCCCGAGCGCCGCAAGGTCGTCGGCGGCATGATGCTCTCGCTGGCCCTGACCTCGTTCGTCACCGGCATCACCGAGCCGATCGAGTTCGCGTTCATGTTCATCGCCCCGCTGCTGTACGCGATCCACGCGGTCCTCACCGCCGTCTCGATGGCCGTCACCTGGTCGCTGGGCGTGCACCACGGCTTCAGCTTCTCGGCCGGTGCGATCGACTACTTCCTCAACTGGGGCCTGGCCACCAAGCCCTGGATGATCATCCCGATCGGCCTGGTCTTCGCGGTGATCTACTACGTGGTCTTCCGCTTCGCGATCATCAAGTTCAACATCCCCACCCCGGGCCGCGAGCCCGAGGAGGAGGTCGAGGACCTCACCAAGGCGTGAGTCCCGCCACCACGGCATGAACAAGGCCCCGGAACCGGCGAGGTTCCGGGGCCTTCGCGTACGTCCGACTAGATCTCGTACGTCTTCCGCGGCGCGGCCAGTTCCACCGGGCCGTCGTAGACCGCGCGGGCGTCCGCGAGGTTGACCTGCGGGTCGGTCCACGGCGGGATGTGGGTGAGGACCAGGCGCCGCGCGCCCGCGCGGGCGGCCGTCTCGCCCGCCTCGCGGCCGTTGAGGTGCAGGTCCGGGATGTTCTCCTTGCCGTACGTGAACGCGGCCTCGCACAGGAACAGGTCGGTGTCCCGGGCCAGCGTGTCCAGCGCCTCGGTGACGCCCGTGTCGCCGGAGTACGTCAGCGAGCGCCCCCCGTGCTCAAGACGGATGGCGTACGCCTCCACGGGGTGGCTGACCCGCTCGGTGTGCACCGTGAAGGGGCCGATCTCGAACGTGGACGGCTTGACCGTGTGGAAGTCGAAGACCTCGCTCATCGAGGACGCGGAGGGCGTGTCGGCGTAGGCCGTGGTCAGCCGGTGTTCGGTGCCCTCGGGGCCGTAGACCGGGATCGGGTCACAGCGACCGCCCTCGTGGCGGTAGTAGCGCGCGACGAAGTACCCGAGCATGTCGATGCAGTGGTCGGCGTGCAGATGGCTGAGGAAGATCGCGTCGAGGTCGTAGAGACCGCAGTGGCGCTGCAGCTCGCCGAGGGCGCCGTTGCCCATGTCGAGGAGCAGCCGGAAGCCGTCGGCCTCGACGAGGTAGCTCGAACAGGCCGATTCCGCGGACGGGAACGACCCCGAGCAGCCGACGACGGTGAGCTTCATGAAGCAGAAACCTCCGTTGGCGGGAAAACGGTGGGCGGGAGCGGAAGAGCGGTGAAGAAAGGGTCGCGAACACGTGGGGGCGCAGGGGTCGTGCGGTCCGTCGAGAGTAAGGCGCGGAAGGGCGGGTCGCTTCCCTGCCAGGGGCCGTTGTGGGCGAACTCACCTGTGCTGTCACCGGTTCGGCTGGACCCGTGGCGGATACGGCGCGCAAGAAGGCGCGCGATGCTCGGCGCGCGCCGGTAACGTCGTGGCTATGGACACGTCCTGGTGGCTGGCGCTCGCGGCGGTGGTGCTGCTCGCGCTGGTCGCCACGCTCGTCGACGGCTGGGGCCGCGGGCGGCGGCCCGGCGGTCACCGGCTGCGTCCGCCCGGACGGCCCGGCGGCCGGCGGGCGCCGGGCGCGCGGCCGAGTCCGGGCGACATCTGGTGGGCCGAAGTGCCTTACGAGGAGGACAGGACCGGGGTTAAGGACCGGCCCTGTCTGGTGCTGGCCGTGCATGGCGACCGGGCCACGGTCGCGAAGATCACCACCAAGTACCACGACGAGCGCGCCGGGGTGATCCCGCTGCCGCCCGGCGCGGTCGGCGACGCCCACGGCCGGCCCAGCTTCCTGGAGACCGACGAGCTGCGCGAGGTGCCGGTGGGCGACTTCCGGCGCCGGGTGGGCGTGGTCGACCCGGTCCTGTGGGACCAGGTACGGCACCTTGCGGGCTGAGCCGACGGACGAGGGCTGTCAGCGGACGGTGACGGTCACCTTCCACTCTTGGATGCCCTTGCAGGACATCTGGCCGGGCGCGGTGGGCTCGGCGCACAGCGGGCGGGACGAGGTCAGCTCGGCCTTTCCGGCCGCCACCGCCCGGTAGGCCGCCGAGGCGTCGCCCGGTAGGAGGACGAGGCCCGCGTTGATCGCCTCCAGGGCCGTGCCGGTCAGGCTGACCGGCTTCCAGGGGCGCTCCTTGGTGCCGTCCAGGGTGAGCCGCAGCTCGCCACCCTTGACCAGGCAGACGGTACGGCCGTTGTCGGCGGCCGTCAGCTCCAGCCGGCTCGTGCATGCCCCGGCGGTCGGGTTCGGCGAGCGCGTGGGGGCGGACGGCGACACGTTGTCGTTGCTGCCTGAGTCCCCGCCGCCGCTCTGGGAACCGCAGGCGGTGAGGAGCAGCGCTGCCGCCGCGAGAGCGATGGGCGTCGTACGGCGCATGAATCCGCCTTTCTGCCGTGGCCGGGGCCGGCCGCTGGTGCAGATGTGACGTACCAGCGGCACAAACGGATCCCCTGCACAGCAGGATCCCGCACACGGCTCGCGTGTGCGGGATCCCAGGGCCGTACGGGTCAGCTGGTCGTCAGGGCGGTGTCGTCCACGACGAAGCTGGTCTGCAGCGAGGAGTCCTCCACGCCGTTGAACTTCAGGGTGACCGTCTGACCGGCGAACGAGGACAGGTCGAAGGTCTTCTGCGCGTACCCGGAGGCGGCGTTGACGTTGGAGTACGTCGCCAGGGTGGTCGAACCGGCGGACACGGTCAGCTTGTCGTACGCGGTGCTGCCGGTCTCGGCGGTGTCGATGTGCAGGTAGAAGGTGAGCGTGGCCTTGCAGCCGGCCGGGATCGTCACCGACTGGGACACCGTGTCGGTGTGCGAGGAGCCGTAGCCGTCGAGCCAGGCCTTGTAGGAGCCGCCGTGCGCGGCCTCACCGGTGTCGTTGGTGATGACACCGCTGGACGCCGTCCAGCCGGTGGCGCCCGACTCGAAGCCGGGGTTGGCCAGCAGCTGGGAGGAGGTGCAGGTGCCGCCCGTGGCGGTGACCGTCCAGGTGAAGGAGGTCGAGCCGGAGGCGCCGGTGGAGTCGGTCGCGGTCACGGTGACCTGGTAGGTGCCCGCGGCGGACGCCGTGCCGGAGATCAGGCCGGTGGAGCTGTTGATGGACAGCCCGGTCGGCAGACCGGAGGCGCTGTAGGTCAGGGTCGCGCCCGCGCTGTCGGTGGCGTTGACCTGGAGGCTCGCCGCGCTGCCGGTGGCCGTGGACTGGCTGCCGGGGTTGGTGACGGTCACCGTGTTGCCGCTGGTGGTGCCGGAGGTGAAGGCGGCGGTGCCGTTCGGGGTGCCCCAGCCGGTCGGGCCGTCGTAGCCGGTGCCCGCGGTGCAGAAGTACGAGGTGGTGCAGGAGCCGTTGGAGCCGCTGGTCACGTCGTACAGGTTGCCGGTGTGCTGGTACGGGTACTTCGCCGGGTAGTCGGTCGAGCCCGGGGTGCCCGCGAGGGCGTAGACGCCGGCGACGATCGGGGCGGAGGCGCTGGTGCCGCCGACGACGCCCCAGCCGGTGCCGCCGTAGGTGTCGTAGACCGCGACGCCGGTGGCCGGGTCGGCGACCGCGGAGACGTCGGCCTCCATGCGCTTGGTGCAGCCGGTGTCGGTCTGCCAGGCCGGCTTCGGGTCGTAGGCGGAGCAGCCGGAGCCGGTGCCCTCGGTGGAGTTGGTGTGCCACACCGACTCGGACCAGCCGCGGGAGTTGGTCGAGGTGGTGAGCGCGGTGCCGCCGACGGCGGTCACGTACTGGGAGGTCGCCGGGTACTCGGCGCCGTAGGCGGAGTCACCGGAGGAGACGGTGATGGCGACGCCCGGGTGCTTGAAGTACTGGGTGTCCTCGGTGGTCTGGCTGGACGCCTCGGAGCCGCCCCAGCTGTTGGAGACGAACTTGGCGCCGAGCGCGACCGCCTCGTTCTCGGCGATGCCGAGGTCGGTGTCGTTCGCGGAGTTGGCCTCGACGAGGATGATGTTGCAGTTCGGGCAGACGGCGCTGACCATGTCGAAGTCGAGCGCCTCTTCACCGGCCCAGCCGGTGTCGTTGGTGGGCAGGCTCGTCGTCGAACCGGTCTGGCTTACCTGCTTGAAGCAGCCGTTGGCCTTGGTGCAGGAGGACAGGCCGTACTGCGAACGATAAGTGGCCAGGTCCGACTCGGCGTTGGGGTCGTTGTACGCGTCGACGATGGCGACCGTCATGCCGGAACCGCCCGTGGTGGGCAGCTTGTAGGCGCTGTGCAGGTTGGCCGGGGAGAGGCCGGAGGGCGTGGCGGCGGCGAGGGCCGAGGCGAGCCGCTGCTTGATGTCGGTACGGCGCTCGGCGAAGCAGGACGCGTGACCCGGCGCAGGCTTGGCGCACAGGTGCTCGGTCGGGACCTTCTGGCCGGCCTTGCCGGTCGTGTGGAAGGTCTGCCGCGTGGGGTCGGTCAGGGCCTTGGTGTTCTGCCCGACCTTGGTGGTGGGGTGCGCGGCGGCCGGGGCCGCCGCGGGCTGGGCGCCGGCCACCGGTGCCGCCGCCAGTCCGGCGACGGTGAGGGCGAGCGCGGGGAAGGCGACGGCGAGGAGTCTTCGCAGACCCGTCGTCCGCTCGCCCGTGCGTGACTCACGCATGGGGTACTGCCTCCATGGGGAAGTGGGGTTTCTCGCATTGGAAGGGCAGGCCCGTGATGCGCGTAGCGGCGGCGAAATGACGCAATCATGAGCATGACACTGTCCGGGAGGAACCTAGCCTTGGCCCTGGCATCACCGGCAGTACTGAAGGCAAGTCTTTGCCCAGCCATAAAAAGCGCTTAGCCCCCTCATAGGAGGGGGCTGGTGTGCGCTTGGGACGATCTAGGCCCAGAGCTGGCCCTGGAGGGTCTCGATGGCCTCTTCCGTCGTGGCCGCCGTGTAGACGCCGGTGGAGAGGTACTTCCAGCCGCCGTCGGCCACGACGAAGACGATGTCGGCGCTCTGGCCGGCCTTGACCGCCTTGTTGCCGACGCCGATCGCCGCGTGCAGGGCGGCGCCGGTGGAGACGCCCGCGAAGATGCCCTCCTGCTGGAGGAGTTCCCGGGTGCGGGTGACCGCGTCGGCCGAGCCGACCGAGAAGCGGGTGGTGAGGACGGAGGCGTCGTACAGCTCCGGTACGAAGCCCTCGTCGAGGTTGCGCAGGCCGTACACCAGGTCGTCGTAGCGCGGTTCGGCGGCGACGATCTGCACGTCCGGCTTGTGCTCGCGCAGGTAGCGGCCGACGCCCATCAGGGTGCCCGTGGTGCCGAGACCGGCGACGAAGTGGGTGATGGAGGGGAGGTCGGCCAGAATCTCCGGGCCGGTGGTCGCGTAGTGGGCGCCCGCGTTGTCCGGATTGCCGTACTGGTAGAGCATCACCCAGTCGGGGTGCTCGGCGGCCAGCTCCTTGGCCACGCGCACGGCGGTGTTGGAGCCGCCCGCGGCCGGGGAGGAGATGATCTCGGCGCCCCACATGCCGAGCAGGTCACGGCGCTCCTGCGAGGTGTTCTCGGGCATCACGCACACCATGCGGTAGCCCTTGAGCTTGGCGGCCATCGCGAGCGAGATGCCGGTGTTGCCGGAGGTGGGCTCCAGGATCGTGCAGCCCGGGGTCAGCCGGCCGTCCTTCTCCGCCTGCTCGACCATGTGCAGGGCGGGACGGTCCTTGACCGAGCCGGTCGGGTTGCGGTCCTCCAGCTTGGCCCAGATCCGGACCTCGGCGGACGGCGACAACCGCGGCAGGCGCACCAGAGGGGTGTTGCCCACCGCGGCCAGCGGGGAGTCGTAGCGCATCGTCGGTCAGCGGCCGATCAGGCCATGCCGCCGGCGACGGCCGGCAGGATCGTCACGGTGTCGCCCTCGGACAGCTTGGTGTTGATGTTGTCGAGGAAGCGGACGTCCTCGTCGTTCAGGTACACGTTGACGAAGCGGCGCAGCTGACCCTTGTCCACGATGCGGGCCTCGATGCCCGTGTAGCGGGTCTCCAGGTCGGCGAACAGCGCGGCGAGCGTCTCACCGTTGCCCTCCACCGCCTTCTGGTTGTCGGTGTACTGGCGAAGGATGGTGGGGATGCTGACCTTGATGGCCATGGTTGCGGGCTCCTGTCGGGGAAAGTTCGTCGTTTCGGTGTGCGCGCGCGGAGCGGCGCGCCGCGGCGTACGGCCGTACGGCGGGGCGGGGAACGTCAACAGATGGCGCTGTTCAGCCTGCACAGGTCGACGTGCAGCCGCGCCACGAGCAGGATGCCCGGCGTCTTCTCGCTCACGTCGTTCAGAACCATGGACTCATCGTATCGATTCCCGATCCGGGTCCCCGAGTGTGATCTCGAATGGCGGATGACTTTTGACCGGATGCTGAGATCAGTAGGCCTCGACGACCTTGACCTCCTCCTCCGTGACCTCGCCGTCCACGATGCGGTACGAGCGGAACTGGAACTCACCGAGGCCGTCGGTGTCGGCCGTCGACACGAGGACGTAGTGGGCACCCGGCTCATTGGCGTAGGAGATGTCGGTGCGGGACGGGTAGGCCTCGGTCGCGGTGTGGGAGTGGTAGATGATCACCGGCTCCTCGTCGCGGTCGTCCAGCTCCCGGTAGAGCTTGAGCAGATCCTGCGAGTCGAACTCGTAGAAGGTGGGCGAGCGGGCCGCGTTGAGCATCGGGATGAAGCGCTCGGGGCGGCCGGCGCCCTCCGGGCCCGCCACGACGCCGCACGCCTCGTCGGGGTGGTCCTCGCGCGCGTGGGCGACGATCTGGTCGTAGAGCGCCTGGGTGATGGTCAGCATGACGCTCAGAATAAGCATGTGGGCCGCCCTGTACCGAGGTTCGGTACAGGGCGGCCCACATGGTGGACGTCCTGAGCGGCAGCGGCCGGGGGCGCCACGAGTGCTCCCGGCCGCCGGACGTCCTGGGTGGAAGTCAGCGCTTGGTGAAGGCGGCGGCCTCCGGGTTGCGGCGCTTGAGCGCCCAGTAGGAGACACCGAGGATCGCTGCCCACAGCGGTGCACAGTAAAGCGAGATCCGGGCGTCCTTGTCGATGCCCATCATCACGATCACCATGCCGATGAAGGCGAGCGCGGACCAGCTGGCCAGCCGGCCGCCCGGCGCGCGGAACTCGGAGCGGGGCAGCACACCGCGGTCGGACAGGGTCCGGTAGCGGATCTGGCAGATCAGGATGACGATCCAGGCCCACATGCCGGAGATGGTGGCGAAGGAGACCACGTAGTCGAACGCCTTGCCCGGCCACTGGTAGTTGATCCAGACGCCCACCATCATCAGCGCGGCGGAGACCGTCGTGCCCACCAGCGGGGTGCCGCTGGAGGTCAGCTTCGTGAAGGCCTTCGGGCCCTGGCCGTTGAGCGCGAGGTCGCGCAGCATGCGGCCGGTGGAGTACATGCCGGAGTTGCAGGACGACAGCGCGGCCGTGAGGACCACGAAGTTGACGATGCCCGCGCCCGCGGCGAAGCCCATCTTCTCGAAGGCGGCCACGAAGGGGCTGACGCCCGGGTGGAACTGCGTCCACGGCACGACCGACAGGATCATGATCAGCGCGCCCACGTAGAAGACGGCGATGCGCCACGGCACGGTGTTGATCGCCTTGGGCAGCACGGTCTTCGGGTCCTTGGACTCGCCCGCGGTCACACCGACCAGCTCGACGGCGAGGAAGGCGAACATGACCATCTGCAGGGTCATCAGGGTGTTGCCGATGCCGTGCGGGAAGAAGCCGCCGTCGCTCCACAGGTGGCTCACGGAGGCGGTGTCGCCGGCGTCGGAGAAGCCGAGGGTGAGGATGCCGGCGCAGATCAGGATCATGCCGATGATCGCGGTGACCTTGACCATCGAGAACCAGAACTCCAGCTCACCGAAGAGCTTCACCGAGATCAGGTTGGCGCCGTACAGGATGACCGTGAAGACCAGGGCCGACAGCCACTGCGGGATGTTCCACCAGTACGTCATATAGGCAGCCGCGGCGGTGACCTCGGTGATGCCGGTGACGACCCAGAACAGCCAGTAGGTCCAGCCGGTGACGAACCCGGCGAAGGGACCGATGAACTCGCGCGCGTACTCCGAGAAGGAACCGGACACCGGCCGGTACATCAGCAGTTCGCCGAGCGCCCGCATGATGAGGAAGATGACCAGGCCCGCGACGGCGTACGCCAGGATCAGGCTGGGGCCCGCCTTGGAGATGCCCTTGCCCGCGCCGAGGAACAGGCCGGTGCCGATGGCACCGCCGATGGCGATCATCTGGATCTGCCGCGAGCCGAGCCCGCGCTGATACCCCTCGCCGCCGCCCTCTGCCGCGTCCCGCACGGCCTCGTTGCCGTCCCGATGCTGATCGACCTGCGCTGAGGTCATTGTGTGGATCGCCTTTCTCCATGCCGAACCGGGCCTTTCGTCGGCCTCGGATCGGGTTTCGATCCCCCCGGATTGATGGAGCTGGGCGGCTTTCCAGGTCCGCCCGTGCCTGGCCGGCGGTTGCCGGCTCGGTGGCGCACCCGGCCGAACATGGGTGGTGTTGGCCGGGCGGTCGTGAAGATTTATCACGGCCGCAATATTGATCGCGGGGGCGCGTTGTGAGGCATCACACAGGGAAAAGCGGACAAAGAACTACCAATTGCGGCAAACATGGCCGCAACGGTAACGGGATCGTTATCCGGATCTGAGCGTCCGTTGAGCGAACACTTTCGCGCCCATATCGGGGCACAAAGGTCGGCGGTTACGGCATCAGAGTCGCCACGAGGGTCTCCTGGAGCCCGCCCAGCCACAGATAGGCCATCACCATCGGCTTGCGCGGGTCCTCGTCCGGGAGCCGGTAGAGCATGTCGGTGTCGTCCTCGTCGGTGATCTCCAGCCGGGCGCCGATGGCCAGGCGGAGGTCGTTGAGGGCGCCGAGCCACTGCCGGGACTCGTCCGGGCTCAGCTGGAGCACCGCTCCGTCGTCCCCGCCCGGGGTGAGCGCGTCCAGGGTGCGGATGACCGCGAGCGCGTTGTCCCGCTTGCCGGCCCTGAGGTCGTTCTCGGTGTAGCGGCGGAACTCCGCGGAGTGCGCCCGCTGTTCCTCGGCCTGCCCCGGCGAGTCGGGCACCCGCTCCGGGTCGCTGTAGGCGTCCGGGAAGAGCCTGCGCAGGACCGGGTCGGCGGGCGGCTCGCTCGGCCCCTCGGCGAACAGCTCGGCGAGCGGGTCCGCGGGGGCGCCCTCGGCGGGGCCGGGGCCGATGAGCTCCAGGAGCTGGACGGCCAGCGACCGGATGATCGAGATCTCGACGTCGTCGAGCGCGACGGCCGCGCCGCCGCCGGGAAGCGGTTCAAAGGTTCCGGGCATGGGTCTTTTCGCTGCTTGGCGGTCTACTGGCTGGCTACTTGCTGGCTACTTGCGATCCTGCTGAAGGGTGGCCCACAGACCGTAGCCGTGCATCGCCTGCACGTCGCGCTCCATCTCCTCGCGTGTACCGCTGGAGACGACCGCCCGGCCCTTGTGGTGGACGTCGAGCATGAGCTTGGTGGCCTTGTCCTTGGTGTAGCCGAAGTACATCTGGAAGACGTAGGTCACGTAGCTCATCAGGTTGACCGGATCGTTGTGGACGATCGTCAGCCAGGGGACGTCGGGCTCGGGTACGGCGAAGACCTCCTCCGCCGATTCGGTGCGTTCGATCTCTACGGGCGCGGGTGACGTCACAGTGCCCATGCTGCCACGCCCCCGATAAATCGTCACACTGACGAAATGGGGGTAGCATCTATCGTCATGAACACAGCGGACCTTGGGCTGCCGGTGGCTGTTCCCTCGACGGCGCTTTTCACGGACCAGTATGAGCTGACCATGCTCCAGGCCGCACTGAAGGCCGGTACGGCCGAACGGCGGAGCGTGTTCGAGGTCTTCACCCGGCGCCTGCCCGACGGGCGCCGCTACGGCGTGGTCGCGGGCACCGGGCGCGTCCTGGACGCGGTGGAGAACTTCCGCTTCGACAACGGCATGCTGGGCTTCCTGAGCGAGCAGAAGATCGTCGACGAGGAGACCCTGAAGTGGCTCGCCGGCTACCGCTTCAGCGGTGACATCTGGGGCTACCCCGAGGGCGAGGTGTACTTCCCCGGCTCGCCGATCATGCGGGTCGAGGGCACCTTCGCCGAGTGCGTGCTGCTGGAGACGGTGATCCTCTCCATCCTCAACCACGACTCCGCGATCGCCGCCGCGGCCTCCCGCATGGCCTCCGCCGCGGGCGACCGGCCGCTGATCGAGATGGGCGCCCGGCGCACCCACGAGCTGGCCGCCGTGGCCGCCTCGCGCGCCGCGTACATCGGCGGCTTCGCCACCACCTCCGACCTGGCGGCCGGCTTCCGCTACGGCATCCCGACCGTCGGCACCTCCGCGCACGCCTTCACCCTGCTGCACGACCACGAGCGGGACGCCTTCCAGGCCCAGGTGAACTCCCTCGGCCGGGGCACGACCCTGCTGGTGGACACGTACGACGTCGCCGAGGCCGTCCGTACGGCGGTGGAGGTGGCCGGGCCGGAGCTGGGCGCGGTCCGCATCGACTCGGGCGACCTGCTGCTCGTGGCCCACCGGGTGCGGGCGCAGCTGGACGAGCTGGGCGCCCGGCACACCAAGATCGTCGTGACCTCGGACCTGGACGAGTACGCCATCGCCTCGCTGGCGGCGGCGCCCGTGGACGCGTACGGCGTCGGCACCCAGCTGGTGACCGGCTCCGGGCACCCGACCTGCTCGATGGTCTACAAGCTGGTCGCCCGCGCCGGCTCCGCCACCCGGAACGCTCCGCTGATCCCGGTCGCGAAGAAGGCCACCGGCGGCAAGACCTCCATCGGGGGCCGCAAGTGGGCGGCCCGCCGGCTGGACGCGGACGGGGTCGCGGAGGCCGAGGTCGTCGGCACCGGCGCCGTACCGGCCGGGCTGGCGGACCGGCAGCTGCTGGTGGAGCTGGTCAAGGGGGGCGAGGTGGTCACCCGGGAACCCCTGGACGTCCCACGGCAGCGCCACATCGCGGCCCGGGCGAATCTGCCGCTGTCCGCTACACAGCTCTCGCGCGGGGAACCCGTCCTCCCGACGGAGTACGTCCACGTGCCCTCGGGTAGCTAAAGCGGGTCGCCACCCACCGCTCACGCCGTCTCCCGCCCCGGCCCAGAAGTCTCTAGGCTCAGTAGTTCCATCCTCAGTCGAAGGACACCCATCATGCGCCGCGCCTTGATCGTCGTAGATGTGCAGAACGACTTCTGCGAGGGGGGCAGCCTCGCGGTGAGCGGCGGTGCGGACGTGGCCGCCGCGATCACCGAGCTGATCGGGCAGGCGGCCGGCACCGGCTACCGGCACGTGGTGGCCACGCGCGACCTCCACATCGCACCCGGCGGGCACTTCGCCGACAACCCCGACTACGTCCGCTCCTGGCCCGCGCACTGCGTCGCGGGCACGGAGGGCGTCGGCTTCCACCCGAACTTCGCCCCGGCCGTGGCTTCCGGGGCGGTGGACGCGGTGTTCGACAAGGGCGCGTACTCGGCGGCGTACAGCGGTTTCGAGGGCAAGGACGAGAACGAGGTCCCGCTCGCCGAATGGCTGCACGAGCGGGGGATCACCGAGGTGGACGTCGTGGGCATCGCCACCGACCACTGCGTACGCGCCACCGCGCTGGACGCCGCGCGAGAGGGCTTCCGCACCCAGGTCCTGCTGGACCTCACGGCGGGGGTCGCCCCCGAGACGACGGAGCGGGCCCTGGAGGAGCTGCGAGGAGCGGGCGTCGAACTCACCGGCAAGCCGGTGGTGAGCGGCTAGGACAGGGCCTGGGAAGCCCCTTCCGGCACGCCTCTCCCCCGGCTACGGAACCGCCACTGAGCTGCGGAGCAGCGCTCGGATCGGGCGCCACAGCTCCGTCACCGTGACACCGTTGTCGGGCGCCGTGCGCCATATCAGGCCGTCGGGGTGGTGCAGGACCGCCGTGATCTCGTCCGGTGTCGGTGGGGCGGTGTTGCCGCGCAGGTAGATCGCGCGCAGGCCCAGGTTGCGCAGCCTGGTCAGGGCCCGGGCACGGTTCTGGGCGTGGACGAGCACCCGTACGCCGGTCGAGCCGTCGGCGAGGGGCGGCAGGTTCAGCGCCACCACCATCGTGCCGTTCGGCAGCTTGCAGAAGCCTCCTGCGGCCATGCGGTCACATCCCCGTTTCGTTCGGTGTCAATAAGCGAGCCACAGGACGCACCTAAACACGATCGGCGGCAACCCGCCAGGGGTTGCCGCCGATACGCTTCTGACCTGCGAAATTACCGCTTAGTTCACCGCGGGGCCGACTTCGAGCTCGATCGTGGAGCCATTCTGGCCCTGCTTGATGATCTTGACCTTGGTGTTGGTGTCAGTGATCTTGACGCCACCGGTCGGGTTGGTCGAGTCCCAGTAGGTGTGGGTGTGGTCGTTGAAGACCGACACACCCTTGCGCGCCGGGATGGTGGTCGCGACATCGGCCTTGTGCAGCGTGAGCGCGTCCGTGTCCTGAAGGCTGAACGGCGAGTCGAAGGCCTGCATGCGGTTGCGCAGCAGCGTGCCGTCGGCCCACTTCAGCGCCTTCGCGTGGGCGTCCACCGGCAGGATCAGACCCGTGCCCGGGTGGTCCTTGGTGTTGTCGTCCGCCTGGGAGGTGTCCCACTTCCAGATGAGCAGGCCGGGCTGGTACGAGTAGTGCTCCACCCACTCCGGACGGGTCGTCGAGAAACCGTAGTTGTACGGGCCGACCTTCAACGTCTTGTCGTACGACGCGTACTGGCGGTTCTCGGCGATGTAGTACTGCTTGTAGTCCTTGGTGAAGGACGCGCCGATGCGGGAGAAGCCGCTCGCGGTCCAGGCGGCGTCCGCCGACTCGGCGTTGTCGGAGAAGACGGTCGAGCCGTCCGCCGTCAGCGTGATCTCGTCCGCCGCGAAGCCCTTCAGGGCCACGCCGCCGTCGCTCTGGTAGCGGAAGCGGATGTCGATCTTCTTGCCCGCGTAGGCGTCCAGCGAGTACGACAGCTTCTTGTAGCCGTCGACCGAGCCGGTGAGGACCGGCTTGCCCGAGCCGTCACGCGGGATGGCCTGGCCGTCGACCGTGCCGTCCAGGGCGGTCCAGTTGGCGCCGCCGTCGGTCGACACCTCGGTGTAGAGGTAGTCGTAGTCCTTCTCGATGTCGTACCAGCCGTCCAGGCCCAGGGTGGCCGAGGACTTGCCGGTCAGGTCGACAGAACGAGTCAGCGTGTTCTTGAGGTTGTCACCGCTGCCGCTCCACCACTGGGTGGCGCCCTCGGCCGGGGTGACGATCTCGGTCTTGACCGCCTTGTCGGGCAGGTTGATCACCAGCGCCTGGCGGTACTTGGTGTTGTACTCGGCCAGACCCAGCTTGTGCCAGGACTTGATGCCGGCCTTGGCGGTGTCGAAGTTCAGCCAGCCCAGCTGGAGCTTGTCCCAGGCGTTGAAGTCGCCGGGCAGGTTGCCGATGGACTCCTTGCCGGTGCCGAGCCAGGAACCGGAGGACATCAGCGTCCAGAAGCCGGTGGAGTTGTCGCCGCCGTTGGTGTCGTACTCGTCCGGCAGGCCCAGGTCGTGGCCGTACTCGTGGGCGAAGACGCCGAGGCCGCCGTTCTCCGGCTGGATGGTGTAGTCGCCGACCCAGACGCCGGTGTTGCCGACCTGCGCGCCGCCCAGCTTGTTGTTGTCGGGGCCGGTGGCGCCGGCGTCGGTGCCGAAGGCGTACCAGCGGTGGGCCCAGATCGCGTCCTTGCCCTGGGCGCCGCCGCCCGCGGACTCGTCCTCACCGGCGTGCACGATCTGGAAGTGGTCGACGTAGCCGTCGGGCTCGTTGAAGTTGCCGTCGCCGTCGTAGTCGTTGCGGTCCCACTGGTCGTACTTGGCCAGGTCCGCCTTGATGTCGGCGTCGGACTTGCCGGCCGCCTTCTGCTTGGCGACCCAGGCGTTCAGGCCGTCGCTGACGACGTTCCACACGCTCGGGCAGTTGGTGGAGCCGCAGGCGTTGTTGCCGTAACGGGCCTCGTTGTAGGGGACCTTGACCCAGTCCGTGACCTCGCCGTCGACCGAGTAGCGGCCCGAGGACTGCTTCTCGTAGTACTTCTTCAGCGACTGCGTCTTGCTGCCGGTGCCGAAGTAGAGGTCCTGGTAGTGCTTCTGGTTGTAGTCCGCCTGCCAGGCGGTGCTGTTGTTCTTGGCGCGGTCCGGCGCGGCGATCTGGTTGTGCAGCGGGCCGGGGGTGCCGCCGTACTTGGGATCGGTCTGGTCGCCGAACTCCACCAGGATCGTGAAGATCTTGTCGGTCCGCTCGCGGCTCAGCTCGACGTACTTGCTGTCGCCCTTGCGGCCCTTGAGCTGGACCACCTTGGAGCCGTTGCGCTCCTGCGCCTTGGCCTTGCCCGATATGAGCTGGTTCAGCGCCTCCTGGCGCTGGGCCCGCTGGGTCTTGCTCATCGGACCGTCGAGGTCGTCCGACTTCTGCTTCACCGTGGCCGGGTCGTGCCGGTTCTCGGCTGCGGACCGGGCGGTGGTGCTCGCCTCCGCGACGGCAAAGGTCGCGAAGCCGGCGGAGGCCGCGGCGAGCGCCACACCGATCGCGGCAGCTCTGAACGTCCAGGTTCTACTGATCACTTGAGATCCTCCCCCGCGCCGCGCGCACGGACAGGGGGTCCTGGTCAATGGAGGGTCCGCGCACGCACGAACAGCGCGTGTTCAAGTGACGTCATTTGACTAGAGGTTTAGAAGAAAAGACAGACCTTGACTTGAGCAGGACAAGTGCACTATGCGGAGGTGAAGTTCGTTTTACGAACAACCTTGTGTCTCGCTCAACGGGCGCAGGAGTCCGGCCGCCCGGCGGACCCGATGACTCAGTGCGCCCCCCATGCACCTGTACCGTGGGTTAGGTCACGCTTACCGGGCGTCCGGCTCGGGCATGCACGCGAAGAAGAGTCCATTGGCACCCGCCCCCCGCAACTGCCGAAATCTTCCGAGGACACGATTGCCATGCCTCGTCCGACCGCCGCACAGCTCGCCTACGGTTCGTGCACCGTGATCTTCTCGACGCTCGCCATGCTGCTGCTGTCCCAGACGAGTTCAGCCCTCGGCATCACCGTCATCGCCCTCGCCGCGCTCGCGCTGGGGCTACTGGTCGCCATGACGGCATCGCTGCCGAGAACCCGCACGGCCGAAGCGCCGACGGAGGCCCCGGCCGGTGAGGAACGGGTCCCGACGACGCTCTGACCGAACCCCCCTTCGCGTCAGCTGAGGATGATCAACTGGTGCTGACCACCACCGTCTTGGCCGCCTTGTCGTGCAGGCCCTGCTTGTACGGCTTGTCGAAATAGCTCCAGCCGCCCGAGATCGCGGTCCAGATGCATGCGCAGCAGAAGGCGAACGGCACCCACAGCACCAGGGCGCGGATCAGCGAGGTCTGCACGGAGGGGGTGGCGCCGTTGTCCAGGTTGGCCACCCGCATGCTGAGCCACTTCTTGCCCAGGGTCTGGCCCGTCTTGGCGATCATGATGGTGTCGTAGCCGACATAGAGGACGGCCGCGGTGAAGGACTGCGCGACCGATCTGCCGACCTCGACGCGGTCGCCGTTCACCGTGTACTCGCGGACCCCGAACGCCCAGGTGAGCAGCCAGACGACGATGCCGACGAGGATCATGTCGATGATGCGCGCGAGGGTGCGCTTGCCGCTGTCGGCGAGCGGGGGCATCCCGGCGAGGGGGTCGGTGGGATAGCCGCCGGTGCCGTAGGGGCCGCCGCCGTAGGGGGGTTGGCCTTCGCCATAGGGGGGTTGGCCTTCGCCATAGGGCGGCTGACCGCCGTACGGGGGCTGGGCGCCGCCGGGGGGCGGGGGCTGCTGGCCGCCGTACGGTGGCTGGCCGCCGGCGGGGGGCGTGTCGTACGGCGAGCCCGACCCCTGGTCCGACGGGGGCCGCTTCTTGAACGGGTCGTCTTCCGGAGGCTGCGGTCCGGAGCCGGGGGGCGGTTCGCTGCTCATGGCCCGAGTGGATCGCGAACCCCTCGGCTCCGCACGCCGCGGACGGCCGTACGGGTGTACGGCCGCCCGTCGCCTCAGTCCGCGACGAAGGTGTGGGCCGCCTTGTCGTGCCAGCACTGGCGCCAGGGCCGGTCGAACAGGCACCACAGGACACCGATGAGCCCGATGCCGAGCAGGCCTGGGACGACGTACACCAACCAGCGGCGCAGGGCGCGGCCGAAGGTCGGGGGCTCGTGCCCCTCGATGTCCCGCACCTCCAGACCGCACAGCTTCTTGCCCAGGGTGCGGCCCCACTTGGCGGTGGGCAGCGCCTCGTACAGGACGCCGAACACGAGGAGGACGGCGAGCACGATGCCGAGGCCGGCGCCGGTCGTGCCGTCGAGCAGCCAGACGGTGACGGTACGGCCGGACAGCTTGGCCTGGTCGATCTTGTCCTGGATGTGGTCGGCGGCCCTGATGCCGAGCGGGACCGCGGCGGCGGCGGTCACGGCGCCGACGACCAGGGTGTCGATCAGCCGGGCGGCGAGCCGCTTGCCCAGTCCGGCCGGGCGGGCGGCGGCCTGCCGGCGCGCGGCGGCCTGGAACACATCCTCCACCGGCGGCTTCCACGGAGCCACCGGCTGCTCGTCCCCGGCACCGGCCAGCTGGTGCACCTGCTGCGCCCACGAGGCCTGACCACCACCGGGGCCGCTGGTCACCGGGGTGACGGGGGCGGCACCTTGCGGCGGCACGGACTGCGCCGGGGTGGCCTGCGGGGGCACGCCCGGCTGAGGCCCGCTGGACTGAGGCCCGTTCGGCTGAGGGCCGAGGTGCTGGGGTCCGCCCTGCCGCGGCCCTCCCTGCTGGGGCACCGAGGGGGCCACGGCGGCCTGGTGAGCCTGCGCGGCAGCTACCTGCGCGGCTGAGGTGGGCGCCCCCACCGGCCCCTGGGCCCCGACCCCGGACGCGCCGGAACCCTGGGCCTGCGCCGGCACGGAGGCCTGACCCTGCAGGCCGGCGCCCGGTTCCACCTTGCGGAAGGTCATCGTGCCGTCGTCCGGCGGGGACGCCGGGCCGGGGGTGGGGCGGCGGAAGACGAACGTGCCGCCGGTGTCGGGGGTGGCGCCCTCCTCCGCGGCCGGAGTGTCCGCGGGGATACGCGGGTCCGTACCCCAAGGGGCCTGGGCCTGGGCCTGGTTGGCGGAGGCCCGGGAGCCCGGAGTCTCCTGCCCGAAGGGTCCGGGCTCCGGCTGCGGGTCCTCGTCGAAGAAGTGCGGACCCGTCTCCTCCACTGCCGGCACCGCGGGGCGGACGCCGGGCGGCGGGGTGAGCAACTCGCCGTCCTTCGGCGCGGGCCGGCTGGTGCCGGGCACCCAGGAGGCGCCGTTCCAGTACCGGACGTAGCCGGGGATGGACGGATCCGGGTAGTAGCCCTCGCGGGGCCTGTCGTCACCTGGGGCCGGGGTTGGGGCGCTCATGTCCGTCGTCCCGTATCTGCTCGGGGGTGGGATGGGGGCCTCCACATCTATCAGACCGGGGCATGCCACGGCGCCAGTCCCGCCGGACCGACTCCTTTCCGGGCAACGCCGCGCGCGGCTCTCACAGGTCCGCGGAAAAAATTTCTCCGAACCCGCGTAATGCCCGCGCCCCTGCCCCCTCTCTCCTGGCACGGGCCCACCCGAGGCGGCCCCGAACGGAAAGGAACGCAGGTCATGCATCACACCGTGGTGGAGCGGGAGCTGGAGCTGAAGCTCATCCTGTCGCCGGAGCACAGCATCCCGGTCCCGGCGCTGCTCAGCTACCGCTCCGACGACCCGTACGCCGTCCACATCACCTTCCACATCAACTCCGAGCACCCCGTCAACTGGACGTTCGCCCGCGAACTCCTGCTGGAGGGCGTGTTCCGGCCGTGCGGGCACGGGGACGTGCGGGTGTGGCCGGCCAAGGCCGAGGGCCGCAGCGTCGTGCTGATGGCGCTCGGTTCGCCCGACGGCGACGCCCTGCTGGAGGCGCCGACCCCCCAGGTGTCGGCCTGGCTGGAGCGGACGCTGCGGGTGGTGCCCCCGGGGACCGAGGGCGGGCAGCTGGGCATCGACGACGCGCTCGACCAGCTGCTCGCCCAGTGAGGGCCGGAAGGGAGAAGGCGAAGGAGTCGGTAGAGAGGGAGTCAGAAGAGCTTGCCGGGGTTGGGAGCTGCTGGAGTTTGGCTGAGTCCGAGTGAGTTCTGGCATGCATGAGTGAGTGCCGGTGGTCCCGTGTTGCGGCGCGTGAATCTCCGGAAGGGGACAGAGGTTCCTGCGTCGAATGTGTGACCTTTCCGGGTGGTGGTCGTTGGAGGTGATGAAAGGATCTTCGGCGCCGGTGCGGGGGTGAGGGGTGGGCGGGCTGCGGGAGCTGGCTGCGCCGTTCGTGGTGCCCGGCCCGGCGGGGGTGGCCATCCGGACCCGGCTGCGTGTCTCGGCGACGGATGCTGCGGTGCTTCGCGAGGTCGGAGCGTTCCTCGGCTCCCTGGCCGCCGCGGATCTCGCAGTGCGGTGCAGGCAGGGCCTGGTCCATGATGCGACTGGTTGGGCGGCGCGGAAGCGGGGGCTGACGGAGGTCTCGTCGGCCCGCTGGGCGGGCAGCATCACCAAGGCCACCCACGACCAGTGGGCGCTCGCCCGGCGCGGGCAGGCAGCGGAGATGGTCTGGCTGCGCGGGCAGATCACGTCGATCGGGGCCCGCCTGGCCCGGCCTCTGGGCGCCAAGGCCGACAAACGTGCAGGGCTGCCGCGCGGCTACGGCTCGCGGACGGAGTGGCATGCCAAATCCCGGCGCCTGCACGTACTCAAGGACCGGCTGGCGGGGCTGGAGGCGGACTGGGCGGCAGGCCGGGTGCACGTGGTGCGCGGCGGCAAAGCCCTTGCCCGCCTGCGTCACAACCTCGCTACCTCGGGGCTGAACCAGGAGGCGTGGCGACAGCGGTGGCAGGCGGCGCGGATGTTCCTGGCCGCCGACGGGGAGTCCGGCAAACGCCTGGGCAACGAGACCATCCGCATCACCACCAACGGGCACATCTCGATCAGACTCCCCGCCGCCCTGGCCCACCTCGCCAATGCCCCGCACGGCCGGTATGTGCTGGACGCGGTGGTGGAGTTCAAGCACCGGGCCGGGGAGTGGCTGGACCGGATCACCGCCGACCGGGCGGTGGCCTACCGCATCCACCACGACACTGTGCGAGGCCGCTGGTATGTCACCGCCTCATGGCAGCGCATCCCCGTTCCCGTGCTGCCGCTGGGGGCGGCCCTGGCCCGGGGTGTGGTGGCGGTGGACATGAACGACGACCACCTCGCCGCCTGGCACCTCGATGTGCACGGCAACCCGGTCGGCGAACCCCGGCGCTTCTTCTACGACCTGTCCGGCACCGCATCGCACCGCGACGCGCAGATCCGGCACGCCCTGACCCGGCTGCTGCACCACACCCGCCACAGTGGGGCCATGGCGGTCGCGATCGAGGACCTCGACTTCACCGACGGCACATCCCGGGAGAAGCACGGCCGCAACAAGCGCTTCCGCCACCTCATCTCCCGTTTCCCCACCGCCAGGTTGAAGGCCCGGCTGGTGGCGATGGCCGCCGAGCAGGACATCGCCGTCGTCGCGGTCGACCCCGCCTACACCAGCCGCTGGGGAGCCCAGCACTGGCAACGGCCCCTGACCACCAAGACCCGTACAACCACTCGTCACGACGCTGCGGCCGTGGCGATCGGACGACGCGCCCTCGGGCACCCGATCCGGCGACGGACGGCACCACCCCGTACCCACCAGAGCGATGGGCACGGGCATCGGACCGTCCAGGCCGGACCAGGCGCCCCGGAGCGTGAGGGACCCCGCCCCCGCATTCCCGGACCACGCACCAGATGCGTGCCGCCCGGACGCGGAGCGAAAGCGGGCGACCAGCGTGCCCAAAACCGTTCGGGGCACGCGGCTGAGCACGAGTCCTGGCACCAGGACTCACTCCCACTCAGCCTTTAGGAACGGTTTGTTCGGTACGTCCCCCAGCCCCCGCAGCGCCGCCTGCGCCACAGGCACCCGCAGCGGCGAGAAGTACGGGTTGATCCGCAGCGCCTCCTGAAGATGCCGGCGCGCGGGTGCCGTCCGGTCCAGGCCCTTCTCGATCATCCCGCGGTGGAACGCGTGGAGGGCGCTGCGCACCCCGCCGCCCTTCTCCTTGTCCGTCGCGGCCGAGGCGTACTTCAGCGCCGCCTCGTCGTCACCGACCTTGTGCAGCGCCCAGCCGAGCGCGTCGGCCACCTCGATGCCCGGCTGGCGCCGCCACTCCGCCTGCAACCGGTCCACCGCCTCCTCGGCCTTCCCGTGGTCCGCCTCGAACCGCCCGACCAGCAGCTCCTCGTCGACCCCGGCCGCCACCGCCTGCCGGACCAGTTCCTGCATCCGGTCGTACTGCTCCCAGGCGGGCCGGGCCATGCCCAGCGACTCGTACAACTCGCCCAGCTCCAGGGCGATTTCGGGGCTCGGCTGCTTCGCCAGGGCCCGCTGGTACGCGGTCAGCGCCTCGGTCGTACGGTCCAGCGCGGCCAGCGCCCGCCCCTGCCCGGCGTACGCCGCCCGCTGGTCGGGGTCGAGACGTACGGCCGCCTCGAAGTGCCGCAGCGCGTCCTCCCGGTCGCCCCGCTCCCAGGCCAGCTGCCCCACCCCGGTGAGATACGCGGCCTGCTCGGCGGGCGTACGGGCGGCTGCCGCCGCCTCGGTCAGCTGGGCCACCGCGTCCTCGCGCCAGCCCCGGTCCCGGTACGCCGCCGAGGCCCGCGCCATCACCGCGGGCCGGGCCGCCGCTCCGGGGTGCAGGGCCAGCAGCTTGTCCAGGATCTGCTGGGCCGCCTTGTAGTCGTTGAGCCCGGTGTAGGCGTCGAGCAGCGGCGGATACGCCGTCCACTGCTTCGGGGCCAGCTTCAGCGCCTGCTCGCCGTACTGTTTCGCCGTCGGGAAGTCCCGGCGCGCGTTCGCCAGCGCGGCCAGCCCGTCCAGGGCCGCCGTGTCTTTGTCGCCGGCCAGCTGCGAGGCCTTGCGCAGGGCCTGCTCGGCCTTCGGATAATCCTCCGCGCCGGCCGTCCGGCGCCCCCGCTCCACGTAGGCGGACCCCAGCACCGCCCACGCCCGCGCGTCCTGCGGCCGGGCCCGCACCCTGCTCTCCTGCCGTCCGATGAGCGCCGTCACCTCGGGCAGCGCGGCCGGCACCCCGGAGGTGACCGCCGCCAGCGTCAGCTCCTGCGCCCGCGCCCGCGCCTGGGGACCGGCAGCGGGCGGCTTCGCCCGGCGCGGCCCGTGCGACGGCAGCACCAGCAGCGCGCCCACCGTGGCCCCGCCCGCCACCGCGGTGACCAGCGTGGCGACCAGCAGCCGCCGCGGCCACCGGCGGCGACGCTGCGGCGCGGGCGGCTCGGCCATCAGGGACGTGCCCGGCGCGGACGGCCCGTTCGGTCGGTTCTCCATGCCGCTCACTGTGCGTCGTACGACCCGTCGATACGACGAGCGCGGCCGGGTGGCCCAAAGGCGCGGTCGGCGGGTTCACACCGATGGCCCCGGGTGCGACGCTGTGATCATGAGCCGTATCGAAGCGCCCAGCGAACAGGCGACCGGTAGTCTCACCGACCGGCTCCTGACCGGCCTGCCCGCCGAGGCCGTCCTCACCGATCCCGACGTCACCGCCTCCTACGCCAACGACATGGCCAGCTTCTGCCCGGCCGGCGCCCCGGCCGTGGTCGTGCTGCCGCGCACGGTCGAACAGGTGCAGCACGTCCTGCGCACCGCCACCGAACTGCGCGTGCCGGTCGTCCCGCAGGGCGCCCGCACCGGCCTGTCCGGCGGCGCCAACGCCACCGACGGCTGCATCGTGCTGTCCCTCACCAAGATGGACCGCATCCTGGAGATCAGCCCCGTCGACCGGATCGCCGTGGTCGAACCGGGCGTCGTCAACGCCGCCCTCTCCCGCGCCGTCGAGGAACACGGCCTGTACTACCCGCCGGACCCCTCCAGCTGGGAGACCTGCACCATCGGCGGCAACATCGGCACGGCCTCCGGCGGCCTGTGCTGCGTCAAGTACGGAGTGACCGCCGAGTACGTGCTCGGACTCGACGTCGTCCTCGCCGACGGCCGCCTGATGTCCACCGGCCGCCGCACCGCGAAGGGCGTCGCGGGCTACGACCTCACCCGCCTGTTCGTGGGCTCCGAGGGCTCGCTCGGCATCGTGGTGCGCGCCGTCCTCGCCCTGAAGCCCAAGCCGCCCCAGCAGCTCGTGCTGGCCGCCGAGTTCGCCTCCGCCGCCGACGCCTGCGCCGCGGTCTGCCGGATCATGGAGGGCGGCCATGTGCCGTCCCTCCTCGAACTGATGGACCGTACGACCGTCAAGGCCGTCAACGACCTCGCCCACATGGGGCTGCCCGAGACCACCGAGGCCCTGCTGCTGGCCGCCTTCGACACCCCGGACCCGGCCGCCGACCTCGCCGCGGTGGGCGCGCTGTGCGATGCCGCCGGCGCCACCCAGGTCGTCCCCGCCGAGGACGCCGCCGAGTCCGAACTCCTCCTCCAGGCCCGGCGGCTCTCGCTGACCGCGCTGGAGGCGGTCAAGGGCACGACGATGATCGACGACAGTTGCTCTATGGCACGAGCCGTCCGACCTGCGACGATGATTGATGACGTCTGTGTTGCCCGGTCCAAGCTCGGCGAGTTCATCGACGGCGTTGCGAAGATCGCCGACGAGCTCAACCTCACGATCGGCGTCGTCGCGCACGCGGGGGACGGCAACACCCATCCGACCGTGTGCTTCGACGCGAACGACGAGGACGAGTCGCGGCGCGCTCGGGAGTCCTTCGACAAGATCATGGCTCTCGGCCTGGAGCTCGGCGGGACGATCACGGGGGAGCACGGAGTCGGGCTGCTGAAGAAGGACTGGCTCGCTCGGGAGGTGGGGCCGGTGTCGTTGGAGATGCACCGCGGCATCAAGGCCGTGTTTGACCCTCTGGGCATTCTCAACCCGGGCAAGGTCTTCTGACGATCGTTCTCGCGTGTTGGCCCGTGTGAGGGCGTGCGTGATGCTCGCCCCGGAATTCTCTATGCGATGGAGCATCTGGGGCGAGCGGTGGTGGCGTTCGTGCAGACCCCTGCCCCCGCAGACCCCCTGAGACCTCTTGGGCGCGGGCCGGAGACGCGGGCTAGGGTCTTTCGTTTGGATCAGGCCGGATCAGGGAGCGGGGCCTGGTGCGTGCATCTGCAAGGCGGAGGAGGGAGTCAACGATGGGGGTCCCCCCGCGCGAGCGAAGCCGAGCGTGGGGGAGTGTTGGCGACTGACGACAACGCCGCTGGGGGTCCCCCCTCTGGGGGAGTGCGTGCCAGGCCCCGCGAGCCCGGCGTGATCCAAACGAGAGGCCCTAGAGGTTGCCGCGCTTCTCCTGCTCGCGCTCGATCGCCTCGAACAGGGCCTTGAAGTTGCCCTTGCCGAAGCCCATGGAGCCGTGCCGCTCGATGAGTTCGAAGAACACGGTCGGGCGGTCCTGGACCGGCTTGGTGAAGATCTGCAGCAGGTAGCCGTCCTCGTCGCGGTCGGCGAGGATCTTCAGCTCGCGCAGGGTGTCGATGGGCACGCGGGTCTCGCCCACCCATTCGCCGAGGGTGTCGTAGTAGCTGTCGGGGGTGTCGAGGAACTCGACGCCGGCCGCGCGCATGGTACGTACCGTCTGGACGATGTCGTTGGTGTTCAGCGCGATGTGCTGGACGCCGGCGCCGCCGTAGAACTCCAGGTACTCGTCGATCTGGGACTTCTTCTTGGCGATCGCGGGCTCGTTGATCGGGAACTTGACCTTGCGGGTGCCGTCGGCGACCACCTTCGACATCAGGGCGCTGTACTCGGTGGCGATGTCGTCGCCCACGAACTCCTTCATGTTCGTGAAGCCCATGACCTTGTTGTAGAACGCCACCCACTCGTTCATGTGGCCGAGTTCGACGTTGCCGACGCAGTGGTCGATGGCCTGGAAGGTGCGCTGGGCGGGGGGTTCGACCATCGGGGCCGTGGCGACGAAGCCGGGCAGGTACGGGCCCTCGTAGCCGGTGCGCTCGACCAGGGTGTGGCGGGTCTCGCCGTAGGTGGCGATCGCGGCGAGGACGACGGTGCCGTGCTCGTCCTTCACCTCGTACGGCTCGGTGACCGGCCGGGCGCCGTGCTCGACGGCGTAGGCGAAGGCGCGGCGCGCGTCCGGGACCTCGATGGCCAGGTCGATGACGCCGTCGCCGTGCTCGGCGACGTGCCGGGCCAGGAAGTGGCCCCAGTCGGTGCTGGGCTTGATCACCGAGGTGAGGACGAACCGGGCGGAGCCGTTCTCCAGCACGTAGCTGGCGGTCTCGCGGCTGCCGTTCTCCGGTCCGGAGTAGGCGACCAGCCGCATGCCGAAGGCGGTCGAGTAGTAGTGCGCCGCCTGCTTGGCGTTGCCCACGGCGAAGACGACCGCGTCCATTCCCTTGACCGGGAAGGGGTCGGCCGCCCGGGTGGTGTCGGGAGTGTGGTGTGTGGTCTGCGTCATAAGCGAAGCGTGGACCCGGTCTGCAAGGTGCGCAATAGTGGCCGTAATCGCTGGACAATCTGTTCAGTGATCCAGCCGCTTTGGCGCTTGATCTGTACAGGCTGACCATCTCAGGGGGTCCCGTGGCGATCGATCATCTGGACGGCCGCATCATCGTGCTGCTCGCCCGGGAGCCGCGCATCGGCGTACTGGAGATGTCCCGGCGGCTCGGGGTCGCGCGGGGCACGGTGCAGGCGCGGCTGGACCGGCTTCAGTCGAGCGGAGTCATCCACGGATTCGGCCCGCAGGTGGACCCGGCGGCCCTCGGCTACCCGGTCACCGCATTCGCCACGCTGCAGATCCAGCAGGGCCAAGGGGCCGACGTGCGGGCGCACCTGGTGACCGTGCCGGAGGTGCTGGAGCTGCTGACGACCACCGGTAACGGGGACATGCTGTGCCGCCTGGTGGCCCGCTCGAACGCCGATCTTCAACGGGTGATCGACCTGGTTGTCGGTTTTGACGGCATCGTCCGGGCCTCCACGACGATCGTCATGGAGACCCCCGTTCCGCTGCGGGTCATCCCGCTGGTGGAGCAGGCGGCCCGGGACAACGAAGGGGCGCAGCCGACGACGGGCTGACTTACAAAGAAGTTGTTGCAAAGGACTGCTTGCAAAGAAGTCTTTGCATAGCTATCGTTGTACGCATGACGGAGGAACCACAGCAGCACAAGGTCCGCGAGCTGGACGCCCGTTCACTGAAGGGGCTGGCTCACCCGCTGCGCATGGAGCTGCTCAACGCCCTGCGCCGCGGCGGGCCGGCCACGGCTTCCCAACTCGCCGAGAAACTGGGCGAGTCGAGCGGGGCGACCAGCTACCACCTGCGGCAGCTCGCGGTGTACGGCTTCGTCGAGGACGCCCCCGAGCAGGGCAAGGGGCGCGAGCGCTGGTGGCAGGCGGCCGACCAGGGCCTGAGCATGAGCGACGACCTGATCAGCAGCCCCGACCCGGCGGTGCGCGGCGCGGCCGACTTCTTCCTGCACGAGGCACTGGCCGCCCACCACCGCGAGCTGTCCACCTTCATGGCCACGCGTCAGGACTGGCTCCCGAAGTGGTCCGACGCCTCCGACATGAGCGACATGACGCTCCGGCTCACGCCCGAACTGGCCGCCGAGCTGATCCAGAAGATGCACGCCCTGATCGACGGCTACCGCGACCGCGTCACCGACGCGGACACGCCCGACGCCGAGCAAGTACGCGTCCACACGCACCTGTTCCCCATCGAGACGGACTGAGAGGCACCCTCATGAACGCCACGACCCAGCTCGCCGCGTCCCACATCGCCGACCTGCACACCCAGGCCGCCGCCCACCGTCTCGCCACCGAGGTGAAGCCCCCGGCCGAACTGCGCGCCCGCGTCGGCTGGACCCTGGTGGAACTCGGCCTGCGCCTCGCCTCCACCCCCCGGCCCGTCGCGGCGGTGGCCTAGGGTCTTTCTTCCGGATCAGGCCCGGCTCCAGCCCACCGAGCTTCCCGGCCGACCCGAGCGGGGTCTGGTGCGTGCAGCTGCAAGGCGGAGGAGGGCGGCGACGCGATGGGGGTCCCCCCGCGCGAGCGCATTCGAGCGTGGGGGAGTCGGCAACCGACGACAACGCCGCTGGGGGTCCCCCCTCTGGGGGAGTGCGTGCCGGACCCCGCGACCCCGGCAAGATCCGGAAGACAGGCCCTAACAGCTCGGTACCGAGCCCTTCCCCTTCTCCAGCGCCGCCAGGGAGTTCACCGCGCCCTTCAGCGTGGTGACCGGCACCAGCCGCAGCCCCTTGGGCAGCTCGGCCTTGGCATCGGCGCACTCGGCCTTCGGGACCAGGAAGACGGTCGCCCCGTCCCGCCGGGCGGCCTGCGTCTTGAGGGCGACCCCGCCGACCGCGCCGACCTTGCCTGCCGCGTCGATCGTCCCCGTACCGGCGATGGTGCGGCCACCGGTCAGGTCGCCGCCGCTGCCGTCGCCGTCCAGCTTGTCGATGATCCCCAGGGTGAACAGCAGCCCGGCGCTCGGCCCGCCCACGTCGGCGAGCCTGAGCGAGACCTTCACCTTGTCGGGGCTCAGGTCGAGGTACTTCAGCGCGGCCACGGTCGCGGCGTCCTGGGACTGCCGCATCTGCGCCGCGTTGTGCTTCTCGATCTCCTTCACGCTGTTGCCGCTCGGGTAGACCGAGTCGCGCGGCATGACGGCGCGGTCGGTGCGGAACCAGCCGTCGATCACGTCCCCGAGCGAGACCCGGGTGGTCGGACCGGTCGCCACGATGGTCACCATCCGCAGCTGCCCGCTGGTCCGCCGGACCGGGGCGCCGGAGACGGTGATCACCTCGGTGCCCTTGTTCTTCCCGAGCACGTTCGCCGTCATCCCGGGCTGCGCCACCGAGAACGGCAGCGGCGCGAACGCCGCCGTGGCGAGCAGCGCCGCGACGGGCACGGCGCTGACGGCGATGGCCTGGAGGCGTGTGAGACGTGAGAGCACGGAATCAATCTAACGACAACGTGCGAACACTGCGGACCGAGGCCTCCCTCCCACCGCGCTGCGGGCACCCCACAAGCGCGGGCAGGCGAAGCCGGCCGGCGCCAACGCCGGGTGCCTTGTCAGCGCAGGGCCTCCGCGACTTCCTTGGCCGCCTCCACCACCCTGGCTCCCACCCGCTCCGGCACCGAGTCCGCCAGCATCACCACGCCCACGCTGCCCTCGACCCCCGTCACCCCGACCAGCGGCGCCGCCGCCCCGCTCGCGCCCGCCTCCAGTTCTCCGTGCGTGAGGGTGTAGCCGGGTTCGGCCGACGGGGAGTGCCGGGCCGTGAGGATCGCCCTGCCCGCCGCCCCCCGGTCCAGCGGATGCCGGAAGCCGGCCCGGTACGCCACGTGGTAGTCGGTCCACGTCGGCTCGACGACCGCGACGGCCAGCGCCTCCGCACCGTCGACCAGGGTCAGATGCGCCGTCGCCCCGATGTCCTCGGCGAGCGAGCGCAACGCGGGCAGCGCGGCCTCGCGTACCAGCGGATGCACCTGGCGGCCGAGGCGCAGCACCCCGAGCCCGACCCGGGCTCGCCCGCCCAGGTCACGTCGTACGAGCGCGTGCTGCTCCAGCGTGGCGAGCAACCGGTACACCACGGTCCGGTTCACGCCCAGTTTGGTGGATAGCTCGGTGACGGTCAGCCCGTGGTCCGTGTCGGCCAGCAGCTTGAGGACGCGCAGTCCCCGGTCGAGCGTCTGAGAGGTCTCCGCGGTCACGACGCCCACTCCTTTGGTGGTGAGGTCGGCGGCCTCCAAGCGCGGAATACGTCACCGAGTCCCGTCGGCGACGCGCCTCAGAGGCCGCCGATCGGCAGGACGGCCCGGCGGCTGCGGACCGTGTCGCTTCACGGCTGCGCTCCGCGGCGGCGCTGCCACGGGGCGTGTGCGTAGCGGGACACTAGCGAAGCCGGTTCGCTGAGCGGAAGTCTTCGTCCAGAATCCGGGCAAGGCCGGATCCGGCCTGCCTGCATTCGTCCGGATACGCACACCGAGGCCGGACCGGGCCTCACCGCATGCGGGTCGCCCACTCCTGCACCTTGGCGATGCGCTGCCGCAGCTGCCCCGCCGTCGCCTCCGCGCTCGGCGGTCCGCCGCACACCCGGCGCAGCTCGGTGTGGATGACGCCGTGCGGCTTGCCGCTCTGGTGGACGTACGCGCTCACCATGGTGTTGAGCCGCTTGCGCAGCTCCATCATCTCCTTGTGGCTGACCACGGGGCGCCGCTCGGCGGGCAGCTCCAGCAGGTCGGCCTCCGCGTCCGGCTTCTTGCGGCTGTGCGCGATCTGCCGGGCCTGCCGCTTCTGGAGCAGCATCTGCACCTGCTCGGGTTCGAGGAGCCCGGGAATCCCCAGGTAGTCCTGCTCCTCCTCGCTTCCCGGGTGGGCCTGCATGCCGAACTCGGCGCCGTCGTAGAGCACCCGGTCGAAGACGGCCTCGGACTCCAGCGCCTCGAACGAGAACTGCTCCTGTTCGCCGGTGTCCTCGTCCTGCTGCTTGTTCGCCTCGTCCATCTCCTTCTCGGACTCGGCGTACGGGTCCTCCTCACCCTCCTTCTTCGGCTTGTCGAGGGCGTGGTCGCGTTCCTTCTCCATCTCGTTGGCGAAGGTCAGCAGGTCGGGGACGGTCGGCAGGAACACGGACGCGGTCTCGCCGCGCCGGCGGGAGCGTACGAAGCGTCCGACGGCCTGTGCGAAGAAGAGGGGGGTGGAGATGGTGGTGGCGTACACCCCGACCGCGAGCCGGGGCACGTCGACGCCCTCGGACACCATGCGCACCGCGACCATCCAGCGGTCGTCGTTCTCGCTGAACTCGTCGATCCTCTTCGAGGCGCCGGCGTCGTCGGACAGGACGAGGGTCGCCTTGTTGCCGGTGATCTCGCGGATCAGCTTGGCGTAGGCGCGCGCGGAGTCCTGGTCGGAGGCGATGACGAGGGCGCCCGCGTCCGGGATGGCCTTCCTGACCTCGGTGAGCCGCTGGTCGGCGGCGCGCAGCACGCTGGGCATCCAGTCGCCGCGCGGGTCGAGCGCGGTGCGCCAGGCCTGGCTGACCGCGTCCTTGGTCATGGGCTCGCCGAGCCTGGCGGCGATCTCGTCACCGGCCTTCGTGCGCCAGCGCATGTTGCCGCTGTAGGAGAGGAAGATGACGGGCCGGACGACGTGGTCGGCGAGGGCGTTGCCATAGCCGTAGGTGTAGTCGGCGGCGGACCGCCGGATACCGTCCTGCCCCTCCTCGTACGTCACGAAGGGGATGGGGTTGGTGTCGGACCGGAACGGCGTACCGGTCAGCGCGAGCCGCCGGGTCGCGGGTTCGAAGGCCTCCAGGCACGCCTCGCCCCAGGACTTGGAGTCACCGGCGTGGTGGATCTCGTCGAGGATGACGAGAGTCTTGCGCTGCTCGACGCGGTTGCGGTGCAGCATGGGGCGCACGCCGACACCGGCGTACGTGACGGCGACCCCGTCGTAGTCCTTGCCGAGCGGGCCGGCGCTGTACTCGGGGTCGAGCTTGATGCCGATCCGGGCCGCGGCCTCGGCCCACTGCTTCTTGAGGTGCTCGGTCGGCGCGACCACGGTCACCTGCTGCACGACGTGGTGGTGCAGCAGCCAGGAGGCGAGCGTCAGCGCGAAGGTCGTCTTGCCGGCGCCGGGCGTGGCGACGGCGAGGAAGTCGCGCGGCTGTTCCTGTACGTACTTCTCCATCGCCCCCTGCTGCCAGGCACGCAGCTTGCTGGCGGTACCCCAGGGCGCACGGCCCGGGAAGGCGGGGGAAAGGTGATGGGAGGCGGTGGCGGCGGTGGTAGTCACGGTCTCCGTGGTCAGTGGGTAGGGGCGGCTCGGCTACGTATGACAACCGGGCCACCCTACCGGCGCCCCACCCCCGTCAACGCGCGAACGAGGGCGCACCGCCCGTGGGTGGGACCCAGTTCACATCGCCTCGTGCAGCGCCCTCAAACGCCGGGCGATCATCCCCACATCCTCCAGGCTGCCCGATGCCACCTCGATGACGAGCTTGTAGGCCTCGTCCTGGTCGACGCCGACCATGTCTGTGCCGTTGAAGTCGAGATAGACGACGGTGGACATCCACGCCATGCGCTTGTTGCCGTCCACCAGGGGATGATTGACGGCCTGCGAGTGCAGCAGTGCGGCGGCCTTCTCGAACGGATCGGTGTACGCCTCGACGCCGAACATCTGCGACTGGGGGCGGTGCACGGCCGAGCTGAGCAGACCCAGATCGCGCACGGCGACCTCCTGTCCCCCGCACGCCAGCTCCGCCAGGTCCAGGACCTCCGGGACCGTGAGGTACTTCATCCGCTACTCCCCCAGCCTCCGAAGCAGGTCGGCGTGCGCCGCCGCGTACTTCGCCCCGAGGCGACGCACCGTTTCCCGGTCCGTCTCCTGCTCCAGATACCGGTCGATGGCCTGTAGCACTACGGCGTGCATGCTGCGCCCCTCCTGCTCGGCCCGCAGCCTGAGCGCCTCCTGCTGGTCGTCACGGAGACGAAGGTTCATAGCCATACCAGGACGGTACCGATCATGGGGTCACCGCGGTACCGGATTCGGGCACCCCCCGCAGCCGCCTCGTCACCCAGGCCCCCGCCAACGCCACCCCCGCCATCGGCAGGAACACCGCGGCGAAGGCGGCCGGGTGGGTGCCGTCCGCTGTCGTGGGTGTGGTGCTGCCGCCGCCCAGGGCCGCGAAGGCCGCGCCGGTCGCCGCCAGAAGGACGACGTTGGAGAGGGCGTCGGAGATCTGGAGGGCCGCGGAGTTGGTGCCGGCCTCCTCCGGGGGCGACAGCTTGAGCAGGAGCACGCTGGCGGAGGCGAGCACCAGGCCCATGCCGAAGCAGCCGAAGCCCCAGGCGACCGCCACGGTCCAGACGGGCACCGCATCCACGAGCACACTCGGCACGGCGGCGATCGAGGCGGCGACCAGCACCATCCCGAACGTCATCAGCCGCTCCCGGTACGGCTCAAGGCGTGGCCGGGACTGCACCCATGAACCCAGCGCCCAGGTGGCGCCGCCCGCCGCCAGCGAGAACCCGGCGAGCGTCGGCGACAGCCCCCGCTGGGTGACCAGCATCAGCGGCACGAACGACTCGGCGGCGATGAAGGCCCCGTCGGCCAGCCCGCGCAGCAGCACGACGGAGGGCAGACCGCGGGCGGCCCGGTAGGTGCCGCGCGGCAGGAGACCGAGGACGGCGGGCACGAGGAGGGCCGCGCCGGCCAGCCCGGGCAGGAGGGAGAGGACGCGGAGGTCCTGGGCGGCGTACTGGAGGAGCCCGGCGCCGAGCGAGATGCCGAGGGCGAGGCGGATCCGGCGCCCGTCGAAGGCCGCGGCACCGGCCTCCGCGTCCAGCGGTCCCGCCGCCCTCCGCCGTATCTGCGGCAGCGCGAGGGCGAGCGGGAGCACCACGAGGACCGGGATGCCGAGGAACACCCAGCGCCAGCCGAGCCGCTCGGTCACGGCACCGGCGGCGAGGGGGCCGACGATGGACGGCACCACCCAGCCGGCGGCGAAGGCGGCCATGATGGCGGGCCGCAGCCGCTCCGGGTAGGCGCGGCCGACGACGACGTACAGGGCGACGATGACCAGCCCGCCGCCGAGTCCCTGTACGGCCCGGCCGAGGATGAACGCCCACATCGCCTGGGCGGTCCCGGCCACCACCAGCCCCGCCGCGAAGGCCGCGATGCCCGTGGTCAGCGGCGCGAGCGGGCCGCGCCGGTCCGACCACTGACCGGAGAGCACCATGCCGAACAGGCTGGTGGTGAAGTACCCCGAGAACGCGAACGCGTACAGCGCCACACCGTCCAGCTCCCGGGCCGCGACCGGCATCGCGGTGCCGATGGCGGTGGCCTCGAAGGCGATGAGGAAGATCACGGAGACGAGGCCGACGCTGAGCGCCCGGTACGACCGGCTCAGCACGCTGCCGTCGTCTCTCTCGGCGTTCACGACGGCGGCGTCGCGGGGTTCCAGGGCGGTCATGGTCGTCAGCGTAAGGCGCACAACGCGGCTTGACCCCTGTCGGTGGTCGCACTCCCGCTCCGACCATGGTCGTACGCCCCAGGCGTTTCATGAACGCCGCATGGCAGCCCTGTTGCAGCCCCGCCCGTTCCCTTGAACGCCGCTCCGACGGACCCGTACGTTCATTCCCGGAACAGCAAAGAACACGGCCGTGTGCCCGAGTGGTTCAGGGGCTCGCCTGCAAAGCGAGTTACGTGGGTTCGAATCCCGCCACGGCCTCCAGAACGCCCGTCCTGGTTCCGAGTGTCAGAGGACCCCGCCCGCCTCGTCCTGGAACAGCTCCGTCCAGTAGTGCCAGTCGGTGAGCGGGGACATCCCCGTCGGGTCGACGGTGTTCAGGGTGTGGATCATCGCGGCGGCGAGCTGGTCGTAGGCCTCCGTGCCCAGTTCGTTGCCCAAATGCTCGTCGATGGTGCGCTCGTGGTGGAGGAGCCAGAGCGTGAAGGCGAGGGTGGAGACGTCGGTGTTGAGCGGGTAGAGGGTCGCCTCCGGCTCGCTGAACGTCAGCACCGCGCCCGTTCTGCCGTCGATCACCAGGCTGTTGTCCTCGACCAGGTGTCCGACGCGGATCAAGTGGTCGGCGTGGGCGGGAAGTTCGTGCAGCGGGTAGTCGCCGTCCGTGCGCTCGTCGGTGAAGTACTCGCGCAGGGTCGGCAGGGGCACGTCCGTGTCGGCGTGGAAGAGGACCGTCTCCTCCGGCAGCCCGGTCTCGCGCAGGAAGCGGCGGGTCGGCTCGTGGGTGAGCGTCGCCGGGAAGTCGACCTCCTCGAAGCGGACCACGCGGCCGTGGCCGAACTCCTGGTCCAGGAGACGGGCCGGGACGTCCAGGGTGAGGCCGCAGACCGTGCCGGGGCCGGCGACGAGGGCGAGCGGGCGGATCAGCGCCGCCGCCTTCCAGTACGGCGGGACGTCGCCGTCCGTGCCCTCCTCGAAGAGCCCGAGGAGGAGCCGGGACGCCTCGGTCGCCGTCCGGGGGCCGTACTGGCCCGCCAGGGCGGCGAACCGGCCGCGCAGGCCCGCCAGTTCCTCGGTGACCGCGGCGAAGCGCAGGAGGGTCGCCAGGGAGGGCGCGAAGGGGCGTGGGTCGGACGGGGCGAAGAGGTACGCCGTCGTCAGCTCGCCGGTGTCGCCGTCGAGCAGGATCGACTCGCACTCCATGCCGGCCGGGTTGAGGAGTTCACCGATCACCAGGCGGTCCCGCAGCTCCTCCGCGAGGTGCAGGGGGCCGTCGGTGGCGTCGGCGAGGGTGCGCAGGCCGTTCGTGCGCAGCGGGGAGAAGGTCAACAGGCCGGTGTCGGCGGGCAGTCCGGGGCCGGTGAGCAGGCCGCGGGTCGGGGCGTGCGTGACGTAGCGGTCCAGCTCCGCCTCGGTCAGCGTGATCGCCGGAACCCCGGCGTCGGTCGTGCTCATCGCTCCCCCGCGATCCGGTCCTGGTGCGTCGGGAACGGCCGTCCCCCACTGCTCGGAACACTACGCCGCCCCACTGACAACGCCCTCCACCTGGGAGGACGTCAGACGGTGCAGCCGCGTTCCGTTCCAGGCGAACACGAACTCACGTGAAGTAGACGCCGCCCAGGACAACGGCCAGCGCCGCCACGACGAACAGCAGGATCCAGAGGAACAACTTGCCGAGCGCGGGCGGAGGTTCGTAGCGCGGCTCTTCGGGAGGACTCGGAGGAGTGGTCATCGGTCCGTCACCACCGCGGCCTGGGGGCGGATGGGCAGGCGGTTGACCGGGCGGCCGGTGGCCGCGCGGACGGCCGAGGCGATCGCCGCGGGGGCCGTCACGACCGGGACCGCGCTGACCGACTTGGCGCCGAAGGGGGCGACCACGTCCCGTTCCTCGACCAGTTTCACGATCCGGATGTCCGGCGCGTCCAGGGCGGTCGGCAGGGCGTATCCGGTCAGGTCGGGGTGGCGGATCAGGCCGCGCGGGGTGCGGAGGTTCTCGGTGAGGGCGATGCCGATGCCCTGGGTTACGCCCGCCTCGATCCGGGCCTCCAGCTGCGCCGGGTTGAGGATGCGGCCCACGTCCTGGGCGAGGGCCAGCTCCACCACCCGGACCGAGCCCAGCTCGACGTCCACGTCCACCACCGCGCGGATCGCGCAGAAGGCGAGCCCGACGAAGGCGTCGCCCTGGCCGGACTCGTTCAGCGGCTCGGTGGGGTGCGGGCGGCACTGGGCCGTGGCCCACAGCTCCTTGCCCTCCATCGCCTCGGTGACGGTCGTCGACAGCACGCCGTCGTACGAGGTGATCTTGCCGTCGGTGATCTGGAGCAGCTCGGTGGACATGCCGAACTTGTGCGCCAGGGGCTGGAGGAGCTGGGTGCGGACCATCTTGGCCGCCCGTTCCACCGCGCCGCCCGACACCCAGGTGTGCCGGCCCCGGCAGCTGCCGCCGGCCGGGGGCTGGTCGGTGTCGACCGGGGCCACGTGGACCTCGTCGATGCCGAGCGTCTCCTGGACGATCTGCCGGGCCAGCGTGGTGAAGCCCTGGCCGGTCTCCACGGCCGCGCACAGCACGGTCGCGACGCCGTCGTGGACCTTCACGGTCGCGGTGGACACCTCGTCGGCGCCTTCCGTGCCGAGCATGTGCACCATGCCCAGGCCGTAGCCGACGCCCCGGCGCACCGCGCCCGGCTCGCCCGCGCCCTCGGGGCCGCCGGGCAGCAGCCACTCCTCCTCGGGCGTGTCCTTGGGCAGCGCGGGCAGCGGGAAGTCCCGTACGGCCTGGAGGAGTTCGGCCACCGGCGCCGGGCAGGTCACCGTCTGCCCGATGGGCAGGACGTCGCCGGTCGCGAGCGCGTTGCGCAGGCGCAGCTCGGCCGGGTCCAGGCCGAGCTTCTTCGCGAGCTTGTCCATCTGCGCCTCGTAGGCGGCACACACCTGCATGGCGCCCTCGCCGCGCACGTGCCCGGAGGGCGGGTTGTTGGTGCGCACGGCCCAGCCCTCGATGAAGGCGTTCGGGACGACGTACGGGCCGCAGGCGAAGGAGACAGCGGCGGCCAGGACCTCTGCGGAGGTGTCGGCGTACGCGCCCGCGTCCAGCAGCACCTGCGCCTCGACCTTCACCAGCTTGCCCTCGGCGTCGGCGTGGTGGCGGTAGCGCAGCAGGGTGGGGTGGCGGTGGGCGTGGCCGAGGAAGGACTCCTCGCGCGTGGCCGTGAGCTTCACCGGGCAGCCGGTCTTCAGGGCGAGCAGGCCGAGCGGGAGCTGGAAGCTCTGGTCCTCGCGGTCGGCGGTGGCGCCGGGCACCCCGGTGACGACGATCTTCACCCGATCAGGGGACAGGCCGTAGCAGGCCGCGGCCGTGTTGCGGTCGGTGTGCGGGTCGGTGGAGGCCAGGTACAGCTCCACGCCGCCGTCGGGGCGGGGCACGGCGAGGCCGGCCTCGGCACCGATGGGGGCCGGGTCCTGGCGGCCGATGCGGTACAGGCCCTCGACCACGATCTCGCCGACCGCCTCCGGGTCGCCGTGGCGCAGCGGGATGTGCCGGATCAGGTTGCCGTCGGGGTGCAGCGGTTCGGCCTCGAAGGCGTGCTCCGGGTCGGTGACCGGGTCGAGTACTTCGTACTCGACGATGATCGCGGCGGCGGCCATCCGCGCGGTGTCCGGGTGGTCGGCGGCGACGGCCGCGATGGGTTCGCCGTGGTGCCGCACGACCTCGGAGGCGAACACCGGGCGGTCGGGCGTGCCCCGGCCGTGGCGCGGGGTGCCGGGCACGTCCTCGTGGGTGACGACGGCCCGTACGCCGGGCATCTCGCGCGCGTGGGTGGTGTCGACGGAGACGATGCGCGCGTGCGCGTGCGGGGAGCGCAGCACGGCCGCCCACAGCAGGCCCTCGGCCCACAGGTCGGCCGCGTACGGGAAGGTGCCCTCGGTCTTGGCGCGGGCGTCGGCGTGCGGCAGCGAGGCGCCGAGGCCGTGCGGCAGCGGCTCGGCGGCGGGAGCGGGTTCCGCGGTGGTGGTCGCGGCGGCTTCGTTGCTCACGCCTGGCCTCCGTCCTGGCCGTAGTGCTGCTCGTGCGGTGCCGGCGCGCCGAAGGTGCCGGGGCTGTCGAAGACGCTGGGCGTCTCGAACGCAGACGGGTTGACGCCCCCGGAGCCGGGGCCCGCCTGGTGCGGAATACGTGCCGCGTCGGTGTCCGTCCCGGCGTCCGCGGCGGTGAGCGCCTCGCGTTCGGCGACGACCTCCTTGACGGCCTGGACGACGCCCCGGTAGCCGGAGCAGCGGCACAGGTTGCCACACAGGGCCTGCCGGGTCTCCAGCTCGGTCGGGGCGGGGTTGCCCTCCAGCAGGTCGTGCACGGTCATCGCCATGCCGGGCACGCAGAAGCCGCACTGCACGGCACCGCACCGGGCGAGCGCGCGCTGCACGTCGGAGGGCTGTCCGTCGACGGCCAGGCCCTCGACGGTGCGCACCTCGGCGCCGGCCGCGGTGACCGCCGGGACCAGGCAGGAGGCCACCAGCCGCCCGTCGACCTGCACGTTGCAGGCCCCGCACTCGCCCTGCGAGCAGCCGTCCTTGGCGCCCGCGAGACCGAGCCGCTCGCGCAGGACGTACAGCAGCGACTCGCCGATCCAGGCGTCGGTGACGGGCCGGTCGGCGCCGTTGACGCGCAGGACGAAGGAGGCGAGGGGATGGTCGTCGAGCGGGGGCAGGGGCGTGGGGTCGAGGTCCTCCGGGGCGCCGTCCTGCTCCGGGTCGGCCGGGACCGCCGGGGCGGACGCCTCGGGCTCCCCGGGCTCGGCCACCGGTGCCGGGGGTTCCTCCTGCGCGGGCGCGGAGTCAGCGAGGTCCGCGGGGATTTCGGGCGTGTCGGCCGGGGCCGCGGGTGCCACGGGTGCTGCGGGTTCGGCGGCTACGGCCGCTTCGGCGGGTACGACCGCTTCGGCCGTGTCCGGCGTTTCCACGGCCTTTGGTGCGGCTGCCGGGGCGGCGGAGGTCTCAAGGTGCGCGGGGCTGCCAGCGGGCCACTCAGGGGCTTCCTCGGGCGCGTGCGCGCCGGGGTTCTCCGGGTACGGCCCGTCGTACTGCGGGGCGTACGGCTCGGCAGGCGCGTGCCCCTCGGGCGCCGGGATCCCGTGCGCGGGCGTCTCGGTGGTCTGCGCGAGGGACTCGGCGGCCTGCGCGAGCGCCTCCTGCCGGCTCCACGTCTGGCCGGCGCCGTCCGTCGCCCAGGGCGCGGGCGCGCCGCCGGGGAGCGTGGCGGGCGGGGTGCCGCCCCACTGCTCGACCAGCGAGGATGTGGTGAACTCCCCCGATTCGTCCGGGAGGTCGCCGCCGGCGACGGGGATGGACCACTGCCCGGTGACGTCGTGGCCGGACGCGGGCGGGGCGGCGGGCTCCTCGAACGTCCACTGCTGCGTGGCGCCGGGGTGGTACGTGAACCGGTCGTCGGTGACCGGCTCCTGGGGCACGGCGTTCGGGTCGGGCCACTGGGCGCCCTCGGCCGCCGGCCAGGTCCCGGCGGAGCCGTCGGCGGGCGCCGCCGTTATGGGCGGCGGCACATAGCCGTGTCCGGGTGCGGCCAGCGGGCTGTCGCCGGAGAGCAGGGCGTCGATGCCGCCCTCGGGGAGCTTGACGAAGGCGGTGGCGCCGTCGTCGTAGTCGCCCTGGGGCAGCGGGTCCCAGCGCCCGCCGGTTCGGGGCGTGCCCTCTCCGTGCTGGTCGTCGGTCACGACAGCGCCCTCCCCAGTGCTCGTCGGGCCAGCGCGGCGACGGTGCGCCGCAGGTGCAGTACGGCGGGCGGAAGAGGCGGGACGGTGCCGTCCGCCTCCGGTGCCGGGTCGGGGATGCAGGCCGCGGCGACGTACTCCCCGAAGGCCTCCAGGGCCTCCGGGACGAGCGCGCGGTCGTTGTCCCAGTCGATGAGCTGCGCCACCCACTGCTCGGCCTCCAGGGGCCTGAGCGGCATCGGCGCTATGGCCCCGACGGCGCAGCGCACGCCGCGCCGGGCGGGGTCGAGGACGAGGGCCACGGAGGCCAGCGCGCGGCCCGGCCCGGTGCGTCCCGTCGCCTTCAGGAAGACCTGCGGGGCGTGCAGCAGCGGTACGCGCACGAAGCCGATGAGCTCGCCGCCGCGCAGCATCTCCACGCCGGCCAGCAGGTGCGACACCGGGACCTCGCGGCGGGCGCCGCCCGGGCCCGCGACGATCAGGGTCGCCTCCAGGGCGGCCAGCACCGGCAGCGCGTCCCCGGTGTGGGCCGCGGAGGCGATGTTGCCGCCCAGGGTGCCGGCGTTTCGGATGTGCGGCGGGCCCGCGGCGCGCGCCGCGGCGGCGAGCGCCGGGATCAGGGCCGCGAAGTCGGGGCGGCCCATGCGCGCGTGGGTGAGGCCCGCGCCGAGCAGCGCGTGGCCGTCCTGGTACTGCCAGCCGCGGATCTCGCTGATCCGCCCGAGGCCCACCAGGGCCGCGGGCCGGAGCTGGCCGGAGTTGACGGTGGCCATCAGGTCGGTGCCGCCCGCGACGGGGACGGCGGTGGGCACGGCGGTGAGGGCCGCCACCGCCTCGTCCAGAGTCGTGGGCAGCGTGACGGCCTGCGCCGCCTGCGGTGCGTGCGTGGTCAAACCGGCTGCCCCTTCCCGCTGCCCCACCTGGTCCCGCCTGTGCGCCGTACGGTACGTGCTGACAGGGCGGACGTGGCAACTCTGGCACATCTTCGCAACACCCGAACGCGGGGGTCCGCTAGGAGGCATTCACCCATCCCATCGGGGGGATGGTCCGTTTTCGCACGGCAGCACCGGTGCGCACGAATTGCCACTCTTCGGTGATAGTGCCGGGGTTTTTCCGTTGTCTGTTCGGGGCGGCCACCTGTTCGGCCACCTGTTCGGCTACCTATTCGGAGGCGGTCCCTCGATCGGCCGGCCGAGGACACCGGGGCGCCGCTGCCAGGGCCGGGGACCGGCCGGTGGCCGGTATGCGACCCCCAGGGCGTCAAGTCGCCCGTAATGGGCGGCCATACGGCGCTCGAAGTCCGCGAAGTCCCGTTCCGCCGGGGCGGGCAGCCGGCTCCAGGCGACCTCGGCGAAGGCGGCGAGCCTCGGGAAGGTCTGGTAGTCCACGCGCGCGGCGTCCTCCAGCACCTCGGTCCACACGTTGGCCTGGGTGCCCAGCACATGCCCGGCTTCCTCGGGGGTGAGCTGGGATGGAACGGGCTCGAACCGGTAGACGTCCTCCAGGGTGCGCACGAAGCCGATCGGCACGGGTTCGTCCTCGCCCGGAGCCTGGCGGTGGTCCAGGTAGACGTACTGCTCCGGGCAGATGACGACGTCGTGCCCGGCCTGCGCCGCCGCGACGCCGCCCCCGTAGCCGCGCCAGGAGGAGACCGCCGCACCGGGCGCGAGGCCGCCCTCCAGGATCTCGTCCCAGCCGATGAGCCGGCGCCCGCGCGCGGACAGCCACCGGTCGAAGTGGCCGATGAACCACGACTGCAGCTCGTCCTCGTCGGCCAGCCCGAGCTCCGCGATACGGGTCTTGGCGGCCACCGACTCGCGCCACTGCTCCTTGCGGCACTCGTCGCCGCCGATGTGCACGAACTCTCCGGGGAACAGTTCCAGGACCTCCTCCAACACCCCCTCGTAGAAGCGCAGAGTGGTATCGGTGGGAGCCAGTACGTTCGAGGAGATCCCCCAGTTGTCCAGAACGGTGAGGGCGGTCGTGTCGATGACGTCGGTGTTGCCGAGTTCCGGGTACGCGGCGATGGCGGCCTGCGAGTGGCCCGGTACGTCGATCTCCGGGACGACGGTGATGTGCCGCTCGGCGGCGTAGGCGACGATCTCCCGGATGTCGTCCTGGGTGTAGTAACCGCCGTGCGGCTTCTCCTCCCACAGCGGCGAGGCACGGTGACCGAATTTCGTCCGCGCCCGCCAGGTGGCGACCTCGGTCAGCTTCGGGTACCGCCTGATCTCGATCCGCCAGCCCTGATCGTCCGTCAAGTGGAAGTGGAAGACGTTGAGTTTGTGCGCGGCCATCAGATCCAGGTAGCGCAGCACGCCTTCCTTGGGCATGAAGTGCCGTGCGACGTCGAGCAGCAGACCGCGCCAGCCGAACCGCGGCGCGTCCTCGACGGTGACCCGCGGCAGCTCCCAGTCCCGCCCCGGCCGCACCGGCGCCCGGCGGAAGGCGTCGGCACCGAGCAGCTGCCGGAAGGTCTGCGCCCCCCAGAAGACACCCGCCGCGCTGCCGCCCTGGATGCGGTACGGCCCCTCGTCGCCGACGAGCCGGTAGCCCTCCGGGGGCAGGTCCGGCTCGACGCCGAGCACGATGCGATTGCCGGGGTCGGCGGGATCGGCCGCCTCCGGGAACGGCAGCCCGGTCGCCGCGCCGACCGTCGCCCTCAGCCAGCGCGCGACCCCCTCCGTACCGGGCCGCGCCTCCAACGCCGTACTGCGATCGAGCCTCGCGCGTCCGGCGGTGTCCTCGGAGTTCTCGGGGTTCTCGGAGTTCTCGGAACAACGCGCCGGAGCCGGAATCAGATCCACCATGCCCGGAGGTTAGGAGCCCGGGGACAAGCCGACAAGAGGTCTCGACCACTTCGCGCCTTCGGCACACGAAGGCCCCCGGGGTGCACCGAAGCGCACACCCCGGGGGCCTCGCACAGATCAGACGTATGTCACACGTACATCAGAAGGAGGGAGGAGCTACTTGCCGCCGTCCTTGCCCTTGCCCTCGTCGCCGCCGGCGCCCATGGACTCGTAGATCTCCTTGCACATGGGGCAGACCGGGTACTTCTTCGGGTCACGGCCCGGCACCCATACCTTGCCGCACAGCGCCACGACGGGCGTGCCGTCCAGGGCGCTCGCCATGATCTTGTCCTTCTGGACGTAGTGGGCGAAGCGCTCGTGGTCACCGTCGCCGTGGGACACCTGCGGCGTCGGCTCGACGAGGGTCCCCGTACCAGTCCCGCGCTCGGGCTCAAGAGTGCTCATATCGCCAAGGGTACTGAAGCTCACACGCATCAGTTGAGCGATGGGTCGTCCGGGTACGTGGCCACCATCGCCAGTTCGCTGCGCTGGCGGCGGAGCACTTCGCGCCAGAGTCTTTCCGGGGCCGGGGAGGAGACGTCCCCGGGTTCCGATTCCACGACGTACCAGGCGCCCTCCGCCAGCTCGTCCTCCAGCTGGCCCGGGCCCCAGCCGGCGTATCCGGCGAAGATGCGCAGGGAGCCGAGGGCCGAGGCGAGGAGTTCCGGCGGGGCCTCCAGGTCGACCAGGCCGATCGCGCCGTGCACCCGCCGCCAGCCCAGCGGGGCGGCGTCGCCGCCCGCGCCGCCCGGGATGACCGCGACGCCGAGCGCGGAGTCCAGCGAGACGGGGCCGCCCTGGAAGACGACGCCGGGCTCGCCCGCGAGGTTGGCCCAGCCCTCCAGGATGTCGCCGACGCCCACCGGTGTGGGACGGTTGAGGACGACACCGAGGGAGCCCTCCTCGTCGTGGTCGAGAAGGAGCACGACCGCACGGTCGAAGTTCGGGTCCGCCAGGGCGGGGGTGGCCACGAGCAGCCGCCCTGTGAGCGAGGACACCTCGGTCATGGCAGACATGATCCCGCATCTTCCGCCGGTGTGGGGAGCCAATCGCCGTTCCCCGCGTGCGGTGACCCCATGTGCCCGCCGGGGAACCGTTCGTGTTGTGACAGAGCTTTGACGTGGCTGGGTCGTACTCGGGCTTACGGACGAGGGGTCATCGGCGATTAGTCTGTCTTCCCGGCCCCCGCCAAGAGTGATCGGCCGGCCCCTGTCCAACCAATCGGAACGCGAGATTCATGACCGTCAACGACGATGTCCTGCTTGTCCACGGCGGAACCCCGCTGGAAGGCGAGATCCGGGTCCGCGGTGCGAAGAACCTCGTGCCGAAGGCCATGGTCGCCGCGCTGCTGGGCAGTGCGCCGAGCCGGCTGCGCAACGTTCCGGACATTCGTGACGTGCGCGTCGTGCGCGGCCTGCTCCAGCTGCACGGGGTGACGGTCCGTCCGGGCGAGGAGCCCGGCGAGCTGGTGCTCGACCCGACGCATGTGGAAAGTGCGAACGTCGCTGACATCGATGCCCACGCGGGTTCCAGCCGTATCCCGATCCTGTTCTGCGGTCCGCTGCTGCACCGTCTCGGCCACGCGTTCATCCCGGGCCTGGGCGGCTGCGACATCGGCGGCCGGCCCATCGACTTCCACTTCGACGTGCTGCGGCAGTTCGGCGCGACGATCGAGAAGCGGGCGGACGGCCAGTACCTGGAGGCGCCGCAGCGGCTGCGCGGCACGAAGATCCGGCTGCCGTACCCGTCCGTCGGTGCGACCGAGCAGGTGCTGCTGACGGCCGTACTCGCCGAGGGCGTCACGGAGTTGTCCAACGCGGCCGTCGAGCCGGAGATCGAGGACCTCATCTGCGTTCTGCAGAAGATGGGCGCGATCATCGCGATGGACACCGACCGCACGATCCGCATCACCGGTGTGGACAAGCTCGGCGGCTACACCCACCGCGCCCTGTCGGACCGCCTGGAGGCGGCGTCCTGGGCCTCGGCGGCCCTCGCGACCGGCGGCAACATCTACGTCCGCGGCGCCCAGCAGCGCTCGATGATGACGTTCCTGAACACCTACCGCAAGGTCGGCGGCGCCTTCGAGATCGACGACGAGGGCATCCGTTTCTGGCACCCCGGCGGCCGGCTGAAGTCCATCGCGCTGGAGACGGACGTGCACCCCGGCTTCCAGACCGACTGGCAGCAGCCGCTGGTGGTGGCCCTGACGCAGGCCTCGGGCCTGTCCATCGTCCACGAGACGGTGTACGAGTCCCGCCTCGGCTTCACCTCCGCGCTGAACCAGATGGGCGCGCACATCCAGCTCTACCGCGAGTGCCTGGGCGGCTCCGACTGCCGCTTCGGCCAGCGCAACTTCCTGCACTCCGCGGTCGTCTCCGGCCCGACGAAGCTCCAGGGCGCCGACCTGGTCATCCCCGACCTGCGCGGCGGCTTCTCCTACCTCATCGCCGCCCTCGCGGCCGAGGGCACCTCGCGCGTCCACGGCATCGACCTGATCAACCGCGGTTACGAGAACTTCATGGAAAAGCTGGTTGAACTGGGCGCGAAGGTCGAGCTGCCCGGCAAGGCGCTCGGCTGACGGCTGGTTAACGGCTCGCGAAGCCTGCACGAAGGCCGCACGAAGCCCGTACGACGATGGGGCGGCCCTCCGGTGAAGGAGGGCCGCCCCATTGGCGTCACAGCGCTTCAGAGCGCCTCGTACGCCGTCCCGTGGCGTACGAACGGCAGGGTCACTTGCCCTTGGCGGCTTCCTTGAGCTTCGAGCCCGCGGAGACCTTCACGCTGAAACCGGCCGGGATGTTGATGGGCTCACCGGTCTGCGGGTTACGCGCGGTACGAGCGGCACGGTGGGTGCGCTCGAAGGTCAGGAAGCCAGGGATGGTGACCTTCTCGTCGCCCTTGGAGACGATGTCGCCGACGACCTCGGCGAAAGCGGCCAGTACGGCGTCGGCGTCCTTGCGCGTCACCTCGGCACGGTCGGCCAGCGCGGCCACCAGCTCACTGCGGTTCATGTTGTTACTCCCGTGTTTTTCTTACCGTTGGGGTGTGCCACGCGGCGGAGCCGAAGAGGCACTGCGATGCCGATGCGCTCGCGCCCAGGGACGCATCCTGCCCCTACCTGCGGCGGGAAAGCCAATCCGGCACCCGTAGGAGTCGTGAGAACACCCTGGGGAGTCACACGAAAAACGCCTGCTCGGCCGTCACCCTAGAGCGCGCCCGGCATCAGGTGGTTCCACGACGCGCCGGGGCGGGGGCCTGCCGTGGCGATGCTCACAGCCCCCGCACAGCGGCGCGCGCAGCTACTAGACGGTCTCGTTGACCGTCACGCCGGCCGCCTTCGCGGCCTCGCGGACCGCGCCGGCGACGGCGCCCGCGACCTTGTCGTTGAAGACGCTCGGGACGATGTAGTTCGGGTTCAGCTCGTCCTCGGTCACCACGGCGGCGAGGGCCTTCGCGGCAGCGAGCATCATCTCGGTGTTGACGGTGCGGGACTGCGCGTCCAGCAGGCCGCGGAAGACACCCGGAAAGACCAGCACGTTGTTGATCTGGTTCGGGAAGTCGGAGCGGCCGGTGGCCACAACGGCCGCCGTCTGCCGGGCGATTGCCGGGTCGACCTCGGGGTCGGGGTTCGCGAGCGCGAACACGATCGCGCCGTCGGCCATCGCGGCCACGTCGTCGCCGTCGAGGACGTTCGGGGCGGAGACGCCGATGAAGACCTCGGCGCCGCGCACGGCCTCCTTGAGGGTGCCGGTCAGGCCCTCGGGGTTGGTGTTGTCGGCGATCCAGCGCAGCGGGGAGTCGGCCGGGGCCTCCACCAGGTCCTCGCGGCCGGCGTGCACCACGCCCTTGATGTCGGCGACGACGGCGTTCTTCACGCCCGCCGCGATCAGCAGCTTGAGGATGGCCGTACCGGCCGCGCCGGCGCCGGACATGACGACGCGGATGTTCTCGATCGCCTTGCCGGTGACGCGCAGGGCGTTGGTCAGGGCGGCGAGGACGACGATCGCGGTGCCGTGCTGGTCGTCGTGGAAGACGGGGATGTCGAGGGCCTCGCGCAGCCGGGCCTCGATCTCGAAGCAGCGGGGCGCGGAGATGTCCTCCAGGTTGATGCCGGCGAAGCCCGGGGCGATCGCCTTGACGATCTCCACGATCGCGTCGGTGTCCTGGGTGTCCAGGCAGATCGGCCAGGCGTCGATGCCGGCGAAGCGCTTGAACAGGGCCGCCTTGCCCTCCATGACGGGCAGCGCGGCCTTGGGGCCGATGTTGCCGAGGCCGAGCACGGCGGAGCCGTCCGTCACGACCGCAACGGAGTTGCGCTTGATGGTGAGGCGGCGGGCGTCCTCGGGGTTCTCGGCGATGGCCATGCAGACGCGGGCCACACCCGGCGTGTAGACCATGGAGAGGTCGTCACGGTTGCGGATGGGGTGCTTGGACTGCATCTCGATCTTGCCGCCGAGATGCATGAGGAACGTACGGTCGGAGACCTTGCCGAGGGTGACGCCCTCGATGCCGCGCAGCTTCTCGACGATCTCCTCGGCGTGTGCCGTGGAGGTGGCCGCGATGGTGACGTCGATACGGAGCTTCTCGTGGCCGGACGCGGTGACGTCGAGGCCCGTGACCGAGCCTCCGGAGGACTCCACGGCGGTGGTGAGCTGCGAGACGGCGGTTCCGCTCGCGGGCACCTCCAGCCGGATGGTCATCGAGTAGGAGACGCTGGGCGCCGTTGCCATGGCCGACTTCCTCTGCTTTCACCGTGTCGCGAGTTGTGCCGTCCGATCGTCGCACCTACCGATCAGTACGTGGTAGTCGCCCTGGATTGCGGACGTTTTGTTCACACGGGACGTACGGTCGATGCATGGTTTCGGAAAACCTCTTCCACCATACGAGAGGCGATCGGACAAAGAAAGAGACCCACGCCACACCCGTGACGTGGGTCTCTCTCACGTTCATGACACCGACCCGCCATGCTCGCCTCGCGGCAAGTGGTCCCTCTGAGGGACGAAGGTTGGGCCCGGGGGCTTGGATCGAGCCGGTGTCACACCCAGGCTAACAAACCGACGACGGACAGCCATTCCCCGTACGGGATGTTCGCCGGAAGTCAGTCCCGGAGCAGGTCGGGCACCCCGGCCGCGTCCGGCTCGTCCCGCTCCCCCGACACCAGCGTCAGCTGCTGGGTGGCCCGGGTCAGCGCCACGTACAGCACGCGCAGCCCGGCCGGGGACTCGTCGGCGATCTCGGCCGGGGAGACGACGACCGTGGCGTCGTACTCCAGGCCCTTGGCCTCCAGGCTGCCGAGAGCGACGACCCGGTCGCCGAGCCCGGCCAGCCAGCGCCGGGCCTCCTCGCGCCGGTTCATCGCGACGACCACGCCGACCGTGCCGTCCACCAGCCGCAGCAGCCGCTCGGCCTCCGCGCGCACGGTCTTCCCCAGCGAGTCCCCGACGACCACGAACCGGGGCTCGACCCCGGTGGACCGTACGGCGGACGGCGACTCGGAGCCGGGCATGGCCAGGGCGAGGACCTTGGCGGCCAGCTCGGCGATCTCGGCCGGGTTGCGGTAGTTCACGGTGAGCTGGAAGCGGCGCCGCGGGCGGGTGCCGAGGGCCTCGTCGCGGGCCTCGGCCGCCTCGTCCGGGTCGGACCAGGAGGACTGGGCGGGGTCGCCCACCACCGTCCAGGTGGCATGCCGGCCGCGGCGGCCGACCATGCGCCACTGCATCGGCGTGAGGTCCTGTGCCTCGTCGACGATGACGTGCGTGTACTCGGTGCGCTCCTGCGCGAGCCGCTCGGCGCGCTCGCGCTGTGTCTCCTCGCGCACCGGCATCAGCTCGTCCAGGCCGGTGAGCTGGTCCAGCGGGTCCAGCTCGCGCTTCTTCTTCGGCCGGGCCGGGGCGCCGAGGATCGCCTGGAGCTCGTCCAGCATGGCGATGTCGTGCACGGAGCAGCCGTCCCGCTTCAGCGCGCGGGCGACCCTGCGGACCTCGCCGGGGTTGAGGATCCGGCGGGCCCAGCGGCCGAGCCGCTTCTCGTCGGCCATGGCGGCCAGCACGCCCTTCGGGGTCAGCTCGGGCCACCATGCGTCGAGGAAGGCCAGGAAGGTGTCCTCGGTGCTGACGTCCTCGTCGAAGGAGGAGCGCAGCTCGGCGGCCAGCTCCGGGTCGGTGTGCCGGCCGGCGGCGCCGGATGTGGCCCACAGGGCGTCCAGCAGCAGCTTGCGGGCGCGCGGGCGCAGCAGGTTGACGGGGGCGGTGCCGCCGAGCGCGTTACGGCGGATGCGTTCCAGCTCCCTCGCCTCCAGCTCCAGGCGCCGCCCGAAGGCCACCACGCGCAGCCGCTCCGGGGAGCCGTTCAGCTCCAGCGCGCCGCGGGCGGCCTTGCGCAGCACCTTCAGCATCCGGTACGAGCCCTTGGCCCGTGCCACGGACGGGGAGTCGTAGAGCGTGGCCTCCACGCCGTCGACCAGGGAGCCGATCGCGCGGATCGCGACCTGGCCCTCCTCGCCGAGGGAGGGCAGCACGCCCTCGGTGTAGGCCACCAGCAGCGGGGTCGGCGAGACGATCAGGATGCCGCCCGCGTAGCGTCTGCGGTCCTGGTAGAGCAGGTAGGCGGCGCGGTGCAGCGCGACGGCGGTCTTGCCGGTCCCCGGCCCGCCCTCCACGTACGTGATGGAGGCGGCGGGGGCGCGGATCACCAGGTCCTGCTCGGCCTGGATGGAGGAGACGATGTCCCGCATGGTGTGGCTGCGGGCCTGGCCGAGGGCGGCCATCAGGGCGCCGTCGCCGATGGCGGGCAGCTCACGGCCGTCGAGGAAGGCCGTCAGCTCGGGCCGCATCAGGTCGTCCTCGACGCCGAGCACGCGGCGCCCCTTCGACCGGATGACGCGTCGCCGCACGACCCGTCCCGGGTCCACGGGGGTGGACCGGTAGAAGGGTGCGGCGGCGGGGGCGCGCCAGTCGATGACCAGCGGCGCGTAGTCCTCGTCGAGTACGCCGATGCGCCCGATGTGCAGGGTCTCGGCGATGTCGGCCGTGTTGTCGCCCCGCACGGCTCCTTCGGCGGGTTCGACGGCGGTGTAAGCCCCGTCGGGCCCCTTCTTCCCGTCCTTCCCCGGCAGCAGATCGATCCGTCCGAAGAGGAAGTCCTCGAACTCGTTGTTGAGCCGGTTCAGGTGGATACCGGCCCGGAAGACCTGCGCGTCCCGCTCGGCGAGCGCGCCGGGGGTGCCGACCTGGCCGCGCTGGGCCGCGTCGTTCATCAGGAACTCGGCTTCGTGGATCTTCTCCTCGAGCCGCCGGTACACCCGGTCCAGGTGTTCCTGTTCGACGCTGATCTCTCGGTCACGCACGGACTCGTGTGCGTCGCGTACCGATCCGACCGCGGACTGCTGAACCTGAGCGGCCACCGGGCCCCCTTCTGACGTGCTGGGCAGCCGTCAACCGTACGCGAAGGGGACCGGCGGAAGCTACGGCACCGCTACGGACCGGTTACCACGGCCGTGCTCTCGACCTCACTCACCCACCTCACTCCCCCACCTCCACGAGCTTCTTGCCCTCGAAGGTCATGACCTCGAAGTGGTCGATCTGGTTGGGGCTGAAGGCGGCGCCGCCGTGGACGTAGAGCGGCTTCTTCGCCTCGTCGGACTTGGCGTTCGGGACGCCGTAGCCCCAGTCCGGGACGGACCATGAGGTCACCGTCTCGCGTTCGCCGTTCTTGCCGACGGCGACGAGCGAGCACCGCTTCGGGCCGGTGACGTTCTTCAGCTCCAGCACCGCATGGGTGCCCCACTCCCTCTTCTCCGTCGCGACGGTCGCCGTGACATGGGTCGCAGGATCCGTGGCCGTCCTCTTGTCGGACATGGTCTGGAAGGCGGACTGGGCCGGCCCCATGGCCTGCATGCCGCCGTTGTCCGAGCCGCCGCTGGTGGTGAGCACGACGAGCGGCCCACCGACGATCAGCGCAGCCGCGGCGGCGACGAGATAGAACCCGCGCCGGCGCTTCTGCGCACGCTTCACGGCGACCTCGTCGACGAGCCGCTCCGCCAGGCGCGGGCTGGGCCTGGCCGACAGGGACTCGCCGATCGAGGGAGTGCTGCCGGAACCGGGCAGGTCCGCGAGGGCGGCCAGCATCGGCTCCATCCCGGCCAGCTCGTCCAGCTGCTGGGCGCACCAGTCGCAGCCGGCGAGGTGGACCTCGAAAGCGGTCGCCTCGGCGTCGTCGAGGATCCCGAGAGCGTAGGCACCGACGGCCTCGTGCTCGCTAGGCACCGAAGATCCCTCACCCGGGTTCATGGGACCAGTCATACCCGTACCACCTGCACCAAATCCCAGTTTTCCCCCGTACCCGCTCATCACGCCGTCACCCCCCGCTCCTCCAGTGCCAGCTTCATGGACCGCAGGGCGTAGAACACCCGAGAACGCACCGTGCCGCTGGGAATACCCAGCGTTTCGGCCGCCTCGTTGACCGTACGTCCCTTGAAGTACGTCTCGACGAGCACCTCCCGGTGGGCCGGGGTCAGGTCGTCGAGCGCGTCGGACAGCGTCATCAGCCACAGCGCCTTGTCGATCTCGTCCTCCGCGGGGATGACCTCCAGCGGCGACGGATCGACCTCCTGCGGCCGGGCCTGCCGGCTGCGGTGGCCGTCGATGACGATGCGGCGCGCGACCGTCACCAGCCAGGGGCGTACCGATCCGGTCGCCCGATTGAGCTGACCGGCGTTCTTCCAGGCACGGATGAGCGTTTCCTGTACGACGTCCTCGGCGCGCTGCCGATCACCGGCGACCAGCCGCAGGACATAGGCGAGCAGAGGCCCCGCGTGCTCCCGGTACAGGGCACGCATCAGCTCCTCGTCCGGCTCCGAGGGCTGGGAGGGCATGCGATGTCGGGCCCTCGGTCCTCGTTCATTGGCCACGGCCGCATCCTTGCGCACGCCCACCTCCGGTGTCCGGGGGTTCCCCCAGTCGGTCGCTCGCCCACCCGTACGGACGGAGGTGGCAGGGTGTTCAAAGGGGGTGGCGATTTTTCTCTCGACTGAGGGCGGGAGCGGGGCGTTTCCACACATTCTCACCACATGTTGTTCATGCCCCCGACGTATGGGCAGGGTTGGGCGGCACGTCGCCCCCGGGGGCTCTCAAGCCCGCGCGAGGGCGGCCCGCCGCCGGTGCCGGGCGACCCTCTCCCGATTCCCGCAGACTTCACTGGAGCACCAGCGCCTCCGGCGCCCGCGGGAGGTGTCGAGATAGACGATGGGACAGTTGTCCCCTTCACACTCCCTGAGGGCCGCGCGCGCGACGGGATCGGTGAGCAGCTCGACGGCATCCCGGGCGACGGCACCGAGCAGCGCGGCGCACTCGACGGGTGCGGCCAACTCCCGTATCAGTACACCGTCTTCACCGGGTACGGCACGTGGCGCGGGCGGTGCGGCATGGGCAACGTCGTTGAGCCGGGCGAGCGAGCGTGCATACGACGGCGCGCTCACACCACCTCCGACGCCCACCAACCGCCCTACGCACCCTCGCAGTTCCCGGAACCCGACCAGCCAGGAGGCATCGACATGCCCCAGCGCCGTACCGGCCGGGACCAGCCCGGCACCGACGATCCAGGCACACAACGTCTCGACGGCGTCGAGACGTTCGGCCGGGTGCGTGGTCGCGAGAAGATCCAGACAGATCCGCCCGGCATCGAACCGCAGCTCGTACGGGGGCGTGGCCGTACCCAGTGCCATGTGCCTGTCACCGCCTAGGCAGGAACCGTGCAGGGGGAACCATTCCGTGGCTCCCTTTCACAGTGCCCGTCCCTGCGGGCTGCCGGAACCCCTCGTACCGGCTCGGCGGCCCTCAGGGCAGGAACGCCTCCACCACGGCCCGGGTCAGGGTCCGGTACCGCTCCTCGCCCAGACCGCCCGGGAAGTGCCCGCCGAGCTCCAGGCTGATCACCCCGTGGGACGCCGCCCACAGGGTGTCGGTGACCTCGTCGACGTCGGCGTCCGCACGCAGCACGCCGGCCTCGATCGCGGCGCGGACCGCTTCCCGCAGCACGTCCAGGCTGGCCGCGGCTGCGGCGCGGGACTCCTCGTCCGGTACGAAGCCTGGGATGGCCTCGCCGTGCATGACGCGGTAGAAGTTGGGCTCTTCCAGGGCGTTGGCGCGGTAGGCGCGGCCGAGGGCGGCGAGGTACTCGGCCGGGTCCGTGCCGCGTGGCACGGCGTCGAGGCGGCGGTGTAGTCGGGCGAAACCTTCGCGGTAGAGCGCCTCCGCGATGCCCTCCTTGGCGCCGAACAGGCGGTACAGGACGGTGGTCGAGCAGTCGGCGGCGGCGGCCAGGCGACGCATGCTCAGCGCGGCCGGGCCCTCGGCGACCAGCAGCCCGGCGGCGATGTCGAGCATGGTGGTGCGCAGAGCCTCCTTGCCCTGGGCCTGGGCCCGGGCGAAGGCGCCGGTCGGTGATTTGGCGGGCATGGAAACGATCCTCCGGGAATGACTGTCGGACGGCGCTGATGACTACTGCCAATCGGACAGCGGCCGGTAGATCGGCACGCCGGCTTCCTCCAGCGCGGTCCGCCGGGCGAAGTACTCGTCACCCATCGGATCCACCCCCAGGAGCGGCATCGCGCTGCGCCACGTCGTCACATCCTCCGGTGCCAGCTCCGTGGCGGTCTCGAAATGCCGCTCGGCCGCCTGCCGGTGGCCGTGGCGCAGCAGCCAGAGCGCCAGCGTCGCCTCCGTACGGGCGCGCTGCTGCTGCGGGGTGCCCGCCAGGGTCAACTCCGCGACCGTGTCGGCGTCGAGGCCCGAGTCGCCGGTCGTCACCCAGCGCCGCAGCGCGCCGAGGGCCTTCGCGGAGTCCAGGCCGCTCATGGAGCGGAAGAGGTCGGTCGCGAACTGGGTGTCGTTCGGGCGGACGATGCGGCCCTGTTCGTCGATCCAGAGCACGGTCGGGACGTTGAGCAGCTGGTACAGGTCGGCGACCCGGCCGTCGACGTCGATCAACGCGGGGTGCGTAGGCGCGGCCTCGGCGATCCACGGCGCGGCATCTTCGATCCTGCGGTCCACGGCGACGCTCACCACGGTGAGGCCCTCGGCGGCCAACGCGGCGTGCTGGCGCTCCCACTCGGGGAGGTCGTAGCGGCAGCCGCACCACGAGGCCCAGAAGACGAGCGCCACCTTCCGTCCGCGCAGCTCGCCCAGCGAGTGCTCGACACCGTTGACGTCCGGCAGGGTGAAGTCGGGTGCCTGGTCGCCGACCAGGGCTGCCGACCTGTCGGCGGCCGACGCGCCGAGCGCCATGACCCCGGCGTCGGGTTCGATCGCCACCGGCCGGCCCAGCATCTCGGCGAAGGCGGTGACGTCCAGCATCCCGGCGTCCCCGTCCCCGTCCGCGTCCTCGATCCGCGCGACGGCGGCGGCCGGAACGCAGATGTCGCCCTGGCACCAGCCCTGCGGCTTGCGCGTGAACCCGAGCGTGCGCTCGACGTCCGTGAAGGCGAGCCAGACGTGGGGGCTCGCGCCGCCCTCGCCGACGCCCGTTCGGAACTCGGCCTCGACGTGACTCTCGACGTGGTCGTCCAGGACTGTCAGCCGGACGGTGGTCCGGGCACTGCTCGCGGTCGTGATCACGGTGTCGCACATGGCGCCGCCCCCTTGGTTAATAACAGCGTTACTTAACAATAACGCTGTTACCGTACGGCAAACCACCTCCCCCGGCAAGCGGACGATCTGCGAGATCGGCGCCGCCCCTAAAGGCGCATCTCTTCCTCGATGACGCGGGCAATCTCCGACCACGGCGCGCACAAGGCACCGACGAGCGACCAGTAGCCGTACATATCCCGGACCAGCGCCCCGACGCCAAGGCGTGCGGCGTCTCGGTCGATGGCGCCTATGACCCGCCGAGTGATTCCTCCCGCTCCTCGGGCAGCCGGGGTGATCCCGTGACCGAGTAGGAGCGTGGCCGTACGGATGGCATCCAGCGTGGTAGGCGGCGCAGCCCCAGCGAAGCTGCCGTAGATCAGTTGGTGCCAGCACTCCTGGGTGCGAGCCCACGCCAGGCGCTCCAGTCCGCTGCCGAGGTCTACGGCCATGCGGCCTGGGTGATCGCTGTTCCACAGGAGGACGATGTCGCCAAGGGTGCGGTCCAGGTGGTAGAAGCGCAGCGTGATTCCCTCGACCTGCCGCCGACGCCACGAGGACAGCTCGCCGTTGATGCTCAGGTGCCGTGCATGGAAGCCGAGCTGGGAGAGGACCGTCAGCCAGCCGTCGAGGATGGCGCCGCACTCGTCCAGGCTGCCTATGCGTTGGACCCGGGATATGTTGAAGAAAGAGGTCAGAAAGCCGTCCTTCAAGTGGCCAGTGTCGTCTCGCTGACCCGTGAAGCGAACGACCGGCTGGGGAAGGAACCCGCTTCGATGCGTGTGGAGTTGGCCGTCCTTGAGAAGCGGGTCGAGTGCCTGGACCGCGGAGATGGTCAGCTCGGTCTCCCGGCCCCAGCGGAGGGGAAGGCAGGCATCACGTACAGCTCCAACTCGTGCGAAGCCAGTCTCCAGGGAGTCGAGCAGTTCCCTCCATGAAGGTGGTCTGCGCGGTGGCCTGTAGGGGGTTCCGCGGTTCGGATGGCGGACCTCGACCTGACGGCCATCGGCCGTGAACTCCCAGTGCGGGCCTAACGCGGCACGCAACACGCCGGGTATCTGCTGGGCCAAGTCGTCCCCGACCGTGCGGTTCGCGCGGGTCAGCACGGCCGTGTCGCCATCGTCTGGAAGTGGCGGACCGGGTCAAAGCGCTGCATCCCGATCTCCTGGACCCGGCGGTGGTCGAGGTCTTCCGCCTGCTGGATCGAGCCGGCGAGCCTCCGCGCTGCCGTCTCATCGTCCTCCTGTGGATCGACGACGGCGACCGCACCGGTCTCGTTGCACAGGGCTGCCTGGGCACATGTCCCATCCCTCCAGGTCAGAGCAGCCATGGGGGTGCCGGCGCGGAGGGATTCACCGAAGACGGCGGCACCGGCCTCCACGTACGCACGCGCGTGCGTATAGACGAAGACAGACGCCTCGGCCATCGCGGCCGTCTTGGCAGTGCCACCGAGTTCCCCGACCCAATCCACGTGTTCGGCGGTGAAGAGGCGCTCGTGGTGACGCACGTACTCCCTGTCGAAGACCGGCCCGACGATTCGGATTCGGCGGCTAAGTATCTGTGCCGCGCGCACCGCGATATGCGGGGCCTTGTCCTCGTCGATCCGGCCGAGCCAGACGAGGTCGGTACCGGCGGTGGCTGGAGGCTCCTCCTCGCAGAGGCCGAGGTGAACGGCGAGCTCGGGGATCGGCCTGTGGTCGGCGTAGCGCTTGGTCATCTCGGGCGAGTAGCAGTAGAGCCGCGACCGCCGGCCGTCGAAGGCGGTGTCGGTGTGTTGGAAGACCGGCGAGTGCTGGAAGGTGGCGACGTCGCAGTCCAGCTCGCTCCACGTGCGGGTCCAGGCCGGCAGCGACGGGTACTCGTGGCCCACGACAAGGAGGTCGTACCCGCTGGCTCGCAGCTCGCGCTCGGCGAGCATTCCGGGTGTGATGTCCTCCAGCCGGACCGGCTTGCGGACCCAGTCATGCTCCAGGTCCGTGAGCCAGCCCGGCCCGAGGAGGTGTACATCGGCGTCTGCGGCTCGGGCGCCTATGGCGACTGCCCACAGCCATCGTTCGATTCCGCCGTATCCGGCGGGTGGAAAGGCGTAGCTACCAGGGAAGTCGCAGACGCCGACGAGCACTATGCCTCCGGTGTTCCGTCCGCCGAGATCCGGCGGAAGCCGAGGTACGGGACGAGGGATTCGGGCAGGAGGATGGAACCGTCCTGCTGCTGGCACTGCTCAAGGAGAGCGGCCAGGGTGCGGCCGATGGGCAGGCCGGAGCCGTTGAGGGTGGCGACAAGCTTGGGCTTGCCGTCCTCGCCGCGGGTCCGGATGCTCGCCCGGCGGGCCTGGAAGGTGCCGAAGTTCGAAATCGAGGAGATCTCGCGGTACGTGTTCTGGCTCGGGATCCAGACCTCGATGTCGTAGGTGAGCTGGGCGGAGAAGCCCGTGTCGCCGGCGGCCAGCTTGACGACGCGGTAGGCGAGGCCGAGTTCCTTCAGGCACTCCTCGGCGTGGCCGATCATCTTCTCCAGCTCGGCGTTGGCGTCCGCCGGGTCGACGATGCGGACGATCTCGACCTTGGCGAACTGGTGCTGGCGGATCAGGCCCCGGGTGTCGCGGCCGTACGAGCCCGCCTCAGACCGGAAGCACGGGGTGTGCGCGGTGAGCGCGAGCGGCAGCTCCGCCGGGGGGATGATCTCGTCGGCGTACAGGTTGGTCAGCGGGACCTCGGCCGTCGGGATGAGGAACAGCTCACGGTCGGCGACGCCGGTCTTGAACAGGTCTTCCTCGAATTTCGGGAGCTGGCCGGTGCCGGTCATGGTCTTGCGGCTGACCAGGTAGGGGACCGCGTACTCGACGTAGCCGTGCCGACGGGTGTGGAGGTCGAGGAAGAGCGTGGCCAGGGCACGCTCCAGGGCGGCACCAGCACCGCGGGAGACCGCGAAGCGCGGGCCGGACAGCTTTGTGGCCCTGCCGAAGTCGAGGATGCCGGTGGCCTCGCCGAGGTCGACGTGGTCCTTCGGCTCGAACGGGAACGCGGGAGGCGTGCCGACGCGCCGGACCTCGACGGCGAACTCCTCGGAGTCGCCATCGGGGGCCGAGTCGTCTGGCAGGTTCGGGATGCTGAGGAGCAGGTCACGAAGCTGGGCCTCGATCTGCTCCTGGCCGACCTCGATCTCGCGGATCTGTTCCTTCAGTTCGCGGGCGCGCTCCTTGAGCTTGGTGATGTCGCCGCCCTGCTTCGCCGTCTGCTGGACCTCGCTCGCCACTCGCTTGGACTCTGCCCGCAGCTCGTCGGCCGAGCGGATGTTCTGGTTGCGTCGAGAGTGGAGGGACTCCAGCTCGGACAGGTCCAGGGTGTAGCCGCGACGAGCGAGCCGACGAACCGCTTCGGCACCCATGTCGATCAGGGCGCGGGCATCATGCATGAGGAAGATCCTTCTGATCCTGCGAGTGGGATGGGGATGCGGAAACGACCGTAGCAACCGCCGTGCCGTTCCCGTTCCGGAATATCCTCCCGTCACCGGTATCGGCGGCACGGCACTCAGCGCCGGCTTCGAGATCGTTCATCAGTGTCCCGACCGCCAGGCCATGGGCCACGAGGACGCGAGGGCCGGGGTGGTCCAGAGCCGCGAGCACCCCCGTGAGCATCCTGCGGATTCCCTCGCTCTGGGATTCGGTGCTGGCGGGCGGTTGCTCGTCGGCGCGTTCTCACGCTGTGGAGGGGCAGGCTGGTTCATGGTCAGCGCCCGATAATCGGTTCCCTGGGGTTAGGGCCGACAGCCACGCGAGGACGTCGGCCATCCGCGGTGCGCGTGTGTCAGAGGTTTCGAGGTAGTAGAGGAGACCGTCCAGTGCCAGGGCTCGGCACCACGGCGCGAGCACGGGGACGGGGATACGAGCGATCCGGGCGGCCGTAGCCAGGCGAGCATCCGTGCCGTGCCCGAGGTCGTAGTACACGGTCCAGAAGGCCCAGTCGAAGGCGGCGTCGCCCACCATCGGAAGGGGATCGATGAACCGCGGGTGCCCCAGCCAGTCGAAGAGCACGTTCTCGCGGTAGAGGTCCGTGTGCAGGACCGTCGCACGGCCTTCGTCCTCCTCCAAGGCCAGGAACTCGGGGAGGATCGCGTTGACGAGGTCGTGCCACGTGCCAAGGTCGACCGCCCCCAGTCTGCGCCGCACCCGCGGGCATATTTCCTGGTGCAGGTACGTGGCCAGAGGCGGGAGGTCACGCGGTCGGCGACGACGCCGGCCGAAGGTGTGGAGGCCGTGGAGGGCGGCGGAGACCGTCTGTAGCTCCCGTGGTGGCCGCTCGCCGCCGCCCGGCTGGCTGCTGATCATTTCCATGGCCGCCACGGCGAGGTCGTCCGCCACCTCGACAACGTCCGCCGTGGGACCGCCCGCCCAAAGGCGCAGGGCGGTCACCTCGTTGCGGAACCGGGTGGGGTCAGCCCACGCCTTGAGGAGCAGCGGACGCCCGTCGAGGGTGCCGGCCGTGGCGATCACGGAGGCGTGTCCGGCGTCGTGGTACGCCCCGAGAGTGAGCTTCCAGCGCTTCGTCGCCTGGTCCAGCAGAGCGGGCACGGTGTCGAGCCACCCGGAGACCTCGGTGCCATAGTGGATGATCAGGCGCTCCCGGCACTCCGTGGAGACCTCTCCAAGCGTCCGCTTCACCATCAGCTCAGCACGATCCCGTCGGAGACCAGCTCGTCGGTGAGGGCGGGAAACTCTCCCAGCGCTTCCTCCACCAACGCCTGCACCTTGTCCACCTCGGCGTCCGGAGACGACAAGCGGACGAGAACGCGCCACGGCTGGTCGAGGCGCTGTCCGGTGGCGCTCACCAGGTGGACCTCGGCGTGGCCTCCGGTCGCCTCGTGGAGCCGCTCGGCGAGCCGTCGCGCGGCAATGTTGTAGAGCTTGCCCACGTGGTACACGGGGTTCTTGCCGTTGGCGCCCTCCAGGTTCATCGGCCGCAGCGGCGTGATGAGCCCGTTGACCCGGTTGCCGCGGCCGACAACTCCTTCGTCGCCGGACTCGATCGAACTGCCGGTGTACGTGAGGTACAGCTCGTCCTTCTCCGGCACGTCGCGTGCGTTGAGCCGGAACCGCGCGTCCGCACCCGGAAGCCGGAGGGAGGCGAGTCTGTGGCACTCGGCGAGCACGCTCTCCGCGTTCCGCACGTACTCGGCCCGGTTGGCGACGAACAGCGACTTCTGCGGGACGCAGAGCACGACATCGGCCTGCTCTCCGTCCCAGTAGCCCATGAGCTTGACGTCCGATCCGCACCAGGTGTGGGTGCGGGTGAACTCGCTGTTCCCGGAGAAGTGGTTCACCAGCTCGCGGACGAAGGACTCGAAGGTGTTCTCCGGTGCCCAACCGGTTCCCAGTGAGGTGTCGTTGGACAGCCTCACCCGCCGCTCCCGCAGGTCCTCGATCGACCGCGGGTTGAACCAACGCGTCCGGTCAGGCACCTCATCGCTCGTAAGGACGGCACCTGGGCTCGAATTGCTGGTGATGTTGAAGACGACGTCGAGATGGTCCGAGACCTCGGGGAGCCGCTCGTCGAAGAACGCCCGTACCTCGGCCTCCACGATCTCCTCGACGGGAATCCTCTCTCCGCCGCACGCGGGCGCGGCACGGCCGTTGACGAGCACCCTGACCGGAGCGGTCATCCGGCCGGCGCCGTACCGGACCTCACTCGCGCCGCCGAGGAGGGCGAGCTTGTCGAAGTTGTGGTGCAGCACGTCACCGAAGCGCTCGACGGTGTGGTGGCTGTAGGCGCGGGAAAGCCGCTCGGCGAGGTGGTCGGCCAGGGTGTCCGGGTGACCAAGGCCCTTCCGTTCCACGATGGTCGTCGCATCCGGTCTGGCCATGGCGGTGTCGATGACGAGGCGGCTGTTGCCGATGGTCGTGCTGGTACGAGGCATGACGAACTCCCGTTTGGTGTGGACGAAAGGTGGATGAGTGCAGGCGTCGGCGCGCCTGGGTGAGCAGTGAGCGAGGATTCAGCGCGGAACGCCAGCGGCGCGCAGCGCCGAGACAGCCCGAGTCAGCAACGCGTAGGCGGCTGGGGCGTGGTCCTCGGCGGCAAGCCGGTAGACATCGCGCGTCGCGATGAGGTCGATGTCCTGAGGGCGACGGCGATCAAGCCAGAGCAGTAGGCGCCAGGCCAGAGCCGAGCCGCTGAACGGCAGCCGGCTCATGAGATCGATCGGGACAGGGCCGGGCTTCACGCCCGCGTAGAGCAAGTCACGTACGAGGTGAAAGACCACGTCGGCGTAGTCGACGACGGCGGGCCCGCGGGCGCTGGCCTCCCAGTCGACGACGCTCAGTTGGTGGTCGTCGACCAAGAGGTGCTCGGGCTTGAGATCACCGTGGAGGTAGACGACGGGATGTGATTCAAGGGGCTGAAGTGCCTCGGTCAGGGCTGCCCACCACGGTCGCAGTCGGCAGCGCGGAGAGAGCTGGTTGAGCAGGAAGTGGTGCTGGAGAGCAGGGCGCCCTCCTTCATCGGCCCAACCGGAACCAGGTGCCAGACCAGTCGAAGACCGGTGAAGCCTCTGTGTCAGACCAAGGACGTGGCCGATGTACTCCTCGATCGCCCGACCCGTCCGAATGCCACATGGCATGCCTGGTAGCACGCGGAACACCGACCAAGATCCGGTGCCGCACCTGCCTGTGGCCAGGACTTCCGGAACCGACAAGCTCCAGTGAGCCGCACGCCGGACCGTCTCCGCCTCGCGGTTCCGCCGGCCCTCGGGATCAACCCCGATGTAGACCTTCAGCAGAGAGCCACCGTCGACTGCCCGCTGCGTCCTGGAGTACGGCTTGACGGTCACAGGCCCGAAAGGACCGCAACGGAGCTCGGCCGTCCGTAACGTCACGTCGCCATCAAGCACAGGTCGCCTCCTGCCCTCTCCGATCTCGTACGGACACTGGAGACCGAGGCGGGCGAGCGACGACCGCGTCGGTGTGACCATGACAGCGGTTCGGGGGTCCGCGGAGTATCACGAGCTGTTGCCCAAGCTGCTCATCAACGGCTCATAGCCGAGTGACCTGACTTTTCAACATCCGCTATCACACGCGTTCATGAGAGGCTGACCTAGGCTCCGGATCATGACCAGGGATGGGCAGGCGATAGGCGCAGTGGGGAAGAGTCGCCCCGGGTGGCGCCCGGACAAGCTGAGACAGCAACGCGAAGCCCACGGTCTGACACTCGAAGGCGCGGGCGAGCAACTGCGCGAGGTGGCCCGGGCAGCGGGTCTCGCGGTGCCGGCCGCCAACTTCCAGACACTGTGGCAGCATGAGCAAGGTGAGGTCTATCCCGGACCGCACTACCGCCGGGCGTACTGCTTGCTGTACCGCGCGACCGAGCCCGAGCTCGGCTTCCGCAACGCCCTGCCCGACGAGGCCAGGAAGCTCAAGTTCACCGCGTCGAGCGAACCGCACAGCGGAGCCCACGTACTGGCTGTGGAGCGCGCGTTGCTCCAACTCTCACCCGGTACGGAGGACACCGACGGGCAGGGCATACAGCAACGCATCCTCGACGCCTGGAAGCGCCGCCACACCGGCGGCGACCCGAACAAGCCGACACTGATGATGGTCGGTGGCTATGCAGGGAGCGGGAAGTCGGAGTTCGCCCGCTTCATATCCCAGCTCACTGGCTGGCCCGTTCTCGACAAGGACCCGATCACGCGTCCCCTCGCCGAGCGACTCCTCGTGGAAATGGGCAGCGACCCAAACGACCGACACACTGACCTCTACCGGGAGAAGGTCCGCCCGCTGGAGTACCAGTGCCTGCTGGAGACCGCCTACGCCAACATCGACTGCGCGATCAGCACAGTGCTCACCGCGCCGTTCATCTCCGAAGCCACCGATCCTCGGTGGATGCGGCGTCTGATCAACCGTTGCGAGGCCCGTGGCGTCACCGTCGCTGTCGCCTGGATCCAGTGCGATCTCGACACGATGCACGAGTACATCAGCTTCCGTTCCGCCGCCCGGGACAGCTGGAAACTCCAGAACTGGGATGCGTACGCCGCCGGGATCGATCCCGAGCTGCGGCCCGTCGTACCGCACTTGGTTGTCGACAACCGGCTAGGAGCCGCGATATCGCTCACGGACCAGGTGCGTCAGGTCTTCGGGACGGTGTTCCAATGATGCAGGGCATCCTGCTGTACGGGCCGCCGACAGCAGGCAAGGACACAATCACGGACGTACTCACCGAACTCGGCGCGCGGTACGTGCGGTTCACCCGACTCAAGATCGGGACGGGGAACACCAAGGGCTATCGGATGGGCACACCGGAGCAGTTGACGGACCTGGAGGCGCGCGGCGACGTCATCTACCGCAATGAGCGGTACGGCAACATCTACGTCGTCGACCGGCCCGGTCTCGAACAGGCCATGGAGGGCGGCCGGACCCCCATCGTCCACCTCGGGCAGATGGCGGGGATGGAGCAGGTGTCATCCCTCTTCCCGGCGCAGTGGGTGCGCGTACTGCTGTGGTGCTCCAAGGAGACCACCGCCCTACGCTCACCGCAGCGGGGCGACAACGACACGGCGGCTCGGCTGGCCGCGTGGGACGCCACCGAGACCGATCTCGCGGCTCATCCGTGGGCTCAGTGGGAGCTGCGCGTGGACACGGATGCGGCAGCACCCCTTGAGGCAGCGAAGCGGATCGACGCCATCGTCCGCACCACGTCACCTCATGCCTGACAGCCAGGAGTCAGCGACCCAGCGGCGCGATCCGCTCAGCCCAGTTCGTCCAGGTCTCGCTCACCGCGCAGGGCTTCCAGTGCCTCGGCGATATCCAGTTGCTCGTCTCTGTTGCCGTCCCACCGTGCGAGCGTCGCAGCAGCGGCGTGCATCAGGGAGTCCGGCAGGCCGACGTCGGCAAGCAGAGCAGCCGCGTCCTCAAGCTCCGGGCCCCAACGCCAGGCGCGGGCTGCGGTCTTGGGGATGTAGTCCGTCTCGATGAGATAGCTGCGGGTGCGCTTGGCCGCGATCGCCAGCAGCTCGTCCGCAACTCCGTACGATTCGGCTGCTCCGTACGCCACAGTGGCGAGGACGCGGGAGACCTTCTGGTAGCTGGAGTACGCGAGCTTGAGTGCGGAGGCTTGGCCCATGCTGTCACCGAGGACGCGGGTCCGAACATCGGTTCCCGAGAAGAGTTCGGCGATCTTGTCGGCCTGTTTGCCGGGGCCGGACACATAGAGCGTCGGGGTCTTGCCGCCCACCGGTGGCGATCCGACCACCGCGGCATCGATGACCGCCATCGGGGCCAGACGGTCGGTGATGCGCTGCACACGGGGCGGCGCGACGGCGTTCGCTTCGACATAGATCGTGCCCGCGCCGGCCATACCGAGCTCGGCCACCTGGGCGGCAACCTCCTCCGCGGCGGCCGGCGGGCACAGGGAGAGAAGCACGTCGGAGCGGGAGACGAGCGCGGGCAGTGCCTCGGGTTCGAGACCTGCGTGCTGAGCCCGGCGGCGGGTTGCCTCGCTGCGTCCGTCGGGGCACCACAGAATGGTGTGGCCACAGGCGCGCAGCTGGGCGCCGAAGGCGGATCCCATGCTGCCGGGGTGCAGCAGCCCGATGGTGTACGTCATGCCGTGGTACTCGCGTGGTTGGCGGAATGGAGAAGCAGCAGGTCGATGGCCGCGCGTGCATGCGGCACGGTGTGGTCCGGCCCGGGATCGTCCGGCGGCCAGAGGTGGACGTTGCCGACCCAGATGGTACGCAGCCCCGCGGAACGTCCGCCGCCGATGTCGTTGACCGGGTTGTCGCCGACCATCCAGCCGCCGTCGCCCAGCAAGGCCCCGCAGCGGGCCGCGGCCAGGGCGAAGTGCCGGGGCTGCGGTTTGCGTGCGTCGGCGTCCTCGGAGACGAAGACGCCATCCACGCGATCGAAGATACCGGTTGCGCGCAGCTTGGCGCGCTGGATGTCCGACGCTCCGTTGGTCGCCACCCCGACTCGCCAGCCGGCTCCACGCAGTGCGTCCAAGCCGTCGAGCACCTCGACGGGGCACGACACCAAGGCGGCGATGTCGGCGCAGTACGCGCGCCACAATTCGTCAGTCGACATGGGCAGCCGGTACCGGGAGCGAATCACGTCAAAGGTTGATGGATAGGCTCGTTCGGCCACCATGCCCAGGACGTATCCCTGCTCCTCGTCCTCTAGGCCATGCCGGGCGGTGAACTCAGCGGCCCAGTCGGCGAGCGCTCCGCGCCGGTCCACAAGCGTGTTGTCGAGGTCGAAGAGAACCAGGAAGCGCTGCACATCCCGCACCCTAATTGCCTGTCCCTCTCCGAGGCACTGCGGGAGACCATCCGCTCCCTGCCCGAGCGGGCGCAGGGTTTCCAAATGCCTCGCACGAGAGGAAGTCCGTCCAGGTGGAGGGCGTGACAGTGATGTGAGGGCGGGTGATGTTCTTCGAGTCGCGGATGTGGATCGTGGTGGGGGTGGGGGCTATTTCGACGCAGTTCGAGCTGTCGCCGCTGTAGGTGGATTTCTGCCAGTGGAGTGTCTGCACGTCGCTCTCTCAGATGTCCCGGATGAGGCTCTGAATGAAGTCGCGCGACTCGGCCGGCTCGAGCGCGCAGGACTCCATGTGATCCAGCACGGCACGGTACTTGCTCAACTGTGCCTCCGCGTCGAGGAATCCGCAGCCGCCGTGATGGGTGTCGAGCTGCACCGTGTCGAGCTGCGGAACCGGGCCCTCGACGTAGTCGAAGGACTGACCCGTGCTCGGGTAGTACTCCGCGTCGAACGGGATCACTCGGACGATGACCTTCGGAAGCTCGCTCATATCGAGGAGATGCTCGAGCTGCCCACGCCTGACGTCGGCGCCGCCGAACCGGATGCGAAGAGCCGACTCGTGGATGATCGCCGCATACGGCAGCGGATCCTCCCGGTGGAGGATCCCCTGCCGTTTCATGCGGTGTGTGAGGCGGTGCTCGATCTCGTACTGCCGCATGGGCGGGACCACTGCTCGGAAGAGGGCGCGGGCGTGGTCCGTCGTCTGCAGCAGTGCGGGAATGTGCATCGCAAGGGCCACCCGCAAACCAGTTGCGTAGTGCTCGAGTTCGGCCAGGTCGACGAGCGCGGCCGGGAGATGTTCGCGGTACTCCTCCCACCAGCCGCGCGTCCGGCGTCCGGTCATCGCCGCCAAGGCGTCGACCATAGCCCCGTCCGAGCAGTCGTACGCGGATGCCAGCGCCCGGACGCGGTCGGAACTGAGAGAGCTGCGGCCTGTCTCGATCATGCTGACCCGCCCCTGGTTGACGCCCAGCCGCGCGGCGGCCTGGGTGACCGTGAGGCCGGACCGCTCTCGGAGTTTGCGCAGTTCAGCGCCAAGACGACGTTGACGCAGGGTGGGGTTGTTGGTGGGCGGCAAGGCGCGTCCTTCCAGGCTGGTGCGCGGCACTTTCGTCACCCACACGAGGTAACTACTGGCACATCTCCCCCGTCTGGGAGATGCATCTCCCGAGTCGCTCTACTGTAGAGCCGTACCGCCCAACTCCCCCCGCCCATAAGCCGGAAGCGCACCTCCCCAGGCAGAGCCACCGCCGGGCGCAGTCGTCATCCCGTTCCCTTCTCGGAGGATTCCATGGGCACCGTATCCCCGCCCGACACCTGGATGTACACCCTTCGCCTGCCCCATGATCCTCGCGCGGCACGCGTCGCACGTATGACCGTACGGGCGGCACTCAGCAGTCATGGCAGAACCGAAGTCCTGGACGCCGTAGAGCTGTTGACGTCGGAGCTGGTCACCAACACCTATCGACACACCCGCGGCCCCGCCTCCCTGCGGCTCACCGCCCTCGTGGACGGGCGGTTGCGGGTCGGGGTCTGGGACAGTCATCCATCGATCCCCGCGCCCTTTGGTGAGCCGCCCCGGGATCGTGTCCCGCCCGCCCCGATGGAAGCCGAAAGAGGGCGTGGGCTGCAGCTCGTGCAGGAGTACGCCGACTCGTGGGGCGGCCGGCCCATCGGGGACGGGCCGCTCGACCGCGGTGCCGGGAAGCTGCTGTGGTTCGAGGTGGGCGGGCGGCGAGCCGAGGGGGCGCGGAGGGCCGTTGCGTGACGTGCAGGTGAGCAGGGGCCCAGGCCGCCGCCTCCTCACACATCCGAGTACTTCGCGTCCGCCGACGGGTCCAGCGCCAGCCGGTACCCCCGCTTCACCACCGTCTGGATCAGCTTCGGTGCCCCAAGGGCCGTACGGAGGCGGGCCATCGCCGTCTCCACCGCGTGTTCGTCGCGGCCGGTGCCCGGGAGGGCGCGGAGGAGGTCGGCGCGGGCGACCACCCAGCCGGGGCGGCGGGACAGGGCTCGGAGGAGGGACATGCCGGCCGGGGGGACCGGGCGCAGTTCGCCGTCGACCAGGACCGCGTGGCCCCTTATCTCCAGCTGGTGGCCTGCCACCGGCAACGCCCTTGCCCGGCCCGGCAGTTCCTGGCAGAGGAGTTGCACGAGGGGGCCCAGGCGGAAGCGTTGGGGCTGGACGGTTTCCACACCGTGTGCCTCCAAAGGCACCGCCGTCACCGGGCCTACGCACGCGGGTACCACGTCGTGGGAGAGGGCGGTCAGCAGCTCGGCCAGCAGGCCCCGCTTCTCCGCCCGGGAGAGGAGGGAGGCCGCAGCCGGGGCGCTCGTGAAGGTGAGTGCGTCCAGGCCGCGGGAGACGGCCGCGTCCAGCAGGCGGTCCACCGGGGCGAGGTCCTCCGGGGGGCGCCAGCGGTAGACAGGTACGGGAACTACCTCCGCTCCGGCCGCCGTCAGCGACTCCACGAAGCCCGGCAGTGGCTCCCCGTGCAGTTGTACGGCGATGCGCCGTCCGCAGACGCCCTCCTCCAGGAGCCGGTCGAGTACTTCCGCCATCGAGTCGCTCGACGGCGACCACTCCTCCGTCAGCCCGGCGGCCCGCACGGCACCCTTCACCTTGGGGCCGCGGGCGAGCAGCTCGACCCCGCGCAGCCGTGCGATCAGCGGCTCGCCGAGCCCCCAGCCGTCGGCCGCCTCGATCCAGCCGCGGAAGCCGATGGCGGTGGTGGCCACCACCACGTCGGGCACCTGGTCGATGATCCCCTTGGTCGCGGCGAGCAGTTCGCCGTCGTCGGCGAGGGGCACGATGCGCAGGGCGGGCGCGTACAGGACCGTTGCGCCGCGCCGCTGGAGAAGGGCGCCCAGTTCGTCGGCGCGGCGGGCGGCGGTCACGCCCACGGTGAACCCCGCGAGGGGACTCTTTTCCGTTCGCTGCTGTACTGCGGACATGGCTTCGTACATGGCTCTCGTCCCGCATTCGCGTTGTCGTACTGGATGCGGGTAGCGGCACCCGCATGCCGATCGAGCCTGTCAACGGCTCGTGACAGGCTCGGTTCGGCTTTATGTCCCCGGTGTTACGTCACACCTCGGCGTAGCTGAGCTGGGCGTTTGCTTCTGTGGCAGCTGTGGCCTGCGTCCCACCGGCCGGGCGGCGAAGGTATACGGCCCAGGTGACCATGAAACACACAGCGTAGAAGGCGAGGAAGGCGACGAAAGCTCCGGTGCCGGAGCCGTAGGAGAGGAAGGACTGCCGGAAGGCGAGGTTGATGCCGACGCCGCCGAGCGCGCCCACCGCGCCGATGAGGCCCATGGAGGCTCCGGAGAGCCGTCGGCCGTAGGTCGCCGCTTCCTCACCCGTCAGCCCCTTGGCCAGGGCCTTCGCCTGGAAGATGCCGGGGATCATCTTGTACGTCGACCCGTTGCCGAGCCCGCTGAGCACGAACAGGACGACGAAGACGGTAACGAAGAGAGGAAGCGACTTCCGCATGCTGGCCACGATCAGTACGGCGGTCGCGGCGGCCATGCCTACGTAGTTGTAGAGGGTGATCCGGGCCCCGCCGTAGCGGTCGGCGAGCCAGCCGCCGACCGGGCGGATCAGGGAGCCGAGCAGCGGGCCGATGAAGGTGAGGTACGCGGCCTGGAGCGGGGTCCGCCCGAACTGGTTGGTGAGCACCTGTCCGAAGGCGAAGCTGTAGCCGATGAACGAGCCGAAGGTGCCGATGTAGAGGAAGGACATGATCCAGGTGTGGGCGTCCTTGGCTGCGTCCTTCGCGGCCCCCGTGTCGTTCTTCACTGAGGAGAGGTTGTCCATGAAGAGCGCGGCGAGGACGGCAGCGACGACGATCAGCGGGATGTAGATCCCGAGCAGCACGCGCGGGCCGCCGTTCGCGCCGATGATGGCGAGCGCGACTAGCTGGATGACGGGCACGCCGATGTTGCCGCCACCGGCGTTGAGTCCGAGCGCCCAGCCCTTCTTCTTCAGCGGGAAGAAGGCGTTGATGTTGGTCATGGAGGAGGCGAAGTTGCCCCCGCCGACCCCGGCGAGCAGCCCGATCCACAGGAAGGTGGAGAAGGAGGTTCCCGGCTTCATCACCGCGAACGCGGCGATGGTCGGTACGAGCAGCAGAGTGGCGGAGATGATCGTCCAGTTCCGGCCGCCGAAGACGGCGACGGCGAAGGTGTAGGGCACCCGGACGACGGCGCCGACCAGCGTGACCATGGACGTGAGCAGGAACTTGTCGGCCGGGGTGAGCCCGTACTTGGGCCCCATGAACAGGACGAGCACGGACCACATGGCCCAGATCGAGAAGCCGATGTGCTCGGAGAGCACGGAGAAGAACAGGTTCCGGCGCGCGACCCGCTCGCCGGTGGCCTGCCAGAAGCCCTCGTCCTCCGGGTCCCAGTGTTCGATCCAGCGACCGCCGGTACGACGGGTTGAGGCTGGGGCTGCCATGACGCCTCCGGTTCTCCGGGTACTCGGGTCTGCCATCGTGTGTGACTGGACTCGAAGGTAGGCAGAGCGCGTTTCCTGCCTGTGGCTGCGGGTGACCGGAAGGGAACGTTGCTCTCACTTGCCCGCTAACGGGCCGGTGAGGGCCGGCCCGGCACCTCATCGATCCCAGCGCTCCCCGCGCCCATCACCTCGTCGTCCATGGCCGGAATCCACCCCCCGGCAGGCCGTCGTAGCCAGCCCTCCGTCCGGGCCAGCTCCGTCGCCGCCCGCCGCAGTGCGGTCAGGGCGGGGTGGGTCAGGCCCTTGCGCCAGACCAGGGAGACCGGGGAGAGGGGGACGGGGTCGGTCAGGGGGCGCAGGACCGTGCGGGGCATGGGAGGGAAGTCCCGCACGGCCAGGACCGGGTTGCGGGTCTTGGCCATGATGCGCTCGAACTCCTCGTCCCCGACCGCCAGGGGCAGGGGTGGGGCCACGCGGATGTTCCGGGGCTCGAAGAGGTTACGGGCCAGGTCGGTCCACTCCCGGGTGCGGGGGTTGCCGGCACCGGCGTACACCGTCTCCCCGGCCAGCGCGGACAGGGGCACCGTCGGCAGGGCGGCCAGGTGGTGGTCTTCGGGGAGGACCACGGCCATCGGTTCGTAGCGGACCGGCTGGTGTGCCAGGGCCGAGCGCAGGGACGCGTCCAGGCCGGCATAGCGGCCGAAGGAGGCGTCCAGCCGGCCGGCCAGCAGTTCGGCCGCCGCTCCCGTGAGTCCGCTCTCGTAGCGGGCCATCAGCTCGCAGTCCGGGGCGAGTTCGCGGGCCCGGTGCAGCACACGGCGGCCGGTGGCGAGGCCCGGCGAGTTGAGGTCGACCAGCAGCGGCCGGGCCTGTCCGGAGGCGAACGCGGCGAGCAGGTCGTCCTGGGCGGCGAGGACCCGGCGGGCGTGCGGCAGCAGGCGCTCGCCGTCGGCGGTGAGCGTCACCTGCCGGGTGGTCCGTACGAACAGCTCGGCGCCCAGCTCCCGTTCGAGGCGCCGTACGTCCCGGCTGAGCGCCTGCTGGGCGACGTACAGGCGGGCCGCGGCCCGGGTGAAGTGCAGCTCCTCGGCGACGGCGAGGAACGCGCGCAGCAGGCGGGGGTCTATGTGGGCGGGGGCGGCGGGCATGGCGGTCAACTTACAACGCGGGTGCGTGAATCGGCGCGGGGAAGGTGTTGGACGCGGTGATCCACTCGGGGCGAGTGTGGAGCCATGCCGCAACAGACCGCCGAAGACAGCCGAATACACCACAGACAGGAGCAATTCACCGGATATCGCCGCCTGTTTGCCCTGCCCGGCACCCGTGCCTTCACCGTCGGCAACCTCCTCGCCCGCCTCCCGATGGGCATGTTCTCCGTCAGCGCGGTCGTGATGATCGCCGGGTCCCGGGGCTCGTACGCCCTCGCCGGTGGCGTCACCGCGACCGGTCTCGCGGCGACCGCGGTGGCCGGGCCCTGGCTGGCGCGGCTCGTCGACCGGCACGGGCAGGCGCGGGTCGCCGTACCGGCGACGCTCACCGCGGTGCTGGGCAGCCTCGCGCTGCTGCTGTGCGTGCGCTGCGGCGCCCCGGACTGGACCCTGTTCGCCGCGTACGCGGCCACGGCGGGCACACCCAACATCGGTGGCCTGTCCCGCGCCCGCTGGGCCCATCTGCTGCGCGACGACCCGGGCGCGCTGCACACCGCGAACTCCTTCGAGCAGGCCGCCGACGAGCTGTGCTTCATGCTCGGGCCGGTGCTGGCCTCCTTCCTGACCGGCACGTTCTTCCCGGAGGCGGGCACGCTCGTGGGGGCCGGGCTGCTGCTGGCCGGGATGCTCGCCTTCTGCGCGCAGCGGGCGACCGAGCCGCCGCCCCGGGCCCGGTCGAAGGCCCCGTCCCCACTGCGCAGCCCCGGCATGCCGCCGCTGCTGGCCTGCTGCACGGCCACCGGCGCGGTGTTCGGCTCTATGGAGGTCGTCACGATCGCGTACGCCGACGCTCAGGGCCATCGCGCGGCGGCCGGGGTCGTGCTCGCCCTCCAGGCCGCGGGCTCCTGTGCGGCGGGGCTGCTGTACGGGGCGCTGAAGCCGGCCGGTCTCCGCCTCTCCCACTGCCTGTCGGCCATGGCCGCGCTGCTGTGCCTGCCCTGGCTCGCCGCCGCGACCGCGGGCTCGCTGCCGGTGCTGGCGGGGGCGCTGCTGGTGGCGGGCATGGCGACCGCGCCGACGATGGTGACCGCGATGACCCTGGTGCAGCAGCGCACCCCGGCCGACCGCCTCAACGAGGGCATGAGCCTGGTCGTCACCGGTCTGCTCACCGGCATCGCCTGCGGCTCGGCGGCCGGCGGCTGGGCGGCACAGCACCTGTCCCCCACCACCGCCTTCGCCGTACCGGCCGCGGCGGCGGGTGCGGCGGCGGTCGTCAACTGGGTTGCCCAGCGGGCACGGCAAAGGCCCCGCCGCTAGAAGCGACGGGGCCTTTGCCCACATGGGGTACCCCCGGAGGGGCGTCGTGGAGATGGCGGGAATCGAACCCGCGTCCAACGGTGCGGAATCAGGGCTTCTCCGTGTGCAGTTCGCTACGAGTTTCTCGGCCCCGGAGATCACGCGAACAAGTCTCCGACGGGCTCAGTCACTGTTAGATTTCCCTCTTCACCCCGTGACCGGGATCAAGGTTTAGTTCCCTAGCTGATGCCAGGATCCGGGTCGGGAACAGCCCCGGGCTGACACTTCGCAAGTCGCTACTTAGGCAGCGAGGGCGAAGGAATCGCGCTTGGTGTTGGCGATTATTTTTTGCGACATATGGTTTACGAGATCATTGCCGCTTCCTCGACACGCTTCCCCTGCTTCGACAGCCGCTGTCGAAACCGATCATCCCCATGTTGATTTTTCAAACCCTCCGAGGAGGGGGCGTGCACCCTCTGTGAGGTGCAGATGCCATCGTACGTGAACAACGCGTGGCTGTGCCAGCGTATTCCCCGCTCAGCCGCGCTGCCTCCGCTTCGCCGCCGCCATCGCGCGGTCCGACTCCCGCCGGTCCTGCTGCTCCCGCAGGGTCTGCCGCTTGTCGTACTCCTTCTTGCCTCGGGCGAGGGCGATCTCGGCCTTCGCCCGGCCGTCCTTGAAGTACAGCGCGAGGGGCACGATCGTGTGACCCGACTCCTGGACCTTGGACTCCAGCTTGTCGATCTCCTCGCGGTGCAGGAGCAGCTTGCGCTTGCGGCGCACGGAGTGGTTGGTCCAGGTGCCCTGGTGGTACTCGGGGATGTGGGCGTTGTGCAGCCACGCCTCGCCCCGGTCGATCTGGACGAAGCCGTCGGTCAGCGAGGTCCGCCCCTCACGCAGCGACTTGACCTCGGTGCCGGTCAGCACGATCCCGGCCTCGTAGGTGTCGACGATCGCGTAGTCGTGCCTGGCCTTCTTGTTCTGGGCGACGATCTTGCGCTTGCCGCCCTTCTCGCCGTCCCTGGCCTTCGCGGCCCCTCCGCCCTGCTTGGGCTGGGACTCCTTCGGTACGTACATTCCCTTGCTCATAGTGACGACATTTTCTCACCACACCAGGGGTGCGAGGGAAGCGTATTTAACGAGGGAAGCGTATTTAAGGGGACTGCGACAGTTCGAGGGGCCTACGACGGGTCGCCGAGGCCCGTCAGCACCGTCTCCGCCCGCTGCAGGGCCCGCGGGCCCGCCTCCAGGTCGGGGGTGATGCCCCGGCCGTCGACCGTGTGCCCGGAGGGCGTGCGGTAGTGGCCCACGGTCAGCTCGGCCACCGAGCCGTCGGGCAGGGCCGTCGGCATCTGGATGGAGCCCTTGCCGAAGGTGCGGGAGCCGATCACGACCGCGCGGCCCCGGTCCTGGAGGGCGCCGGTGAGCAGTTCGGCCGCGCTCATGGTGCCGCCGTCGACCACCGCGACCAGGGGTCGGGCGGTGTCGCCGCCGGGCTCGGCGTGCAGGGCGCGCTGGGCACCGTCGACGTCGTAGGTGGCGACCAGGCCGCCGTCGAGGAAGGCGGAGGCGGTGTCGACCGCCTCGGTGACCAGCCCGCCGGAGTTCCCGCGCAGGTCGAGCACGACGCCGGCGTCGGCCGGGGCGTGCCGCAGGGCGGTGTGGACGGCGGCGCCGGAGCCCTTGGTGAAGGCGGCGATCTTGATGACGGTGACCCCGCCGGGCAGCCTGCGGACCGTCACGGAGTCGGTGGAGAGCCTCGCCCGGCGCAGCGTCTCGGTCCACGCGTGCCTGCCGCGGTCGAGGCCCAGCGTGACCGTCGTACCGGCGGGCGCGTCATCCGCATCGCCGCGCAGCAGGGCGACCACGTCGGTGACCGGGCGCCCGTCGACCTTCGTGCCGTCGACGCTGCGCAGCCGGTCGCCCTTGCGGATCCCGGCGTCCGCGGCGGGCGAGCCGGGCTGCACCTTCGTCACCTGGATACGGCCGTCCCGCTCGCGCCGGGCCCACAGGCCGACGCCGGTGTACTGGCCGTCGAGGGCCTCCTGGAACTCCTGGTACTCGCCCTCGGAGTAGACGGCGCCCCAGCGGTCGCCGCTGCGGCTGACGACCCCCTCGGCGGCCTCCATCGGGGACGTGCCGTCGGCCAGCGCCTCGGCGGCGGCCTTCTGCACGGCCTGGTGCCGGGTGGCCGCGGGTGCCGGGCCGGAGACGGGCCTACGGGCCGGCTGCTCGGATTCCGGGAAGGAGCCGGTGGCGGCGCCGGCGACGAGCACGCTGGCGAAGACCAATGTCAGGGCGGCCCCGCGGCGGATGCGGCGGGGCTGGCAGAACAGGTCTCGGCCTGACATGGCGGTGAGTCTAGGACAACGCGAAGGGCCGTACGGACGGATGCCCGTACGGCCCTCTTGGGATGCGTCACACCTTCAGGTACTTGCGCAGAGCGAAGAACGCGGCAAGAGCCGGCATCAGCACGCTGGTCGCGAGGATCAGCGGAAGCTTGGTGAACACCGCGTCCCAGCCCACGAAGTTGATGAGGGTGAGCTTGTTGGCCAGGGCCATGCCGTGGTCGATGGTGAAGTACCGGCCGACCACCAGGAAGACGCAGGCGAGCCCGCCGCCGATCAGGCCGGCCACCGCGGCCTCCATGATGAACGGCGCCTGGATGTAGAAGCCCGAGGCACCGACCAGGCGCATGATCCCGGTTTCGCGCCGGCGGCTGAACGCCGAGACGCGCACGGTGTTGACGATCAGCAGCAGCGCCACGACCAGCATCAGCGCCATCACGCCGAGGGCCGCCCGGTTCATCAGGTTCAGCAGCCCGAAGAGGTTGTCCAGGATGCCCTTCTGGTCCTGCACCGACTGCACGCCGTCACGCCCGTTGAAGGCGGTCGCGATGACCTGGTACTTCTCCGGGTCCTTCAGCTTGATCCGGTACGACTCCTGCATCTGGTCGGGCGTCAGGGAGCCGGCCAGCGGGGAGTTGCCGAACTGCTCCTTGTAGTGCTTGTACGCCTCGTCCTGCGACTCGTACGTCACCTTCTGGACGACGGGCATCTTGTGCAGGTCGGCGAGGATCTGCTTCTTCTGGTCCTCGGTGACCGCACCCTTGGCGCAGTGCGGGTCCGACGTGGCGTCACTCTTGTTGCACAGGAAGATCGAGACGTTGACCTTGTCGTACCAGTAGCCCTTCATGGTGCTCACCTGGTCGCTCATCAGCAGCGAACCGCCGAAGAGGGCCAGGGACAGGGCGACGGAGACAATGACGGCGAAGGTCATCGTCAGATTGCGGCGGAGACCGACACCGATCTCCGACAGGACGAACTGGGCGCGCATGGCGTCGGGTTAAGCCTTTCCGTGGACGGTCGTCGGGCGGCGGTTACGGCTCAGTGCTGGTAGCCGTAGACACCGCGGGCCTGGTCGCGGACGAGGCGGCCCTTCTCCAGCTCGATGACGCGCTTGCGCATCTGGTCCACGATGTTCTGGTCGTGCGTCGCCATGATCACGGTGGTGCCCGTCCGGTTGATGCGGTCGAGCAGCTTCATGATGCCGACGGAGGTCTGCGGGTCGAGGTTGCCGGTGGGCTCGTCGCAGATGAGCAGCTTGGGCCGGTTGACGAAGGCCCGCGCGATGGCCACGCGCTGCTGCTCACCACCGGAGAGCTCGCCGGGCATCCGGTCCTCCTTGCCGCCGAGCCCGACGAGGTCGAGCACCTGCGGCACGGACTTGCGGATCTCACCGCGGGACTTGCCGATGACCTCCTGCGCGAAGGCCACGTTCTCCGCGACCGTCTTGTTGGGCAGGAGGCGGAAGTCCTGGAACACCGTCCCGAGCTGGCGGCGGATCTGCGGCACCTTCCAGTTGGAGACGCGCGCGAGGTCCTTGCCCAGAACGTGCACCTGGCCGTGGCTGCACCGCTCCTCGCGGAGGATGAGCCGCAGGAAGGTGGACTTTCCGGAGCCGGAGGACCCCACGAGGAAGCAGAACTCGCCCTTCTCCACCTCCAGGGAGACTTCCCTCAGGGCTGGGCGGGTCTGCTTGGGGTAGACCTTGGAGACATTGTCGAATCGGATCACGGATGCACCACGGGTCGCCGGGGGTAGATGTGCGTGACCATACGCGACCCGGGTGCACGAGTGCAGGGTCCGGTTGCGGTTGCGCGAGACTTGTGCGTTTTTGTACGGGACTGCTCCCGGCGTTTTGTACAGGCCTGCTCCTGGCCTTCGCCGGACGCCCGCGCTCTTTCCGGGGGAACCTGGCAGAGTGGGAGGGGAACGTTCTCGTTCCTCGAAGCGTTGTTGTGTGTGATGGCCGGTGCAAGGAGGGCGAGCGCATGACGTACGACCGGTTGGTGTGCGCGAACTGTGCTGCGCCCGTGAGCGAGGGCCGGTGCCCTGTGTGCCGTGCCAACCGCGAGCGACTGCAGCAGGAGGGCTTCTTCGCGGGGCTGAACCCGATGGCGCTGATCGCGCTCCTCGCGGTGCTGATCGCCGCGGTGGCACTGCTGGCGCACCAGACCGCCTAGAAGGCCGGAAGGACTGCGAAGGGCCCGGAGCGTGCAGCTCCGGGCCCTTCGACTTAGGTCGCGCGTACGCGGTGTGACCTTAGGGCCACGACCAGTGCGCTCAGACGGTCATCAGGCCGCCGCGCCGCCCCGGCCGTTCACCAGGCGCGGCAGGAAGCGGAAGCCGATGCCGCCGGCGATCATCGTCGCGGCACCGATCAGCAGGAACGCGGTCTGACCGGCACCGGTCTCGGCGAGCTGCTTGTCGCCGCCCTGGGCCGAGGTGTCGGAACCCGTGTCGGTGAGGGCCGAGGAGCCCTCCTCCTGGGAGGCGTTGTTGTTGCCGCCGTCGGGGGTGGTGTGGTTCCCGCCGGTGCTGGAGCCGCCGCCGGTGGTGCCACCGGTGCTGGAACCGCCGCCGGTGCCGTTGCCGCCCGAGCTTCCGTGGCCTCCGCCGTTGCCGCCGCCGGAGTTGCCGTTGCCGCCGTTGCCGTTGCCGCCGTCGGTGTTGCCACCGTTGCCGTTGCCACCGTTGGTGTTGCCCTGGGAGGTGCCCTGGGTCGTGCCCTGGCTCGTCCCCTGGGTCGTGCCCTGAGTGTCACCCTCGGTCGTCCCCTGGGTCGAGCCCTGGGTGTTGCCCTCGGTCGTGCCGACGGACGTGCCCTGGGTGTTGCCCTCGGTCGTGCCGACGGACGTGCCCTGGGTGTTGCCCTCGGTCGTGCCGACGGACGTGCCCTGGGTGTTGCCCTGGGTCGTCCCCACGGTCGAGCCCTGGGTGTTGCCCTCGGTCGTGCCGACGGACGTGCCCTGGGTGTTGCCCTCGGTCGTCCCCACGGAGGTGCCCTGGGTGTTGCCCTCGGTCGTCCCCACGGAGGTGCCCTGGGTGTTGCCCTCGGTCACACCCACGGTCGAGCCCTCGGTGTTGCCCTCGGTCACACCCACGGTGGCACCGCCGGTGTTGCCACCGTCGTCGCCGTTGTCGCCGTCTTCGGTGCTCACGCCGATGTTGATCGGGCCCGCCTGCACATCGATGCCCGCGGCCGAAGCGGCTCCCGCGGCGGTCAGCGACGCACCGGCCGCGATCACGGCGCAGGCGGCTATCCGCGCGACCCGGATCCGCGTCTTCTTCGTCATGTGGTTGCTACCCCCAGTAGCTATTCGTCAATGAGGCGGTGCGTGGGGCCGGCCGTGATCGACGGAGGCAGCTGACGAAGCCGGAATTCATGTCCGTGTCGTCCCATTCCCCCGGTCCACATGCGCCCCAGAGACACGCATGCCACGCTTTACCCTTCCGATTTTTCAATGCAACGTCAAGGCCGTTGCGTGCGCAATGTCCGCATGGGGTGGCGTTTACGGGGAGTTGAGACCTGTGAGTGTGATGTAAAACCCAGACAAATGGCAACTGCCGCCACTCGGGCGGCAGTTGCCATGTCGACAAAGTTACTTCTCCTGCTGCTTGCGCCAGCGAATGCCGGCCTCCAGGAACCCGTCGATCTCACCGTTGAAAACGGACTCCGGGTTGCCCACTTCGTGCTCGGTGCGCAGGTCCTTGACCATCTGGTAGGGGTGCAGCACGTACGAACGCATCTGGTTGCCCCAGGAGTTTCCGCCGTCGCCCTTGAGGGCGTCCATCTTGGCCTGCTCCTCCTGGCGGCGCCGCTCCAGCAGCTTGGCCTGGAGGACGTTCATCGCGGTGGCCTTGTTCTGGATCTGCGACCGCTCGTTCTGGCAGGAGACCACGATGCCCGTGGGGAGGTGGGTGAGGCGCACCGCGGAGTCGGTGGTGTTCACGCCCTGACCGCCGGGACCGGAGGACCGGTACACGTCGACGCGCAGCTCGGACTCGTCGATCTCGATGTGGTCGGTCTGCTCGACGACGGGGAGCACCTCGACACCGGCGAAGGAGGTCTGCCGGCGCCCCTGGTTGTCGTAGGGCGAGATACGCACGAGGCGGTGGGTGCCCTGCTCCACGGAGAGGGTGCCGTAGGCGTACGGCGCCTGCACGGAGAACGTGGTCGACTTGATGCCGGCCTCTTCCGCGTACGACGTCTCGATCAGCTCGGTCTTGTAGCCGCGCTGCTCGGCCCAGCGCAGGTACATGCGCTGAAGCTTCTCGGCGAAGTCGGCGGCGTCGACGCCACCGGCCTCGGCGCGGATGTTCACGAGCGCCTCGCGGGAGTCGTACTCACCGCTGAGGAGCGTCCGGACCTCCATCTCGTCCAGCGCCTTCTTCACGGAGGCCAGCTCGGACTCGGCCTCGGCGCGGGTGTCCGGGTCGTCCTCCTCCTCGGCCATCTCGAAGAGCACGGCGAGATCGTCGATCCGGCCGCGCAGCGCCTCCGCCTTCCTGACCTCGGCCTGGAGGTGGGAGAGCTTGCTGGTGATCTTCTGCGCTTCGTCCGGGTTGTCCCACAGGGACGGCGCCGCAGCCTGCTCCTCGAGCACGGCGACATCTGCCCTCATCGCATCGAGGTCCAGGACGGCCTCGATCGACTCCATGGTCGAGGAGAGGGACTTCAGCTCTTCGGATACATCGACGACTGCCACGCCTCCAGCGTAACGGCTCCGCCGGGCAGCGAGGGCCGGGTACGCCCCAGCTACCAGGGCGCCCAGGAGGCGGAGCCCCCTGGGTGGGTCACGGGGTCGACGTGGTGTGGGTGTCCTGGGGTGGGTGGTCGTCGCCGCCGGACGAGGCCAGGTACGCGCCTACGGCCACTACCGCCGCCACGGCCACGCCGGCCACGCCGAGCGTCACCCTGCGGCGTCGTACCGCCACCCGGTGCCGGGCCGAGCCCGGGCGGGGGGTGCCGGAGGCTCGGGGGGCGCGGGCCGTTCCGTGGGCACCGCCGGCCAGCTCGTCCGCTCCCGGCACCCTCATCGACGTATGCGTGTCCCGGTTGGAGTCCGGCTTGGCTCCCGGCACCAGGGACACCGCTCCTCGCCGCCGTACCGGCTCGCCTTCGACGGGAGTCGACGGGGGCCGAACCTCCTCCGCCGCCTCCTCGGCGGGCTCCGCGTCCGGCTCGTCCACGTCCAGCGGCGGCATCCCGGCCAGCAGCGGCAGCTGCTCGCGCAGCCGGGCCGCCAGCTCCGAGGCGCGCAGCCGGGAGGCCGGGGCCTTGGCCAGGCACTGCACGAGCAGCTGCCACAGCTCCTCGGGGATGCCCGGCAGCGGTACGACGGTCTCGGTCACGTGACGGCGCAGCACCGCGCCCGGGTGGCCGCCGCCGAAGGGGGTGAAGCCCGCGAGCAGCTCGTACAGGACTGTGGCCAGGGCGTAGATGTCCACGGCGGCCCGCGGCGGCAGGCCCTCCACGATCTCCGGCGCCAGGTAGTCGGGCGTACCGATGATCTTCGTGGCGCGGGTCCGCTTCGGCGAGTCGATCAGCTTGGCCACGCCGAAGTCCGTCAGCAGCGCGGGGTGCGACCCGCCCGGTCCGAGCGGTCCGCGCATGTCCAGCAGCACGTTCTCGGGCTTGACGTCCCGGTGCACGACTCCGGCCGCGTGGGCCGCCGCCAGCCCGTCGGCGACGTCGGCGGCGATCGCCACGGCCGCCTCGGGGGAGAGCCGCCGCTCGCGCTCCAGGCGGGTGCGCAGATCCGTCCCGCGCACCAGGTCCATGACCAGCGCGAGGTCGTTGCCGTCGACCACCAGATCGCGCACCGACACGATGTGCGGGTGCTCCAGCCCGAGCAGCGCGGTGCGCTCCTGCACGAAGCGTCCGACGAGCTCCTGGTCGGAGGCGAGGTCCTCGCGCAGCAGCTTGATGGCGACGGGGCCGTCCGGTCCCTCGCCCAGCCACACCGTGCCGGCGCTCCCCCGGCCCAGGATCTGGTTCGCGGTGTACCGGCTGCCGATATTCCGTGCCAAGACTGCTCCTACCAGACGCGTGTTGTCGTAAAAACTACGCGTCCGACGAGCCAACCTTCACCGTGGGGACGGAAATCACCCGCCGGATGTCGACAAATCTCCAGACCGGCGATCAGTTGCCGGAGCCGGCCCTGCCCAGTTCCTTCATCCAGTGGCCGACCTGCCCGGCGAAGTGGGTCACCTCGTGCCAGTAGCCCCGGCCCTGGCCGACCCACGTGTGCAGCGGGGTCAGCTCCCAGATCAGCCAGCTCGCCACGACCAGGATGACGATCGTGAACAGGCAGCCCTTGAGGCAGCCGAGCCCGGGGATCTTCATCGGGTTGGCGCTGCGCTGCCGCGGCTCGCGGGGCTCACGCGCGGGCCGCTGCGGCTGCTGCTGCGGCTGCCGTGGCGGGGCGTACTGCTGGGGCTGCTGCTGCGGGTAGCCGTAGCCGGCCGGCGCGTGCTGCTGCCCGCGCGGCTGCGGACGCTGCGGGCGCGCCTGCGGGGCCTGGCGGGGCTGCTGCTGGGGCCGGGCCACCTGCCGCTGGGGGCGGCGGCGCAGCGGGTCCTCGTCCGGGTCGAGATACTGGATCTGCGTCTGCTCGTTGCGGTCCCGCGCGGCGCGCAGCTGGTTCTGCCAGGGGTGCGGCTGCTCGGGCTGCTGCCCCGGCTGGCCCGGCTGGCCCTGGGGCAGGACGGCCGTCGGGTCCGCCGCGCCGGTGTGCGGCAGGACGGCGGTGGGGTCGGCGGCGCCGGCCGGGCCGCCGGTGTGCGGCAGCACGCTCGTCGCCGCATTTGGATCGTGCTGGCCGTACGCCCCCTGCCGCGCGTTCGTCGGCAGCACCTGGGTCGGGTCGGCGGCGCCGGGCACGCCCGGTACGGCGGTCGGGGCCGGGTCGGGCGCGAGCAGGGCGCCCACGGCCTCGGCGGCGGCGATCTGGGCGGCGCTCGCGTGCACGCCGACGCCCTCGGCGACGACCCGCAGGCCGCGCGCGAGGTTCTCGGCGCTGGGCCGCTCGTCGGGGTTCTTGCGCAGGCAGCGTTCTATGACCGTCCACAGCGGGTCCGGGACGGTGGAGGGGCGGCGCGGCTCGGCGCTCAGGTGCTGGTGCAGCACTTCGAGGGCGGTGCTGCCGGCGAACGGCGGGTGGCCGGTGACCAGCTCGTACAGCAGGATGCCGGCGCCGTAGATGTCGACGGCGGAGGTCTGCGGACGGCCCTCGGCGCCCTCCGGCGCGACGTACGCGGGTGTGCCGACGAACTCCTGGGTCCGGGTCAGGCCCGGGGAGTCGGCGAGGCGGGCGATGCCGAAGTCGGTCAGCAGTGGGTGCATCTGGCCGTCGTTCTGCGCGAGCAGCACGTTGGCGGGCTTCAGGTCGCGGTGGACGACGCCGTCGGCGTGGCTCGCGGCGAGGGCGTCGGCGATCTGGGCGGTCAGCAGCGCGGCGGCGACCGGCGTGAAGGGGCCGTTCTCGCGCAGGTAGCGGTGCAGGTCGGGGCCGTCGACGAGGTCCATGACCAGGGCCAGCAGATCGCCCTCGACCACCAGGTCGCGGACCTGGACGATGTTCGGGTGAGTGAGGCGGAGCAGGACGGAGCGCTCGCGCAGGAAGCGCATCACGATGTCCGGGTCGCTCGCCAGCTCCTCCTTGAGGACCTTGATGGCGACCGTCTCGCCGGGCTGGCCGGGCACGGCCGCCTCGGCGCCCGCGGTCTCGCGCTGGCGGGCACGCCAGACGGTGCCTGTGGCGCCGCGTCCGAGCGGCTCCTCAAGCAGGTACTTGCTGCCGACTGGCCGCACGTCACGCGCTCCCTAACTGCTTGCTGCTGCTTCCGACCCACTGTAGTGCCGCCGTTGCGGACGTACGTATGCGTTGCCGAACAGGTTCGAAGGAAAGACGCTCGACTTGGTCCAGAGGTTGCCGGGGGCGGACGTGAGCGATCTCAAGTGATCGCTGGTGCGGTACTGGTCAGGCATTTTTAGGGGCAGAGCCGACCAATCAAGATCACTTGTCACCGGGTCCCGGGCAAGTTGTCAGTGGCAGGTGCGAGGATGCCCCCAGTACTGGCCGACGTGCTCGTGTGGGGTGGGGATGCAGATCCGGCTGACCGTCGTAGACCCGCTGGGCCCGCCCGCGCACCGGGGCCGTGCCGCGAGCCGCGACGTGCTGGTGACGGCGCCCGCGGGGACGGACCTGGCCGCGGTGGCGTCGGCGCTCGCCGCGGCGGTCACCGGGGAGAGCGGCGCGGGCCGCGAGCCCGGCGGCGCGCCGGTCGTGCTGTACGCCGGCACCGAGCGGCTGGACGCCCGCCGCAGCGCCCTCGGCGAGCCCCCGCTGGTCGACGGCGCCGTGCTGTCCCTGGGCGCCCCGGCGGCCCCCGAACCGCATCCCGAACTGGACGACGCCCCGGCCCAGTTGCACGTGGTCGCGGGTCCGGACGCGGGCGGCGTCCATCTGCTGCACGGCGGCCGGATCACCGTGGGCCGCTCCGCCGACGCCGACGTCCCGCTGGACGACCCGGACGTCTCCCGGCTGCACTGCGCGGTCACGGTCACCACCGACGGCCACGTCTCGGTGACCGACCTCGGCTCCACGAACGGTACGGCGCTCGACGGCAACCGCGTCGGCGAGCGGCCGGTGCGGTTCCCTGCCGGGGCGCTGCTGCGGATCGGCGAGTCCGCGTTGCGGGTCACTCCATGCCCAGGGCCCGGGGCCCGGGTGCGGACGGTGGCGGACGGCGAGGGGTGCGTGCGGGTCGCTCCGCAGGGTGGGGGTGCCGGTGTGGATGCCGGTGCGTCGTCGGGTGCGGGGGGCCCTGGTGGCGGCCTGGCGCCGTCGGCGGCTGCCGAGGGAGTCTCCGGGTTCGCCCCTCACGCGTACGGCACGGCGGACTGGGGCGTCCCGGGTGCGGGCACCCATGAGCACGAGCGCGCGCAGGCGCACGTCGTACCGGGGCAGGCCGGAGCGCCGAGCATCGAGAGCCGGGGCGGGGACACCCATGGCGGACGCTTCGGAGTCACCGGCGGTCAGCTCCTGCCCGGCGCGTACGAGGACAGCGAACCCGGCACGCGCAGAACCGAAGCCCCCCAGGGCGCCCGGCGGCGCGGCGGGCTCGGCGCGTGGGCGCGGCGGCTGGCCGGCGGGCGTGCGGAGCAGACGGCGGCCGGGGCGGAGACCTACGGCGCCCCGGCCACGGGTGCGGACGAGGCCCCGGCGGCCGGTGTCCCCCAGCAGCCGGAGACCTGGCCGGACCCGGCCGCGGTGCTGCTGACGGCGCTGGGTCCCGGGCCCCGGTTGTGGGAGCGGGGAGCGGGGCACCCGGAGGCGCTCACCGTGCGGCTCGGCACGGCCGACCGGAGCGCACCCGACGGCTCGGGCGTGCTGCCCGCCGTACCGGTCACCGCGGCGCTGCGCGAGGCGGGCGCGCTGGGCCTGGCCGGTCCGCGCCCCCGGCTGTCCGGGCTGGCCCGCGCGGTACTGGCCCAGCTCGCCGCGCTGCACTCCCCCGACCAGCTGGAGATCGTGCTGATCAGCGCCGACCGGGCCCGCCCGGTGGAGGAGCGGACGGCCGAGTGGTCCTGGCTGGGCTGGCTCCCGCACGTCCGTCCCGGCCACGGCCAGGACTGCCGCCTGCTGCTGGCCTACGACCGCGAACAGGCGGCGGCCCGCACGGAGGAACTGCTGCGCCGGATCGAGGACCACGCGGCCACGGGCAGGACCGCGGCTCACCCGACACCGCCCCGCGCCCCGGCACCGGAGGCGCACACCGACGCGTACCCCCACCCCGGCGCGCCCTCCGCCCCCACCCGTCGCCCCTCCTGGGCCAAGGACGAGGCCGGTCTGGACGGTCCCGCCGGATTCCCGGGCCCCTACACCGTCGTCATCGTGGACGGTGACCCCGGCGGAGCCTCCCTGCAGGAGGCCGTCGCGCGGCTGGCCGCGGCCGGGCCGCGGGCCGGGGTTCATGTGGTGTGCCTCGCCGAGACGGAGCCCGTATCGCCCGCCTCGCCGGTGGCGCGGTCGTACGAGGCCGCGTGCGCGGTCACGCCCACCTTCCGGCACTGCGGGGCCGTCGCACTGCTCAGTGGGGACATAGCCACCGCGCTGCACCTGATGCGCGTCGCACCGACCGGCCCGGTCGGCCACGGGACGCTCGCCGCGGTCGATGCCGTCTCCGTCGCCTGGGCGGAGCGGTTCGCGCGAGCCCTGGCGCCGCTGCGCCCGGACGGGCCCGTCGGCGTCGGTGAGCGGCACGCGCGCGTGGCGACGCCGCTGCCGCTGTCCGCGCGGCTGCTGGACGAGCTGGGGCTCGCCCGCGCCACCCCGGCCTCGCTGATGGCCCGCTGGGCGGACGCGGCCGACGACAGGCAGTCGCTGGGCGGACGGGCGCGGGCCGTCCTCGGCGCCGGGCCGCGGGGTCCGGTCACCGCCGACCTGGTGGCCGACGGGCCCCATCTGCTGATCGAGGGGCCCGCCGGCAGCGGCCGTACCGAACTGCTGCGGGCCGTCGTGGCCTCGCTGGCCGCCGCCGAGCGGCCCGACCGGCTGGGCGTGGTGCTGATAGACGGCCGCGACGGCGTCGGCATGGGCGCCGGGCACGGCGACGGCCTGCGCGTGTGCACGGACATACCGCATGTGACGACCCACCTCATCGCCAACGACCCCGTGCGCATGCGGGAGTTCGCGCAGTCGCTGAGCGCCGAGCTGAAGCGGCGCGCGGAGCTGCTGGGCCGCACGGACTTCACGCAGTGGCACACGGGCCGCGAGGTGTCGAGCCGTATCGTCGCGCAGCGCGCCCCCCAGCAGGGCGCGTCCGGCACCGGGGAGATAGAGGCGCCGCCCAGCTCCACGCTGCGCCTGCGGCCCGGCGCCGCCGCGCGGCAACGGGCGGAGGCGGCACCGCCGTTGCCCCGGCTCGTGGTGGTCGTCGACGACCTCGACGCGCTGGTCTCGCCCGCGCTCGGCTCGCCGGGCCGGCCCGCCGCCGGGTCGGTGATGCGGGCGCTGGAGGCGGTCGCCCGGGAGGGTGAGCGGCTCGGCGTGCACCTGGTCGCGGCGGCCGGGGCGGGCGGCCGTACGGCGGAGACGGAACCGGCGCGCCGGGCCGCGCTGCGCATCACGCTGGACGCCCCCGCGTCCGGCCGTGCGGGCGCCGCGCTGTCCGAGGCGGGCCGGGAGGCCGGGGGCGAACCGGCGCCGGGGCGTGGGCGGCTGTCGTACGCGGACGGGCAGGGCCTACCGTTCCAGGGCGGCCGGGTGACGGGCCGTATCCCGCGCACGGCGACCCAGCGGCCCACGGTCGTCGCGCTGGAGTGGCAGCGCATGGGCGATCCGCCGACCCGGCGGCCCGTGCGCGAACTGGGCAACGGCCCCACCGACCTGGCCCTGCTGGCGAGCGCGGTGGAGCGGGCGGCCCGGGAGGTCTCCGCGGCCGAGGTGCCCTCGCTGCTGTAACCCGGCGTAACTCGAAGGAGTTCACTGGCGTAACTCGAAAAAGCACTCAAGAGCACGCATACACCCTCGGTCACGAGCCGGTCACGATCACCCATTCGGCCCCGTAGGCGCTCTTGCCCCCGGCAAGCGGAGCGGCGTACACCGGACCGCACGGACAGCGCTCGGACGTTCAACGGAGAACGAAGAACGGGGCATTGATGCGTAGCAGGAGCAGCAACTCCATCCGAACCAACCGATCCCACCGATCCAGCAGAGCCGTCACGACTTTCGCCGCATTGCTCGCGGGGGCGCTCGCGCTCACCGCCTGCTCCGGCAGCGACGACAAGAAGGACGACAACGGTGGCAAGAGCAGCGCGCCCTCCGCGCCCGGCTCCACCCTCACCCTGCCGAAGCTGAACGGCGCGAGTCTTGAGGTCGCCGCCGTCTGGACCGGCACCGAGCAGGCGAACTTCAAGAAGGTCCTCGCGGAGTTCTCGAAGCGCACCGGCGCGAAGGTGACGTTCGTGCCCGCGCAGGATCCGATCATCAACTTCCTCGGTTCGAAGATCGCCGGCGGCCAGCCGCCGGACATCGCGATGCTGCCGCAGCCGGGCGCGATCAGGCAGGCCGTGCAGAACAAGTGGGCCAAGCCGCTCGGCCCGGACGCGCTCAAGGAGCTCCAGCAGAACTACTCGCAGGGCTGGCAGGACATCGGCAAGGTCGACGGCAAGCAGTACGGCGTCTACTACAAGGCCGCCAACAAGTCGCTGATCTGGTACAACGCCAAGGTCTTCGAGGGCGCGGGCGCCAAGGAGCCCAAGACCTGGCAGGAGCTGCTGAAGACGGCTCAGAGCGTGTACGACTCCGGTGTCACCCCGTTCTCGGTGGGCGGCGCCGACGGCTGGACGCTGACGGACTGGTTCGAGAACGTCTATCTGTCCCAGGCCGGCCCGGAGAAGTACGACCAGCTCGCCCAGCACAAGATCAAGTGGACCGACCCCTCGGTGAAGCAGGCCCTCACCACCCTCGCCCAGATCTGGGGCAAGAAGGACTATGTGGCGGGCGGCGCGGACGGCGCCCTGCAGACCGAGTTCCCGGCATCGGTCACCCAGACCTTCACCGGCGGCGACCAGCCCAAGGCGGCGATGGTCTACGAGGGCGACTTCGTGCAGGTCAACATCGGCGACACCAAGGCCAAGGTGGGCACGGACGCGAAGGTGTTCCCGTTCCCGGCGGCCGGTACGACCGCGCCGGTGGTCTCCGGCGGTGACGCGGCCGTCATCCTGAAGGACTCCAAGGCGGCCCAGGCGCTGGCCACCTTCCTGGCCTCCCCGGACGCAGCGACCATCCAGGCCAAGCTCGGCGGCTATCTGTCCCCGAACAAGAACGTGCCGAACTCGGCCTACCCGAACGAGGTGCAGCGGACGATCGCCAAGTCGCTGATCGCGTCCGGCGACGACTTCCGCTTCGACATGTCCGACCAGGCGCCGCAGGCCTTCGGCGGCACCCCCGGCAAGGGCGAGTGGAAGGACCTCCAGGACTTCCTGAAGAACCCGAAGGACGTCGCCGGCACCCAGGCGAAGCTGGAGAAGGACGCGGCGGCGGCGTACGGGAACGCGGGCTGATCCGGTCATGACGTCGGCAGCGGCGGCCGGGGCCCCATCGGGCCCCGCCGCACACAAGAGTCGGAAGGGTCACAAGGGCCGCAAGAGCGTGACCGGCACGCGCCGGACGGTGGCAGCGCTGTTCCTGCTGCCGGCCCTGGTGCTGCTCGGCGCGCTCGTGCTCTATCCGATCGGGTACTCGCTCGTCCGCAGTTTCTACAACGCCTCGGGCGACGGCTTCGCCGGGATCGACAACTACAAGGCGCTGTTCACCGACGACGGCATCCGCACGGCCCTGAAGAACAACATCGTCTGGGTGGTGTTCGCGCCCACCGTCTCCACCGCCCTCGGTCTGATCTTCGCGGTGCTGACCGAACGGGTGCGCTGGGGCACGGCGTTCAAGCTGGTCGTCTTCATGCCGATGGCGATCTCGATGCTGGCGGCCGGGATCATCTTCCGGCTGGTGTACGACCAGGACCCGGACAAGGGCGTCGCCAACGCGGTGTGGGTGGGCGTGCACGACACCTTCGCGCAGTCGTCGGCGTTCCCGAAGGCGCACCCGGGCCGGGAGTCGCCGCTCCGGCCGGACGCGGGCGGTTTCCTCACGTCGGCCCCGGTGCACACCGGGCAGACCGTGCTGCTCCCGCTCGTCGGGGTCGCGCCCGACCAGATGCCCGACAGCTCGAAGAAGGCCGTGGCCGCAAAGCCGGAGCCGGGGAAGATCACCGGCACCACCTGGCAGGACTTCACCCGCGGCAAGGGGGTCGGCAGGCTCGGCGCCCCCGACCCGTCCGAGCTGGGCTACTCCGGGATGAAGATCGAGGCGGTGAAGGACGGCAAGGTGGTGGCCACGGCGAAGGCCGCCGGTGACGGCACCTTCACGCTGCCCGCCAAGGCCGACGGGGCTCAGCTCCGGCTTCCGGCGAGCAACTTCAAGGAGCCGTACAACGGCGTCGACTGGCTCGGCCCGTCCCTCGTCACCCCGGCCATCATCGGGTCGTACGTGTGGATGTGGGCCGGCTTCGCGATGGTGCTGATCGCCGCCGGGCTCGCGGGCGTGCCCCGTGAGCTGCTGGAGGCGGCACGGGTCGACGGGGCGAGCGAGTGGCAGGTGTTCCGCCGGATCACCGTGCCGCTGCTCGCGCCGGTCCTCGCGGTCGTCACCGTCACGCTGATGATCAACGTGCTGAAGGTCTTCGACCTCGTCTACATCATCGCGCCGGGCTCCTCCCAGGACGACGCGAACGTGCTGGCCCTGGAGCTGTACCGCAAGGGCTTCGCGGAGGGCCAGCCGGGCATCGCGAGCGCGATCGCGGTGTTCCTGCTGTTGCTGGTGATCCCGGTGATGCTATTCAACGTGCGTCGGCTGAGGCGGGAGGGCAGGCGATGATGGCGACCGCCGGAAGCACCGGAAACGTCAGCAAGGTCGGCCCGGTCCGGACGGTGCGGGCCCCACAGTCCCTCGCCGCGCGCATCTCCGAGAGGCTGAGCGGCGGACTGGTCCGTGTCTTCCTCATCCTCGTCGGCCTGTTCTGGCTGGTGCCGACCATCGGTCTGCTGATCTCCTCGCTGCGCGCGCCCGAGGACATGAGCGCGAGCGGCTGGTGGAAGGTCTTCACCCAGCCCTCCCAGCTCACCTTCCACAGCTACCAGAAGCTGCTGGACAACAGCGACATCACCCACTCCCTGGTGAACACCGTGCTGATCACGGTCCCGGCGACCGTCCTGGTCGTCGTGATCGGCTCGCTCGCCGGTTACGCGTTCGCGTGGATGGAGTTCCCGGGCCGCGACTGGTGGTTCCTGGGCGTGGTCAGCCTGCTGGTGGTGCCCGTGCAGGTGGCGCTGATCCCGATCGCCGAACTGTTCGGAAAGATCGGCCTGTTCGGGACGATCTTCGGGGTGATCCTGTTCCACACCGGCTTCGGGCTGCCGTTCGCGGTGTTCCTGCTGCGGAACTTCTTCGCGGAGATCCCACGCGAACTGCTGGAGGCGGCGCGCCTGGACGGGGCCGGTGAACTGCGCCTGTTCGCGCGGGTGGTGATGCCGCTCGGCGGGCCCGCGATCGCGAGCCTCGGCATCTTCCAGTTCCTGTGGGTGTGGAACGACATGCTGGTCGCGCTGGTGTTCACCAAGTCGGGCACCCAGCCGATCACGGTCGCCCTGCAGACACAGGTACGGCAGTTCGGGAACAACATCGACGTGCTGGCGCCGGGCGCGTTCATCTCCATGGTGATCCCGCTGGCCGTGTTCTTCGCGTTCCAGCGGCAGTTCGTGTCCGGGGTGATGGCGGGCGCCGTGAAGTAGTGACAACCAGCAGCAAAGCGGGCAGCTTTCGAAGGGCGGGGCTTCAACACCCCGCCCTTCCCCGTTCACTTCATGTCCCCCACTTGCCGTACCGGCCGTAACCAAGTCACTCCAACGGCCGTTCCCGGGCAGAACGTCCGCGTCGAGCGCCCTTGGATGTCCCTTGCCCAGGTTCAGTGTCATCGTCCCCGCGTACAAGGTCCAGGCGTACCTGTCCGAGTGCCTGGACTCGGTGCTCTCGCAGTCGTACACCGATCTCGAACTGATCGCCGTGGACGACCGCTCGCCTGACTCCTGTGGTGCGCTGATCGACGAGTACGCGGCCCGGGACACGCGCGTGAAGCCCGTGCACCTGCCGGAGAACCGGGGGCTGGGCGAGGCCCGCAACGCGGGCATGGCCGAGGCCACCGGCGACTACCTGGTCTTCCTGGACAGCGACGACACCCTCACCCCGGACGCGCTGCACGCGATCGCCGGCCGGATCAAGGAGACCGGCGAACCGGACGTCCTGGTCTACGATTTCGCCCGCACCTTCTGGAACGGCGAGGAGGTCCACAACCAGGTCGCGGCCCCGCTCACCCAGCAGGGCCCCGCACCCTTCCGCCTCGAGGACCGCCCTGCCCTGCTGCGCGTCCTGATGGTCGCCTGGAACAAGGCGTGCCGACGGGAGTTCGTCGAGGCCATGGGGCTCCGCTTCCCGCCGGGCTACTACGAGGACACACCCTGGACCTACCCGGTCCTGATGGCGGCCGGGTCGATCGCGACGCTGGACCGGGTGTGCGTGCACTACCGGCAGCGCCGGCGCGGGAACATCCTCGGCACCACCAGTCGCAAGCACTTCGACATCTTCGACCAGTACGACCGGGTGTTCGCGTTCCTCGCGGAGCGGCCCGAACTCGCCCGGTGGCGGCCGGTGTTGTACGGCCGGATGGCCGACCACTTCTCGACGGTGTTCACCAAGCGCGACCGGCTGCCGCGCGGCAGCCGCGCCGAGTTCCTGCGCCGGGCCCGCGCCCACTGCCGCCGCTACCACGCCCCCGGCGCCGCCGTCCCCTCGCGCACCCGGCTGCGTCACACCCTGGTCCGGTTCGGCCTGCACCGCACCTACCGCGCCCTCCAGCTGGCGATGTCCGTCCGCCGACGCACCCTCAGGTCCGCCGCCGGACTCACCCGGGCCCTGCGGGCGGGCGCCCTCCAACTGCACTACCGGATCCAGCTGCGCCTCCCGCTGCGCGCCGACCGCGCGGTCTTCGCCGCGTACTGGGGGCGCGGACACAGCTGCAACCCGGGCGCGCTGGAGGCCGCGTTCCGCGCGCACGCCCCGCACGTCCGCACCGCCTGGATCGCCCTCCCCGAGCACCAGCAGGAGATCCCGCCGGGCCCGCGCCGGCTGCGCCCCGGTACGGCCGCCTACTGGACGGCGCTGGCCCGCTCCAAGTACCTCGTCAACAACGTCAACTTCGACCGCAGGCTGAAGAAGCGCCCCGGCCAGGTCTTCGTACAGACCCAGCACGGCACCCCGCTCAAGCACATGGGCCTCGACCTCCAGGAACACCCCGCGGCGGCGCGGGACATGGACTTCGAGGAGCTGCTGCGGGGCGTCGACAAGTGGGACTACCTGCTGTCCGCCAACCGCCACACGACCCTGACCTGGGAGCGGGTCTACCCCGGCGACTACACCACGCTGGAGTACGGCTATCCGCGCAACGACGTCTTCCAGCAGGCGACTTCGGCCGACGTGGCGCGGGTGCGGGAGTCGCTCGGCATCCCGGCGGGCACGGTCGCCGTCCTCTACGCCCCCACCCACCGCGACTACCTCGGCAGCCGGCGCCCCGCCCTGGCCCTGGAGCGCGTCCTGCGCCGCCTGGGCCCGCGGTTCGTGATCCTGGCCCGCGCCCACTACTGGCAGGAGGGGCAGCCGACGCAGGGGCCGGCGGCCGAGGGCGCGCTCGCGGGGGGCGGCGGCCGGATCATCGACGTCTCCGGCCATCCGAGCGTGGAGTCCCTCTGCCTGGCCTCGGACGTGCTGCTCACCGACTACTCGTCGATCATGTTCGACTACGCCAACCTGGACCGGCCGATCGTCGTGCACACCGAGGACCGGGACACGTACGAGGCCACCCGGGGCACCTACTTCGACCTGCGCGCCTTCCCGCCGGGCGCGGTCGCCCGCACCGAGGACGAGCTGGTCGACATCTTCGCCACCGGCCACTGGCGCGGCTCGCGCTCCGCTCAGCTGCGGGCGGCGTTCCGGGAGCGGTTCTGCCCGTACGACGACGGGCGCGCCGCCGAGCGGGTCGTACGACGGGTGGTGCTGGGCGAGACGGAGGGGCTGCCGCCGTTCACGCCGCTCGCCAAGCGCCACCCGGTGCCGTCGGCGGCTTCCGGACGCTCCCCGCTCGCTGCCTCTCCGCAACCTTCCGGCCCCTCCCCCGCCACCGAGGGGCTCTGAACACCTTTGGCCACTCAGGGAGTTCCCATGCCCCTCGGCTCGACGCGGCCCACTCCGAGCCGGCCGCCCACCTGGCGTCCAGCGGGTCGCCCCGGCCGCGTGTCCGGCCGCGTCCGCAAGACAACAGAAAGAGCAGAATGCCCCGCTTCAGCATCATCGTCCCGTCCCACGGGGTCGCCGGCCGGCTGTCCCAGGCGCTGGACTCGGTCCTCGCGCAGTCCTTCGGAGACCTGGAGCTGATCCCGGTCTGCGACGCCCCCGACTCCCCGGCCGGCACGGTGGCCGCCGGATACGCGGGGCGGGACTCCCGGGTGACCCCGGTCGACTCACCGCCGTCCGCCGGTCTGAGCGGGGCGCGCAACGCCGGGATGCGGGCGGCGAGCGGCGCGTATCTGCTCTTCCTCGACGGCGACGACCTGCTGCTGCCGGGCGCGCTGGCCGCACTGGACAACCGGCTGACCGAGACCGCGGGCGTCGACGTGCTGTACGTCGAGCACGAGCGCACCCCCTGGTGGGAGGGCGAGCCGACGAACCCGGCAGCGGCCCTGTTCGCCAAGGCCCCGAAGGGTGCTTTCCCCCCCGACGATCTGCCCGAACTGACCGGTGTGCAGCTCCCGGCGTGGAGCGCGGTCTACCGCCGCGCCTTTCTCTCCGAGCACGAACTCACCTTCCCTGACGGCCACTTCACCGACCTCGGCTGGGGCGGGCTGACCTCGATCGCCGCCCGGCGGATCGCGGTGCTGCGCCGGGTCGTCGTACGGCACCGGCTGCGCCGGCAGGGCAGCCGGCTCAACCTTCCGGGCCCGCACCAGCACGCTCTGCTGGACCAGGCCGAGCTGGTGCTGACCCGGGCCGCCGAGCGCGGGCTGCCCGCCGAGCGGACCCGGGCGCTGTTCGAGCAACTCTTCACGTACGTGCTCAAGACGGCCTCCCGGCCGGAGCGGCTGCCCTCCGGGCGCCGGGCGTTCTTCCGCCGGGCCGGCCGCCTCTACCGGCGCCACCGCCCGGCCGGCCACCGGGCGCCGAGCGGCAGCCTGGGGGTGCAGCACCGGCTGCTGGCGACGGGCGCGTACACGGCGTTCCGGGCGCTGCGCGGGCTCGGCCAGGCGGCCACGAAGGCCGGCGAGAGCGTGCCGCGCCCGCACCTGCTGCGCACCCGGCTGCGCTACGCCCGCGACCTGCGCCGCCCGCTCGACCCCAACCTGGCTGTCTTCTGCGCCTACCGGGGCCGCGGCTACGCCTGCAACCCGGCCGCGATCCACGCCAAGGCCCGCGAACTCGCCCCGCACATCCGCTCGGTGTTCCTGGTCGAGGCCGACCGGGCCCATGCGATGCCGGAGGACGTCGAGTACGCGGTGATCGGCTCGCGCCGCTACTGGGAGGTGCTGGCCCGCGCCACCTACTTCGTCGACAACGCCGGCTTCGCCGAGGGCGTCGTCAAGCGCCCCCGCAGCGTGCACCTGCAGACCCAGCACGGCACCCCGCTGAAGAAGACGGGCGTGGACCAGTCGACGTACCCGGTCGTGGCCGCGCAGTCCGGCAGCTTCGCCAGGCTGCTGGACCGGGTCGACCGCTGGGACTTCAGCCTGTCGTCCAACCGGCACTCCACCCAGATGTGGGAGCGTGCCTTCCCGGGCTCGTACGAGCCGCTGGAGTACGGCTATCCGCGCAACGACGTCTACTGCACGGCGACCGCCGCGGACGTCGCCCGTGTCCGGCGCGAACTGGGCGTCCCCGAGGGCAGGACGGCCGTGCTGTACGCGCCGGCCCACCGCGACCACCACACCGGCTTCGAGCCCGGCCTGGACCTGGAGGCGTTCTGCGCGACGGCCGGCGAGAACGTCGTCGTCCTGCTGCGCGCGCACCACTTCTGCGACCGGGGACGCGCGGAGGGCTCCGCGCGGATCATCGATGTGACGGCCCACCGCTCCACCGAGGAGGTGTGCCTGGCCGCGGACGCGCTGATCACGGACTACTCCTCGATCATGTTCGACTACGCCAACCTGGACCGGCCGGTCGTCGTGTACGCCGACGACTGGGACGTCTGCCGGGAGACGCGCGGCGTCTACTTCGACCTGACGGCCGAGCCGCCGGGCCCGGTCGTGCGCAGCCCCGAGGAGCTGGCCCGCGTCTTCCGCGACGGCTCGTACGCGGGCCCCGAGGCCACGGCGCTGCGGGCCGCGTTCCGGGAGCGGTTCTGCGAGTTCGACGACGGCCGGGCCGCCGAGCGGGTCGTACGGCGGGTGCTGCTCGGCGAGCCGCCCGAGGCGATCCCGCCCGTGATCCCGCTCGCGCGGCGCGTCCCCGCCCCGCCGCCACGGCCCTCGTGAGGAGCTGACCCGCCGTGCCCCGCTTCAGTGTCATCGTCCCCTGCTTCAAGGTGCAGGGTTTTCTGCGCGAGTGCCTGGACTCGGTGCTGCTGCAGTCCTTCAACGACCTCGAACTGATCGCCGTGGACGACCGCTCCCCGGACGGCTGCGGCGCGATCCTCGACGAGTACGCCGAGCGCGACCCGCGCGTGCGGGTGCTGCACCTGCCGGAGAACGTGGGCCTGGGCCGGGCCCGCAACGCCGGGCTGCCGCACGCCACCGGCGACTACCTGCTCTTCCTGGACAGCGACGACACCCTCACCCCGGGCGCGCTGCGCGCCGTCGCCGACCGGCTGGACGAGGCCGGCGACCCGGACGTGCTGGTCTTCGACTACGCGCGCACCTACTGGTGGGGCGGCACCCGCCGCAACGCGCTCGCCCACGTGCTCACCGAGGCCGGCGCGGGCACCTTCACGGTCGGCGACCACCCGGAGATCCTCGACCTGCTGATGGTGGTCTGGAACAAGGTCTACCGGCGGGAGTTCGTCACGCTGGGCGGCTTCGAGTTCCCGCCCGGGTACTACGAGGACACTCCCTGGACCTTCCCGGTCCTGCTGAGCGCCGCGCAGATCGCCGTCCTGGACCGCATCTGCCTCAACTACCGGCAGCGCCGGCAGGGCAACATCCTGTCCACCACCAGCCGCGAGCACTTCGACATCCACGACCAGTACAAGCGGGTGTTCGCCTTCGTCGACCAGCATGCGGAGCTGTGGCGCTGGCGGCCGTATCTGCACCGCAGGATGGGCGAGCACTGCCTGGACATCCTCGCCAAGCCGGACCGGCTGCCGCCCGCCGACAAGGCCGAGTTCTTCCGGCGTACGGCGGAGCTGTTCCGCAGCTACAAGCCGGAGGACGCCCTGGTCGACGGCAAGGTCGCCGCGCTGGAGGGCTCGTACACGGCGTTCCGGGTGCGGCGGCGGGCCGCACGGGCCGGGCGGGAGGCCGCGCGGCGGGCGGAGCGGGCGCGCGGGGCGGCGGGGGCGCGGGCCGGCGGCGGCTGGGCGGCCGTACAGGCGCGCCGCCCACTGGACCCGGACCTGGTGGTGTACTCGGCGTCCTCCCACCGTGGCGTGCTGGGCGACCCGGCAGCGATCTACCAGAAGGCACGGGAGCTCGCCCCGCGGCTGCGCGGCGTGTGGGTGGTGCGGGACGCGGAGACGGCCGAGCAGCTGCCGCCCGGCGTCGAGCACGTGATCGCGGGCTCCCGGCGGTATCTGGAGGTCATCGCGCGGGCGTCGTACTTCGTCAACGACGTCAATTGGCCCGGCACGCCTGCCAAGCGCCCCGGCAGCGTGCACATCCACACCCACCAGGGCACCCCGCTCAAATACCTGGGCGCCGACCTGCTGGACAAGCCCGGCGCCCGGCACCGCTTCGACGTGCCGCAGATGCTGCGCCGGGCCGACCGCTGGGACTACAGCCTGGTCGCCAACCGCCACTCCGAGCTGGTGTGGGAACGGGCCTACCCCTGCCACTTCACCTCGGTGCGCACCGGCAGCCCGCGCAACGACGTGCTGGTCGCCCCGGACGAGCAGAACAGCACCGCCTTCCGGCTGCGCTACGGCATCCCGGAGGAGAACACGGTCGTGCTGTACGCGCCGACCCGGCGGGACTACCGCCGGGACGGGTACGTGGACCGGATCGACCTGGCCCGGTTCGCGGCCGACCTGGGCGAGGGCCGCACCCTCGTGGTCCGGCTGCACCCCTCGCTCGCGGACGGTCCCGCACGCGGCCTGGGCCTGGCGGAGCTGGACCGGCGCGGGATCGTGGTGGACGCGACGGACGAGCCGCACGTGCAGCAGGTGCTGCTCGCCGCCGACGCGCTGGTCACGGACTACTCGGCCGTGATGTTCGACTACGCCAACCTGGACCGGCCGATCGTGGTGCACGCCGACGACTGGACCGCGTACCGCGCGAGCCGGGGCACCTACCTCGACATCACCGCCGAGGCTCCGGGCCATGTCTCCCGCTCCCAGCGGGAGTTGACGCGGCTGTTCGCCTCCGGTGCCTGGCGGGACGAGGAGTCGGCGCGGCGGCGGGCGGACTTCCGGGGCCGGTTCTGCGAGTTCGACGACGGTGGGGCCGCCGAACGGGTCGTCCGCACGCTGCTGCTGGGCGAGTCGATGCCGCAGGCGCCGGGGGCGCGGCTGCCGGGCCAGCCGACGGGGCAGGACTCCCGGCCGGTTACGCCGGGTGTTACTCGATGACGAGGTCGACGTCGATGTTGCCGCGGGTGGCGTTGGAGTAGGGGCAGACCTGGTGGGCGGTCTCGACCAGCTTGCGGCCGGTCGCCTCGTCCACACCCTCGGGCAGCTCGATGCGCAGCGTCACCTTGAGGCCGAAGCCTTCGCCCTGCTTGCCGATGCCGACCTCGGCGGTGACGGCGGCGTCGCTGACGTCCACCTTCGCCTGGCGGCCGACGAGGCCGAGGGCACTGCCGAAGCAGGCGGCGTAGCCGGCGGCGAAGAGCTGCTCCGGGTTGGTGCCCTGGCCGTTGCCGCCCAGTTCCACCGGCATGGCCAGGGCGAGGTCGATCTTGCCGTCGGAGGAGACGGCACGGCCCTCGCGGCCGTGGGTGGCGGTGGCGACGGCGGTGTAGAGCGCGTCCATGGAAACCATTCCTCTCGGGTGGGGTTCGCTGTGACCATAAGTAGAGCACACGATTAAGTTGTGCACAACTAAATGGCCCACAAGAGCTACCCTGGACCCATGACCGTGACCCCCGCCCCCTTGGATGCCGCCCCTGAGGCGGACTGGCTCCGCCTGGACCGCCAGATCTGCTTCTCCCTGCACGCCGCGTCCCGCGCCTTCAACGGCGTCTACCGCGTGATCCTCAAGGACCTCGGCCTCACCTACCCGCAGTACCTGGTGATGCTGGTGCTGTGGGAGCAGGGCGAGCTGCCGGTCAAGAAGCTCGGCGAGCATCTGCGGCTCGACTCCGGCACGCTGTCCCCGCTGGTCAAGCGGCTGGAGGGGGCCGGTCTGGTACGGCGGGAGCGCAGCGCGCAGGACGAGCGGTCGGTGCGCGTGCTGCTCACTGAGGAAGGCGCGGCCCTGCGCGAGCGCGCCCTTCAGGTGCCGCGCCGCATCGCGGGGGCGACCGGCTTCGACCTGGCGGAGATCGCCGAACTGCGCGAACGCCTGGACCGGCTCACCGCCGCGCTGGACTCGGCGGCCCTGGAGCAGACCCAGGCCTGACCCCGGTCCGGCGGATGTAGAGCAGTACGGCCACCCCGTCCTGCGCGGACTCCCGGACGGGCATGAACTCCCTTTCGAGCAAGTCGAGTTTGACCCGCTCGACGGGATTCTGCGTGGCCCAGCGCCCGGCGAGCAGCCCCCGGTCGGCGAGCACCCACACCCGATCGAGCGAAGCCAGCCGCCGCTGCAACACGGACGCCTCCACCTCCCGCCCGCACAACGTCCCGGACGGGCCGGCCCCCTCCGCCAGCGCGAGGTCCCGCGCTCCCCGGAAGGCCCCCGGGTAGGCCAGGGCCACGTTCCGGGTGCAGGCGGGGAGAAACACCACGGGGCCCCCGGGCCCCAGCTCCCGGGCGGCGACCCGGGAGACGGCGGCGATGTTGTCGGGACGGTGCGCGGGGTCGCGGTCGGTGCGGAGGAGGGGGAACTGGTGGAGCAGGGAGAGGGCGACGGCGAGGACGCCGGCGAGGGTGAGCAAAAGGGTGGGCACACGACGGCCAGCCGGCCGCAGGCGACCCACGACCCCAGCCACCCGCTCAGCCCCTGCGGCCACCAGCAACGGAGCCCCACCCAGCGCGTACAGCACATACCGGTCGACGTACAACGGCGAAACCTGCGACACCAGCATCAACGCACCCGGCGGCACCACCACCAACGGCAGGCAGACCCCCGCACAGCTGACCTCCCCCCGCCGCCCCATCACCCCCACCAGCCCCACCAGCCCCACCACAGCCAGCCCGAGGCACACCCAGTACACCCCGTCCATCGGCCCGAAAGACGTCCGCAGCAACCCCTGCGCCGTCTCCACCGTCGGCGCCCGCAACCACGCCACCTGCGCCGACTGAGCCCGCGACACAAGAACCATGGGCACCAGCGAGCACCCGACCGCCCCCGCCGCACACCCCCACCCCCGCCACGCCCGAACCCCTACCCGGGCCAGCGCCAGCGACACCGCGTGGGCGGGCAACAGCAGGACCGCGAACTCGTGCAGCCAGCAGGTGAGTCCGAGAAGCGCACCGTACGCCCACCACGACCGGCCGCCCCTGCCGACCGCACGGACGAACAACAGCGTCGCCCCCGTGGCACCGGCCGCGACCAGGGCGTAGGAGCGGCCCTCCTGGGCGTAGTGGCCGGCCATCGGCGAGCCCGCGTACAGCAGTCCGGCCCACAGTCCGGCGCGCGGCCGGAGCAGCCGGGCGCCGAGCGCGGCCACCAGGCCCGCGGTCAGGGCCGCCGCGCACACGGAGGGCAGCCGCAGGACGACCTCGCCGGGGTGGACGGCAAGGACGGCGTGGATGAGGAGGTAGTACAGGCCGTGCACCGCGTCCACGCCGTGCAACAGCCGCCAGATCTGCGGCACCGTACGGCCCGCGACCTGGAACGTGACGGCCTCGTCGCGCCACATCCCGCCCCGGTCGAGCCGCCAGAGCCCGAGCACGAACATCACCAGCGCGGGCACCCCCACGGCGACGCCCCACCGGCCCCGCGACCGCGGTTTCACAGATAACCCGACGTTCACGACGTCACGATCCGTCACGATCCGTTCCGATCCATTCCGATTAGCCGATCTTCGCCCGTCATGACGGCGTATCTGCACGGATATACCATCGGCGCCGCTTAGGCTCTCACGCGATGAAACGCCGCCCCCACGTCCTCGTCACCCTCTGGCTCGCCACCCGCGCCCTGATGCTGTGGGTGCTCACCCACGACAACGTCCCGCCGCTGGGCGGGGGTTCGGTGAGCCGTGAGGTGCGGGGGCTGTACTTCCACTGGTACGGCGTCCTCGCCCACGGCTCGTTCCCGGCGCACGACACGCTGTGGCAGTACCCGCCGGGCGCGGGCGCGGTGCTGCTGGCGCCGGGCCTGGTGCCGGGGCTGACGTACTTTCAGGCGTTCGTGGCGCTGACGCTGGCCGCGGACGCGCTGATCGTGGCGGCGCTGATCCGCGCGGGGAGGCGTCCCGGGCGGTGCCTGCTCGGCGCCGCGGTGTGGACGGGCGGCCTGCCGCTGCTGCTGCATCTGCCGCTCGCGCGGTACGACGTGCAGGTCACGGCGTTCGCCGTCCTCGCCCTGTTGACGTTGGCGCGCTCCCCGCGCGCGGGTGGTGTGCTCGGGGCGCTGGGCGCGCTGGTGAAGGTGTGGCCGGGCCTGGTGCTGCTGGGCACGCCCCGGGGACGTACGACCCGCACGGCGTGGACGTGGGCGACGGCGGCCGGGGCGGCCTCGCTGGCGCTCTTCGCGCTGTCGTTCAGCAATCCGCTGGACTTCCTGCGGCAGCAGGGCGGCCGGGGCGTGCAGATCGAGTCGCTCGGCGGTACGGCGCTCAACCTGGCGCGGCTCGCCGGCTGGCCGGGCCGGGTCCGCTACCAGTACGGCGCGATGGAGCTGGTCGGTCCGTGCGCGCGCGGCGTGGCCACCGCGTCCCTCGCCCTGACGGCGGCGGTGTTCGCGCTGCTGGTGCTGTGGCGGGTGCGGGCGCGGCACTGGAGCGCGGCGACGCCGTACGACGCGGCGCTGAGCGCGGTGCTGCTGCTCACGGTCACCAGCCGGGTCATCAGCCCCCAGTACCTGGTCTGGCTGCTCGGCCTGGCCGCCGTGTGCCTGACCTCGCGGCACACCAGCCAGCGTCCGGTGGCGGTGCTGATCCTGGCGGCGACCGCGCTGAGCACCGTGGCCTATCCGCTGCTCTACCACGAGGTGATCGCCGGCACCTGGACCGGCTGCCTGCTGATGCTGGCCCGCAACGGGCTGCTGGCGGGCGCCGCCGTGCTGTCCTTCGTGCGGCTGTGGCGGGCCGCGCGCCCGCCGGCTGTGAGGACTGCGCGTGGGACGGAACCCCGGCCGGACTCCGACCGTCTTCCGGGCCGAGTGCTAAGCGTCTCTTAACAAGGCATTACCGAGTGTTCCTACGCTCCCGGCCCGTGGACCCCATGTATCCAGAATCGCCAGCCCCATCAGCCCCGCGAGACCCGCAGAAGACGCAGCCCAAGGTCGCGGTCGTCGTCATCGGCTACAACGACGTCGCCCATGTCGGCGATGCCGTGCGCTCGGCGCTGGCCCAGGGGCCCGCCGTCGCCGAGGTCGTCGCCGTGGACGACTGCTCCACCGACGACAGCGCCGAGCTGCTCGACCGGCTGGCCGCGACGGAGCCCCGGCTGCGGGTGGTGCGCCGGAGCGTGAACAGCGGCGGCTGCGGCAGCCCGCGCAACACCGGCATCGACGCGGTGACGGCGCCGTACGTGATGTTCCTGGACAGCGACGACGTGCTGCCGCCGGGCGCGGTGGACGCGCTGCTGACGGCGGCCACGAGGGCGCACGCCGAGGTGGCGAGCGGCCTGTGCGTGCGCCGGGAGCTGCCCTCGGGGCGTGAACAGCCCTGGCAGGAGGCTCTTTACGCGGCGCACACCGTCATCGCGCGCCCCTCCGAGCGCCCCCGGCTGGTCCACGACACGCTGTGCGTCAACAAGCTGTACCGCACGGACTTCCTGCGCGAGCACGGCATCCGCTTCCCCGAAGGCCGCGTCCACTACGAGGACATCGTCTTCACCGCGCGCGTGCTGGCCGCCGCTCCGCGCATCGCGCTCGTACCGGACCGGGTGTACGTGTGGCATGTGCGCCGGTCGGCGCAGCGGCTGTCGATCTCCCTGGACCGGGGGCACATCGACAACTGGAAGGCGCGTACGGAGGCGTGCGCGCTGGCGTACGAGATCCTGCTGGGCGCCGGGCAGACGGAGCTGGCGCGGGCGGCGCGGGCCAAGTTCCTCGAACACGAGGTGCGCATGTACGCGCGTGAGCTGGGGCTGCGCGACGCGCACTACCGGCGCGCGTGGTGGACGCACACCCGTGAGCACCTCGCGCGCTACGAGGCCGTCGACTGGGACGTCAATCCGGCGGCGCCGAGCCAGCTCCTCGCGCGGGTGATTCTGGCGTCCCCGGAGCCGCGCGACCTGCCCCGCCTGAAGGACCTCGCCTCCCGCCCGGCACGCCTGTTGCCGCCGTACGCACACACCCCCGACGACACACCCGTCTGGTCGCCGGACCTCCCCCAGGTCAACCTCGCTCCCCTCCTCACCCGCCCCGCCCGGGCCCTCCCGCTCGCGGTGGACGCTGAACTGCGCGTCCCGCGCGCGCGTGCCGCGCTGCTGCGTCTGCGGCTGCACGAGCTGTACGGCAGGGTGGCCGAGGCCGGCCCGCGCGAGGTGGACGTGGAGTGGTACTCCCGGGAGGACGGCCGTACGTCCCGGCGCACGACGGCCGTGCTCACACCCTCCGGCGCGGACGTCTGGTCGGCCGAGGCGCCCGTCGATCTTTCGTCACTCGGGGCGGGAACCTGGGACCTGCGGCTGACCGTTCACTTCTCGGACGGCGCGCACCGGGACGTCACCGCACACGCCCTGGCCGGCGCCGGCCGCCTGGGCCGGCAGATCGTGCCGAGCGCCCGGCACGGCGTGCTGCTGGTGCAGCCGTACGCCACGCACTCCGGCGCGCTCGCCGTGCGCGTGGCGACGGGGCTGGGGGGAGCCATGAAGATTGCCCGCAGCCGCCTCCGCCGCCTGCTTCACTGACCCAGACTGACCGACACGGATCCACCGAGGCCCACAGGCCCATCAACGAGGGGACGGCCGGCACATGACCTGGCTGATCACCGGCGGCGCCGGATACATCGGAGCGCATGTCGTCCGGGCGATGACCGAAGCGGGCGAGCGCACGGTGGTCTACGACAACCTGTCGTCGGGCATCGCCGAGCGCGTGCCGCAGGAGGTCCCGCTGGTGCGCGGCTCGATCCTCGACGCGGAGCTTGTGGCCCGCACCCTCGCCGAACACGAGGTCACGGGCGTCGTCCACCTGGCTGCGAAGAAGCAGGTGGGCGAGTCGGTGGACCGCCCGCTGCTCTACTACCGGGAGAACGTGGAGGGCCTGCGCGTCCTCCTGAACGCGGTGACGGAGGCCCAGGTCCCCTCGTTCCTCTTCTCCTCCTCGGCCGCCGTCTACGGCATGCCGGACGTGGACCTGGTGACGGAGGAGACCCCCTGCGCGCCCCTGTCGCCCTACGGCGAGACGAAGCTGGCCGGCGAATGGCTGGTCCGCGCGACGGGCAGGGCGACAGGCCTCGCCACCGCCTCCCTCCGCTACTTCAACGTGGCGGGCGCGGCCACCCCCGAACTCGCCGACACGGGCGTCTTCAACCTGGTCCCGATGGCCTTCGAAAAGCTGACCGAAGGGGCACCGCCGCGGATCTTCGGCGACGACTACCCCACCCCCGACGGCACCTGCGTCCGCGACTACATCCACGTGGTCGACCTGGCCGAGGCCCACGTCACCGTCGCCCGCGCCCTGCGCGCCGCCCCCGGTCGCGACCTCACCCTCAACATCGGCCGCGGGGAAGGCGTCTCGGTCCGCGAGATGATCGACCGCATCAACGCGGTCACCGGCTACGACCGCCCGCCCACGGTCACCCCCCGCCGCCCCGGCGACCCGGCCCGCGTGGTCGCCGCGGCCGACCGCATCGCCACAGAACTGGGCTGGCAGGCCAAGTACGACGTCCAGGACATGATCACCTCAGCCTGGGACGGCTGGACCCGCCTCCACCCGGAGGCGGCCCGCTCGTAGGCTCCGCCCAGAGCCGCACCAACAACACCGGGCACCCCCCTCACAGCGCGCGGCCGAAGCCGCTCACAGTGCCTTGAGTGCCCCCGCCGTAGCCCGGGCCAGCTTCTCCAGGTAGCCCTTCGGGGGCTTCGGGGAGCGGATGACCACTGCGCGCCAGTACAGGGGGCCGGAGATCAGGTCCAGGGCGAGGTCGGGGTCGATGCCCGGGCGCAGCTCGCCGCGTTGCTCCGCCGCTGCGACGATCTTGCTGGCCACGCCCTCCTGGCCGTCCCGCAGGGCCCGCTGGAAGGCCTCCGCGATGTCGGGGTTGCGGGCCGCCTCGGCCTGGAGGTCGGGGATGATCTGCGAGGCGACCGGGTGGCGCAGGGCGCGGGAGGAGACCTCGTAGAGCAGGCGCAGGTCGCCCTCCAGGGTGCCCGTGTCCGGGACCGGCAGGCCGAGCACGGCCATCGCCGAGACGACGTCCAGGACCAGGTGCAGCTTGGACCGCCAGCGCCGGTACACCGCCGTCTTGCCGACGCCCGCCCGGCGCGCGATCCCCTCGATGGACATGCGCGCGTACCCGACGGCCGCCAGCTCCTCGAAGACCGCCGCCCGGATGGCCTCGGTCACGTCCTCCCGGAGCACGGCAGCCCCGGCGGGGGAGCGGCGGCGCGGACGCGTCTGGGGCTCGTCGGCGTTCGTCGTCATGCCGACCAGCATAGGGCGTTACGACGAAACGGTTGCGTTCCGACGTCCGATAGGCCTAGTCTCGCGTTACGTCGATACGGTCCCGTCCCGACGTAAGAGAACGTGAAGAGAACCGTAAGGAAACACGGGGTGACCGAACGACCCGCTTCGGCAGCAGCCGGACGCGGCACCCCCTCCCCCGAGCGAAAGCAGCGGATGTGAGCCAGGTCCTCCACACACCGCCTCCGACCCAGATCCCGGCCGAAGACGACCTCGCGGCGCTGGCCGCCCGGCACGGCCTCTCGGTCAGCGGCGCCCGCCCCTCCCTGCCGGAGTACGTCCGCCAGCTGTGGGGCCGACGCCACTTCATCACCGCCTTCGCCACCGCCAAGCTCACCGCCCAGTACAGCCAGGCGAAGCTCGGCCAGATCTGGCAGGTCATGACCCCGCTGCTGAACGCGGCGGTCTACTACTTCATCTTCGGCGTGCTCCTGGGCACCAGCAAGGGCGTCAAGGACTACGTCCCGTTCCTGGTCACGGGCGTGTTCATCTGGACGTTCACGCAGAGCTCGATCATGGCGGGCACCCGCGCGATCTCGGGCAACCTCGGCCTGGTCCGCGCCCTGCACTTCCCGCGCGCCGCCATGCCGATCTCCTTCTGCCTCCAGCAGCTCCAGCAGCTGCTGTTCTCGATGACCGCGCTGGTCGTGATCGTCCTGTCCTTCGGCATCCCGGTCACCCCCCGCTGGCTGCTCGCGATCCCCGCGCTGATCCTGCAGTCCGTCTTCAACGCGGGCGTGTCCATGATCATGGCCCGGTGGGGCGCCAAGACCCCGGACATCGCCCAGCTGATGCCGTTCGTGCTGCGCACCTGGATGTACGTGTCCGGTGTGATGTGGAGCATCAGCAAGCTCACCAAGAAGGACCACCTGCCGCACCTCGTCACCGTCGCGCTGGAGACCAACCCGGCCGCCGTCTACATCGACCTCGTGCGGTACGCGCTGATCCACAGCTTCCGCGGCAATCAGCTGCCCCCGCACGTGTGGGCGGCAGCCACCGGCTGGGCCCTGCTCGCCGGCATCGGCGGCTTCATCTACTTCTGGAAGGCTGAGGAGACGTACGGCCGTGGCTGAGCAGACCCCCGCGAACACCGAGAAGATCCCCACCGTCGTCGCCGACGGCGTCGACATCGTCTACCGGGTCAACGGCACGGGCGCCGGCCGCGGTTCCGCCACCGCCGCCCTCAACCGCATCATGCGCCGCCAGCAGACCGAGAAGGCGGCCGGCGTGCGCCGGGTGCACGCGGTGAAGAAGGTCTCGTTCGTCGCCTACAAGGGCGAGGCGATCGGGCTCATCGGCACCAACGGCTCCGGCAAGTCGACCCTGCTCAAGGCGGTCGCCGGGCTGCTGCCCGTGGAGAACGGCCACATCTACACCCATGGCCAGCCCTCCCTGCTCGGCGTCAACGCGGCCATGATGAACGACCTCACCGGCGAGCGGAACGTCTACCTCGGCGGTCTCGCCATGGGCATGTCCCGGGAGCAGGTCAAGGAGCGCTACCAGGACATCGTCGACTTCTCCGGGATCCAGGAGAAGGGCGACTTCATCACGCTCCCCATGCGCACGTACTCCTCCGGTATGGCCGCCCGCCTGCGCTTCTCCATCGCCGCCGCCAAGGACCACGACGTCCTGCTCATCGACGAGGCCCTCGCGACCGGCGACCGCTCCTTCCAGATGCGCTCCGAGGAGCGCATCCGCGAACTGCGCGAGCAGGCGGGCACGGTGTTCCTGGTCAGCCACAACAACAAGTCGATCAGGGACACCTGCGAGCGCGTGCTGTGGCTGGAGCGCGGCGAACTGCGCATGGACGGCCCCACCGAGGACGTCATGCGGGAGTACGAGGCCTTCACCGGCGACAAGACGGCGAAGAAGCCGGCCGCCAAGAGCGCCCCCGCGAAGGCCTGAAGGTAAGCGATTCGAAAAGCCTGAGGAGACGCAACCGGGGGCTCCCGAAGAACCTCTTACTCCCTGAGTCGTTCTCTTACTTCGGGGCGGTTATCCCTTTCATCCGTCTAACAGCAGTATGTTATGAAAGGTCGCCCGGAGTCGACGAGCCAAAGGAGTCCTCACAGATGCCCCAACTCAGCATCATCATTTACGGGCCGAACGCCCAGGGGCATCTGACGGAACTGCTGGACTCGTTGGAGGCGCGCCCGCTCCCCGACGCCGAGGTGATCGTCGCCGCGGTCGGCGACTGGGCGCGGGAGACCGCCGAGGGGCACGCCCCGGAGATCGTCGTCGTGCCCCTGCCGGACGGCACCGCCGACGCGGCGGCCCGGTCGGCCGGCGCCCGCCGCGCGTCCGGCCGCTGGCTGCACTTCGTGCACGCCAAGGACGGCCTGCCGGCCGGTGCGCCCCGGTTGCTCGCCGAGCGCGCGGCGGAACTGCCCGACACGGTCGACGTCCTGCTCTTCGACCACGTCACCACCACCTGGCAGACCGCCACCGCCCCCTCCCGCGACGGCCGGCGGCTCGCCGCCACCGGCCGCACCGACCTTCCGCTGGACGAGGCGGCCAACCTGCTGCGCCTCACCCCCCTGCTCGGCAACCGCGCGCTGCGCGCCGAGTTCTGGCGGGCGCACGAGGAGCGGCTCACCACCGACGACGAACCGTACGCCGCCCACGCGGCCCTCCTGCTCGCCGACCGCGTCGCCTGCCTGAACCAAGCGGCGTACGAAGACCGCAGGTTGCGCCCGGAGAGCCTGCCGCCGCTGGCACCCGAGGACCGGTTCGCGAGCATCGACCGCTACGAGGAGCTGCTGCCGCTCGCCCGCGACCGGCGTGCCGTCCGCGGGGTCCTGTACGACCTGATGGTCCGCGACCTGGTGCGCACCTTCGCCGGCGAGAACCTGCCCGACGCCGTGGCCCGCGAGTTCTTCCGCCGCGCCTCACTGGCCGCCGTCCGCTGGCGCCCGGAGGGACATCAGCCCCCGGGCGGTTTCGAGGGCATGCGGCACTCCCTGCTCGAAGAGGGCGCCTACACCAAGTACCGCGCCCTCCAGGCCGCCAACCGCAGCCGCCGCGCGGCGAAGAAGGCGGTACGGGAGCGCAAGCGCCAGGTGGGCGCGAAGGTCCGCGACCTCCAGTACCGCCGCGCGCTCAGCCGCCCGGTCAACCCCAACCTGGCCGTGTTCTCCGCCTATTGGGACCGCGGGGTGTCCTGCAACCCGGCGGCGATCGCCGCCAAGCTCGCCGAACTCGCCCCGCACATCCACCCGGTGTGGGTGGTCGGCAAGGAGAACGCGGCCCTGCTGCCGCCCGGCACCGACCACGTGATCCCCGGCACCCGCCGCTACTGGGAGATCCTGGCCACCGCCAAGTACCTGACGAACAACGTCAACTTCCCCAACGGGATCATCAAACGCCCGGACGCGATCCACCTCCAGACCCACCACGGCACCCCGCTCAAGCGCATGGGCCTGGACCAGATGGAGCACCCGGCCGCCGCCCAGGGCCTGGACTTCGTCGCCCTGCTGGCCCGTGTCGACAAGTGGGACTACAGCGTCAGCGCCAACAGCCACTCCACCCGCATGTGGGAGCGCGCCTACCCGGCCCGCTTCACCTCGCTGGACTACGGCTATCCGCGCAACGACGTCTTCTACAGCGCCACGGCGGCCGACGTCCGCGCCGCCCGCGAGCGCCTCGGCATCGCCCCCGGCAAGAAGGCCGTGCTGTACGCCCCCACCCACCGCGACTACGAGGCCGGTTTCACTCCGCGCCTCGACCTCGCCGCCCTCGCCGACCGCCTCGGCGAGGACACGGTGCTGCTGGTCCGCGCCCACTACTTCTACGGCGGCTCGGCCGCCCCGCTGAGCGGCCTGCGCCGCTCCGGCCGGCTCGTCGACGTCTCCTCCTACGACCCCGTCGAGGAGCTGTGCCTGGCCGCCGACGCGCTGGTCACGGACTACTCGTCCATCATGTTCGACTACGCCAACCTGAACCGCCCGATCATCGTCTACGCCGACGACTGGGAGACGTACTCCACCACCCGTGGCGTCTACTTCGACCTGCCGGCGGAGGCCCCCGGCCAGGTCGCCCGCACCCAGGAGGAACTGGCGGAGATCTTCACCTCCGGGGCCTGGCGCGACGAGTGCGCGGCCAAGAACCTGGCCGCGTTCCGGCGCCGGTTCTGCGAGTACGACGACGGGCGCGCCGCCGAGCGGATCGTACGCCGCGTCTTCCTCGGCGAACCCGAGGAAGCCCTGCCGCCCGTACTCCCGCTCGAAGAACGCACCCCCGCCCCGACCCCCGAGGAGGCCACGGCATGACGACGCCCGACGTCACGGTCACGGTCATCGTCTACAACGACGCGGCCCGGCTCCCCCGCTCGATCGCCTCGCTGCGTGCGCAGACCCACGCCAACATCGAGATCATCATCAGCGACGACCACTCCACCGACGAAACTCCTTCGGTGGCACGGGAGTTGGCGGCCCAAGACGACCGCATCCGCTATCTGCGGCTGCCGGAGAACAGCGGCGGGTGCAGCGCCCCGCGCAACCGGGCCATCGAGATCGCCCGGGCGCCCTACCTGATGTTCCTCGACAGCGACGACGAACTCCCGCCCCGTGCGGTCGAGTTGCTGCTGGCCGCGCACCGCGAACGCGAGGTGGACTTCACGATGGGCGCGGTGCAGCGCCTGCGCGTGGACACCGGGCGGCGCTCGACCTGGATGGCGCACCTGGTCGCCGAGCACCGCACCGTGGAGGGCATCGACGCCGACCCGCGGCTGCTCTTCGAGCACCTCTCCACCAGCAAGATGTACGCGCGCGCCTTCCTGGACCGCCACGAACTCCGTTTCCCCGAGGGCATCCACTACGAGGACCAGCTGTTCTCGGCGCAGGCGTACTGCCTGGCGCAGGCGTTCACGATCATCCCGGACCCCGTGTACGTGTGGTACATCGAGCCGTTCGCGGCGGAGGCGGCGGCCTCCATCTCGAACCAGCGGCACAAGATCTCGAACGTCCGCGACCGCGTGCACGTGCAGCGCCTGATCGACGAGTTCCTGGTGAGCAGCGGGCACGCGGAGCTGCGCGAGGACAAGGACTTCAAGTTCCTCAAGCACGACTTCCGCATGTACGCGGGCGACCTGCCCTACCGGGACACGGAGTGGCTGGAGTCCTTCGCGGAGATCATGAACCCGTATCTGGAGACGCTGGCACCGGGCGCGTACGCACGGCTGCCGCGCCCCGAGCGGGTCGTGCTGGAGCTGCTGCGGGACGGCCGCACGGACGACCTCCGGCTCGCGGCGCGCGGCCTGGGCTACGGGGTGGCACCGCGGCAGATCACCGTCGACGCCGACGGCGTGCCCTACTGGAGCGACAGCGTCCCCGGCTCCGACCGGGCCCGTCGTGAACTGGACGTGTCCGACCTGGAGTTGGACACGCGCCCGTTCCCGAGCGCGCACTTCCGCCACGAGATCACGGAGCTGACCCCGGGCCGGGGCGCCTCGGTCACCCTCGCCATCCGCACGTTCGACCCCGGGCTGCGCCTGCCCGTGGGCCCCCAGCGGGCCGCCCTGCTGCTGACTCCCGGCGGCCGTCGCATGACGATCCCCTTCCGCCTCGACCCGGTCCGCCCCGGCCTCTTCGAAGGCAGCGTCACCCTGGACCTGGCCGCGGCCCCGATCCCCGTCCAGGGCTTCGAGGGCGTACGCCACCCTCTGGTCCGCCTGACCCAGCAGGGCCTGTCCCACTCGGGCATCCTCCTGGCCCCGCTGGACTTCCCGGCCACCACCGCCCACATCGACTACCGCTCCGGCACGGCCCCCCACCAGGTCACCCTCGAACCGGAGGGCCGCACCCCCGGCCGCCTCCAGATCCGCTGGCTCCCGGTGGGCATCACGGCCCGGATAGTCCGCCCGACGGTCCGCAAGCTGGCGAAGCCGAAGGTGAAGAACGCGGCGAAGATGGTGCGGAGCGTTCTGAAGTAAACCGGGGGCGCCGCTGCGGCCGGTCGTACCGCCGCAGCGGCGCCGTCGTACCCGCCTGGCTGCGCCCACCCCCGGCCGGCCGCAACACCGGTCAGCGCACGACCTCGTACAGCACCTGGTCATCCGGCCCGTCGGCCACCTTCCGCAGACCCGGTTCCGCCAGGGACTCGTCGCCCACGACCCACCGCACCCCGTACTCCCGCTCGATGTCCCGCCGTTCAGCGGATGACGTCCCCGCCGCGAAGTACCGCGTCACCGCCGCATCCCGCCTCGCCTCGTCCGGCAGGAAGAAGTCGGGATACCCCGGCGCCACTGTGTACGCCCCGTACGCCGGAATCTGCCGGGCCGGCATCGTGCGGGCCATGACCACGTCCCCGTACTTCACCCACGGCGTGATCCAGTGGTACCCCACCCACGGCGCCCGGTACTTCGCCGCGACCGCGCCCGGCAGCGCGTGCCGCCCGACCACGTACCCGAGCGTCCCGGCCTGCGCCCATGCCCCCACGGCCAGCGCCACGCCGAGCGCGCACGCCCAGCCCACCCTCCCCCAAGCTCTCGACTCCGCTCGAGCAGGGGGGACCCCCATCGCCCGCCGCCCGGCCGACACCGTCTCCAGTGCGGCGGCGAGCTGCGCCGGGATCAGCGCGGCGGGCAGGGCGCGGCCCCAGGAGTAGTGACCGGTCAGCCCGCCCGCGGCGAACACCAGCGCGCCGAACGCGAAGAAGAGCACCAGCGGGTCCCACCGGTCCCGCCGCAGGCGCAGGGCCAGGGCAACCACCCCCAGCAGGACCAGCCCGAACCGCGCGGCCAGGTGCTGGTACAGCGGCCGGTGGATGGCCTCGAGGTCGGCGCCCACGGAGAACAGCCCGAAGAAGTCGTAGTACGGCCACAGCCCCAGCACCACCGCCCCCAGCCCGACCGCACCGCCGAGCCGCGGCAGCACGGACCGCGGCGGGCGCGCGGCGAGCACCGTCGCCAGCCCGCCCAGCGAGGCCACGACCCCGGTGAACTGGTGGCACAGCAGGATCAACGCCCACAGTGCGCCCAGCCCCAGCCACACCCCCCACCGGGTCTCGCTGCCGCCGCGCAGCGCCCCCGTGAGCCACGTCCAGAAGTGGAAGGAGAGGCCGAGGGCGAACACGCTCGGGTACGACACCGTCAGCGCGAGGGAGTTGAGGGAGAGGAAGCCGCTCCAGTTGAACAGCAGCGGGCCCCAGAGGAAGACCAGGCTGAGCAGGGCCAGGGCGGGCGCGGCCCGGTGGGGGCTCAGTGTGCGGACGTAGCGCCACACGCCCGTGACCAGCAGCCCGAGCCCGACGAGCGCGCCCAGGCGCAGGACGACGAACACCGACAGGCCGGTGAGCTTGGCGAGGCAGCCGAGCACCAGCATCCACGGCGAGTAGTACGGGCTCGGCGTGTCGGCGTCGACCAGCGGATTGCCGGGGTGCAGCAGGCTGTGCCGCAGCCGCTGCACGGTGGCCGCGTGCATGCCGAGATCGCCCGCCCACGGCAGACGGACGATCACCAGGAGGAGAAGAACTACGACGAGCGCGGCGGCTGCCCCGGGCAGTGCCCGGCCGACGCTCGCGGTGCTAGGCGCGGCGCGCATCCTGCTGAAACACCCACGTACGGTAGACAACGAAACGGAACGCGGAGGCGAGCACGATGGACAGCGCCTTGGCGGCGTTCGATCCGAACGCGCTGTGCATACCGAGGCCGTGATAACCGACCCAGAACAGGCCGCTTTCCATCACCACGCCGAGACCACTGAAGACGAAGAAGAGCACGATCTGCCGGCGGGTGCGCGAGGCGCGGTCGCGATAGGCGAAAAAGCGGAAGCCCAGGTAATTGGTCGCCATCGCGATACAGCTGGCCAGGACCGTCGCGGTCATCGCCTGCCAACGCAGGCCGTGCAGCAGCAGGTTGAACACCAGGAAATTGACGAGGACACCGCTGCCGCCGACGACCCCGAATTTCACGACCTCCAGCACGACGCGCGTGACCGGGCGGGTCTCGGCGGGTGCGGGTGAGGTGACGGCCGGTCGGGTCTCGGTGAGGTTCACTGTCACAGCCCCGACCCTAGCCGAAAGGCGCCGATTAGCAGGAAACGGTAAATTCGCTGATCATTTTTGTCTAAGGGTCGGCAAGAAACGGAACGCCCCGGGCCGAATCACTGTCAGCCCGGGGCGTTCACACTGCCGTACGACTACGGCGTTCGGCTACGAATGCGTGCGCAGCAGCGTCCGCATCGTCCGCATCGCCACCGAGAGGTTGGCGAGGTCGAAGGAGTCCGAACCGCGGATCTCGTCCAGGGTGGTGCGTGCCCGGCCCAGGATCGCCGTGTTCTTCTCCTCCCACGCCTCGAAGCGCTGCTCGGGAGTCGAGCTGCCGTTGCCGACGGCCAGGACGTCCGCGGTGAGCGCCGCGTGGGCCGCGAACAGGTCCTCGCGGATGGAGGCGCGGGCCATGGACTGCCAGCGGTCCGCGCGCGGCAGCTCGATGATGCGGTCCATCAGCTGGGTGATGTCGAGCCGGTCGGCGAGGTCGTAGTAGACCTCGGCGACGTCCAGCGGCTCCTTGCCCATGCGGTCGGCCACCGAGACGATGTCGAGCGTCGGGAAGGCGGAGGAGAACCCGGCCACGCGCGTGGCGAGTTCGTCCGGGACGCCGGCCGCGGACAGCTCGTCGTACACGTGCTGGTACCACTCCAGGTCCGCGCCGCGCAGCAGCTTCGGCAGCTGCTGCCAGACCTGCTCGACCCGCTCGCCGAAGAACTCGACGGTCTCCGCCAGCTGCAGCGGCTGCGGCCGGTTGTTCAGCAGCCAGCGTGTGCCGCGCTCGACCAGACGGCGCGAGTGCAGCCGGATCCGGGTCTGGACGATCGCGTCGACCTTGTTGTCCAGTTCCTCGACCGCGTCCCACACCGGTGCCGAGCGGAAGATCACGCGGGCCGCGGTCTGGGCGCGGACGATTTCCTCCAGGGAGGCCCCGGTCTCCTCGCGCAGGCGGTGCAGGTACGTCGTACCGCCCGTGTTGACCGTGTCGTTGACCAGGACGGTCGTGGTGATCTCACGGCGCAGCGGGTGGTTGTCGACCTGCTCGGCGAACCGCTCGCGCAGCGCCGTCGGGAAGTAGGCGTGCAGCAGGCCACGCAGGTACGGGTCGTCGGGCAGCGAGGTGTGCAGCAGCTCCTCGGCGACCGTGATCTTCGTGTACGCCAGCAGGACGGCCGTCTCCGGACCGGTCAGACCGTGGCCCTGGGAGAGGCGCTCGCGGATCTGGCGGTCGGTGGGCAGGAACTCCAGCGCCCGGTCCAGGTGGCCCTCGCGGACCATGTGACGGATGAACCGCTGCTGCGCGTGCAGCATGTCCTTGGACTGGAAGAGCGCGTTGGCCAGGGCGGTGTTCTGCGCGTAGTTGTTGCGCAGGACCAGCGCGCCGACCTCGTCGGTCATCTCGGCGAGCAGCTTGTTGCGCTGCTTGACGGTCATGTCGCCGTCCGCGACCAGGCCGTTCAGCAGGATCTTGATGTTCACCTCGTGGTCGGAGGTGTCCACGCCGGCGCTGTTGTCGATCGCGTCGGTGTTGATCTTGCCGCCGTGCGTGGCGAACTCGATGCGGCCGAGCTGGGTCAGGCCCAGGTTGCCGCCCTCGCCGACGACCTTGACGCGCAGGTCCTTGCCGTCGACGCGGATGGCGTCGTTGGCCTTGTCGCCGACGTCGGCGTTCGACTCCGCCGACGACTTCACGTACGTACCGATGCCGCCGTTCCACAGCAGGTCGACCGGCGCGTGCAGGATCGCCTTCATCAGGTCGGCCGGGGTCATCTTCATGACCTTGCCCTCGATACCGAGAGCCTCACGGATGTGGGCGTTGACCGGGATCGACTTGGCGCTGCGCGGGAAGATGCCGCCGCCCGCGGAGAGCAGCTCGGTGTTGTAGTCGGCCCAGCTGGAGCGGGGCAGCTCGAACAGACGCCGGCGCTCGGCGTAGGAGGTGGCCGCGTCCGGGGTCGGGTCGATGAAGATGTGCCGGTGGTCGAAGGCGGCGACGACGCGGATGTGCTCGGACAGGAGCATGCCGTTGCCGAACACGTCACCGGACATGTCACCGATGCCGACGACCGTGAAGTCCTCGGTCTGCGTGTCCACGCCCAGCTCGCGGAAGTGCCGCTTCACGGACTCCCAGGCGCCGCGCGCGGTGATGCCCATGCCCTTGTGGTCGTAGCCGGCCGAGCCGCCGGAGGCGAAGGCGTCGCCGAGCCAGAAGTTGTACGACTGCGCGACGCCGTTGGCGATGTCCGAGAACGTCGCCGTGCCCTTGTCGGCCGCGACCACCAGGTAGGTGTCGTCCCCGTCGTGCCGGACGACGTCCTGCGGCGGGACGACCTCGCCGGCGACCATGTTGTCGGTGATGTCGAGCAGCGCCGAGATGAACGTCTTGTAGCTGGCGATGCCCTCGGCCAGCCAGGCGTCGCGGTCCACGCTCGGGTCCGGCAGCTGCTTGGCGACGAAGCCGCCCTTGGCGCCGACGGGCACGATGACGGTGTTCTTCACCATCTGCGCCTTGACCAGGCCGAGGATCTCGGTGCGGAAGTCCTCACGCCGGTCGGACCAGCGCAGACCACCGCGCGCGACCTTGCCGAAGCGCAGGTGCACGCCCTCGACACGCGGCGAGTACACCCAGATCTCGTACGCCGGGCGCGGCGCGGGCAGGTCCGGGATGGCCTGCGGGTCGAACTTCATGGAGACGTAGTCGTGCGGCTGCCCGCCGAGCTCCTCCTGGAAGAAGTTCGTGCGCAGGGTCGCCTTGATGACGGTCAGGAAGGACCGCAGGATGCGGTCCTCGTCCAGGCTCGCCACCTGGTCCAGGGCCGCGTCGATCTCCTCGAGGAGCGCGTCGATCAGCTCGAGCCCGGCCTTCTGCCGCTCCGGGGACATCCGCGCCTCGAACAGGGAGACGAGGAGGCGGGTGGTGTGGACGTTGTCACGGAGGGTGTCCTCCATGTAGTCCTGCGAGAAGGTCGAGCCGGCCTGCCGCAGGTACTTGGCGTAGGCGCGCAGCACCATCGCCTGCCGCCAGTTCAGCCCGGCGCTCAGCACGAGGGAGTTGAAGCCGTCGTTCTCCGCCTTGCCGGTCCAGGTCGCGGCGAACGCCTCCTGGAACCGCTCGCGGCCGTCGTCGCCCAGGTAGTCGCCGTTGCCGCCGCCCAGCGCCTTCGGCAGGCGCAGCCCGAAGTCGTAGATCCAGGCGGTGGTGCGGTCGGCGCAGCGCAGCTCGTACGGCCGCTCGTCGACGACCTCCACGCCGAGCCGGTTGAGGACCGGCAGGACCGCGGAGAGCGAGACCGCCTCACCCTTGCGGTAGATCTTGAAGCGGCGCTCCGCGGGGGCGGCGCCCACCGGCTCGTACAGGCTGAGCGCGAAGTCGCTGCCCTTCTCCTTGCCGAGCCGCTCCAGGTGGACCAGGTCCGCGACGGCCGCGCGGGGGGTGTGGTCGGCCTTGTAGCCCTCGGGGAAGGAGTTGCCGCCGTTGTAGCGGCGCAGCAGCTCGGCGGCGCGCTCCTCGCCGCACTCGGCGTTCAGCGCCTCCGCGAAGCCGTCCGCCCAGGACCGGGCGGCCTCGACCAGGCGGGCCTCGATGCGGTCCCTGTCGGAGTCCGACAGCTCGGGCAGCACGGTGCCCGGCGGGACGCGGACGACGAAGTGCAGCCGGGACAGGATCGACTCGGTGTTCCAGGCGGTGAAGTCGACGCTGATGCCGCCGAGCTCCTCCTTCAGGATGTCGATGATCCGCAGCCGGACGCCGGTGGTGTAGCGGTCGCGCGGGAGGTAGACGAGGGCCGAGTAGTAGCGCCCGTACTCGTCCTGGCGCAGGTACAGCCGCAGCCGGCGCCGCTCCTGGAGGTAGAGCACGCTCGTGACGATGGACTGCAGTTCGGCGACCGGCGTCTGGAACAGCTCGTCGCGCGGGTAGGTCTCCAGGATCTGGAGCAGGTCACGGCCGTCGTGGCTGTTGGGCGAGAACCCGGCGAGGTGCAGCACCTCGTCGACCTTGCGGCGGATGACGGGGACGCGGCGCACGGACTCGGTGTAGGCGGCCGAGGAGAACAGGCCGAGGAAGCGGCGCTCGCCGACGACGTTGCCGTCCGCGTCGAACTTCTTGACGCCGATGTAGTCCAGGTACGACGGCCGGTGCACGGTGGCACGGCTGTTCGCCTTGGTCAGCACGAGCATCTTGTGCTCGCGGGCCTTGGCGCGGGCGTCGGCCGAGAGCCGCTCGAAGGAGGGGCTGACCGGGTGCTGGTCGTCCTCGGCGTGCTTCGGGTCGGAACGCAGGATGCCGAGGCCGGTGCCGGGCACGGCGGCGAGCGTGTCGTCGTCGCGCAGCTGGTACTCGCGGTAGCCGAGGAAGGTGAAGTGGTCGGCGGCCAGCCAGCGCAGCAGCTCGCGGGCCTCCTCGACCTCGGGGCGGGCCAGGTCGCCGGGGACGGGCTCGCTCTCCAGATCGTCGGCGAGCCGCATCGAGGCGTCCCGCATCTTCTCCCAGTCCTCGACGGCCTCGCGGACGTCGGACAGCACGCGCAGCAGATCGGCGGTGATCTGCTTCAGGTCGGCGCGGTCGGTCTCGCGGTCGGTCTCGACGTGGATCCAGGACTCGATGTGCGCGTCGTGCGGGAGCTCGCCGCCGGGCCGGGTCGGCAGGACCTCGATCAGCTTGCCGGTGACGTCGCGGCGGACGACGAACTGCGGGTGGATGACGACGTGGATGCCACGCCCCTGCCGGGTCAGCTCGTTGGTGACCGAGTCGACGAGGAAGGGCATGTCGTCGGTGACGACCTCGACCACGGAGTGGCTGGAGGTCCAGCCGTTCTCCTCCACGGTGGGCGTGTGGACCCGGACGTTCGCGGTGCCCTGGGGACGGTTCTCGGCGAGACGGTAGTGCGAGACCGCGGCGCCGAAGACGTCGACCGGGTCACGGTCGCTGAGGTCTTCCGGTGCGGTGTGCAGGTAGTAGCGCTGGAGGAACGCGAGCACGGACTCGCTGTCCGCCGGACCAGGGGTGCCCGGCGTGCCCGGCGTGCCCTCGCCCGCGGTCCCAGTCGGTAGGTGCCCCCCGGCCGGGCTGTTCTCAGCTACCCGGGCGGCCCGTTCGAGCAGCTCGGCCTTGGCTTCGTCCAGCTTGGTCTGCATTGTCCTCTGACTCCTGTCGCGCGCCGTTGCGTGACGTAGAAGGAAGTACGGTCTCTCCCCCTCCGGCCTGACGCCACGGCCCGGGATGTCCGGTCCGATCCGACGCTATGCCGCGAGGCGAGATGAGCGGGGGGTATTCAGCCATTCTCGGCAGGCCCCTCCGGGGCCCTGTCCGGTACGGCACTGCGCGTCGCAGCGTCGTGTCCCGGGCTGCCGTCGGCGTCCTGGGGACGTCTGCGGCCCCACCCCGCCCGCGAAGACCAGCGACCGCCGCCCGGTCACGGAGGCGTTCCGTGCTCACCGGGCGCAGGGCAGGGACGAGAGCGCCCCCGCGAACTATCGCGCTGATCACGCCACCAAGGCTATCGCCACTTACCCCGGACCCGTCATGAGCCGTATGTGTACAAAACCGAGGGGGGAACTTTGACGTTCTGCACAGCATCCAGGTGAGGGCGGGTGACGTATCCGGGAAGGGACGGGTGACCTGTGCGGTCTGCCCGGTCGCGCCCGGACGCCTCCACACGCAACCTGAAAAGCGACGGGCCCCCTTGGCAAGCACGCCCCGGGGCGGCACGTTGCCCAGGACAGTGTCCGCCCCCGGAGGAGCCGACATGCCCCCGAAGATCCTCATCGTCATCGGCGACGCAGCCGAGTCCCTGGAGGTCCTCTATCCGTACCAGCGCCTGCGTGAGGAAGGCTACGACGTCCACATCGCGGCTCCCTCCCGCAAGACGCTCCGCTTCGTCGTCCACGACTTCGAGCCCGGCTACGACACCTACACCGAGAAGCCCGGCTACACCTGGCCGGCCGACCTGGCCTTCTCCGAGGTCGCCCCCGGCGAGTACGCGGCCCTGGTCATCCCCGGCGGTCGCGCCCCCGAGTACCTGCGCAACGACCCCGAGGTCCACCGGATCCTCCAGGCCTTCACCACCTCGGACAAGCCGATCGCCCAGATCTGCCACGGCCCCCTGATCACCGCCACGACCGACGCCCTGCGCGGTCGCCGTGTCACGGCGTACCCCGCTCTGGAACCCGACATGCGCACCTCCGGGGCGCACTTCGAGGACACCGAGACGGTGGTCGACGGCACGCTGGTCTCGGCCCGGGCCTGGCCGGACCATCCGCGGTGGATGCGGGAGTTCCTGACGGTACTGCGGGCGAAGGCGCCGGTGAGCTGAGGCAGCCGCCCGCGGCTACGCCGCTATTCGCCCCGCCTCAGCAACCGCCTCGGCCAACGTGTCCACCACCGGCACCCCAGCACCCTCCAGACTCGCCCGGCTGTGCGACCCCCCGGTGTAGAGCACAGCCTTGGCCCCCACATGCAACGCGGCAACCGCGTCGTCCGCCGCGTCCCCGATCACCACGGTCCGCGAGGGCTCCGCCACGTCCCCGAGCGCCTCCAGATGCCGCACCATGTGCTCGGCCTTACTGCCCCCCGAAGGCCCGGTCCGCCCGTCGACCCGCACAAAGTGCGGCTCTATCCCGAAGCCCCGCACCAGCGGCACGAGCTCCTCATGGCCGTACATGCTCAGCAGGGACTGGCTGTGCCCCGCCGACCGCCACCCCGCAAGCAGCTCCGCCGCCCCCGCGGTCAGCCCGCACCGCACCCGGTGCTCGGTGTAGTACCGGTGGAAGACCCCGTCCATCAGCTCCCACTCGGCGTCCGACGGCAGCCGCCCGAGCAGCCGCTCGTAGAACTTCGGCACCGGCACGCAGTACAGCTCCCGGTACTGCTCCAACGTGATCGGCGCGAGCCCCAGCTCGGCGAAGGCCGCGTTCGTCGCCCCGATGATCGCGTCATTGTCGTGGAACAGCGTCCCGTTCCAGTCCCAGACGATGTGCGCGCTTACCTGCATCCCCATGCCCAAAACCGTACCCGCCGCCACTGACAATCACGGCGGCCGGCCGCTTCGGCGCAGGTCAGGCCAGTCCGACGAGGTTCGGGATCTCCTGCGTGGCGTACCACAGCAGCTCATGGTCGTCGGCCCCGTCCACGACGAACTGCGCGTCGTCGTCCCCGCCGTCGGCCGCCTCCAGCGCCTGCGCCGCCGCGGTCACGTCGTCCTCCGCGTCGTCGGCGTCGACATGCACCGCCGCCGCCTTCGCGAGCGCCACCGTCCCGGCCACGGTCACCTCGCCGAGCGCGGACGGGTCGAGCCCGCGGCCCGGGTCCGCCGTGGCGGCACCGTCGGGCACGTCGACGGCGACCACGACCCGGCGCCGCGCCGCACCGGGGTCGGCCGCGAGCAGCCGCAGCGAGGCGAGCGCGGCCCGGCTGAGCGCCGCGTACTCCAGTTCCTCGATGTCGTCGGAGAGGTACCACTCGCGCAGCCCCGGCGTGACGGCGTAGGCGGTGAACGGGCCGGTCCCCAGCTCACCCGTCTTGTACGCCTCGGCGAGAGCGGGGAGGGTCAGGGGGACGTAGACGCGCATGGCTGGCCGCTCTTTCCTGGTCAAAGGCTCCGCTGAGGTCCCGGGGAGGGCGGCTGGCGCGTCTCCCGGAGGGCCTTCAGGATACGTGCGGCCGTCCCCTTTCGAGCCCCTGTCCACGCCCCCGCCGGCGTCCACCCGGCGCCCCGTGACTCACCCGGTCCCGCCGCTCCACGCAAGGCCCGGCGCCCCCGCCGCCCCTCGGATAGGTGAACGTGTCCGGCCCTCTCCCGTCGGCCCTGCCTTCCTTGCCGCCGCCGCGCCCGCCCCCGTAGAAGAGCACCACCGCAAGTTACCGCCCGGTATGTCCCGGGCCCTCCGAACGGGGAGCGCATGAACAAGGTCATGAGCCGCACGGACGACGCGACGAGCCGCGCGGACAGCGTCATGAGCCGCACGAACCCGCTCATGAGCCGCACTCCCCAGCCCCGCCCCCGCCGCCGTCCGCCGACCCGCCACGACACCCGCCGCCCCGGCGGCGCCCCGCCCCGCACCCCGGCCAGGGGCAGGACCGGAGCCCTGACGGCACCGGCACCGCAGACCGCACGCCCGGCACCGGCCCCCGCCCCCGCACGCCCGGCGCCGGAGACGGCCCGTACGGCGCCCGCAGCGGCCGTGCGGCAGCCACGCCCCACCGACCTCTTCGCGGACCGCCTGCTGGCCGTCCTGAGCGGTCAGCGCCCCGTCCACTGGATGCTCCGGCACACGGCGGGCCGCGCCTACGACGACCTCGCCCGCCTCGCCGCGCGCGGCCCCCTGCGCACGCGCGGCACGCGCCCCGTCGTCCACGACATCGGCTACTTCATCCCCCGCACCGGCGCCATCGAGGCCTTCGCCCGCATCGCCGCCGGTGACCAGCTGCGCGCCCTGGCCTTCCGCCTGGAACAGGGCCCCGACCTCCGCTGGCGCTGCACCGCGGTCGAGACAGGCGGCCCACGGCCCGCACACGGAGACGACGACTGACGACGACCAGGGACGCCCCTGACGCGGAAGGGCCGGGCCCCCGAACGGAGACCCGGCCCTTCTCAACGGTCAGCCTCGACGCTCAACGCGCCGCAGGCAGCCGTCACTTCTTGCGGCGCCGCCCGCCCTTCGCCTGGCGGCGGCGCTCGGCGCGGGTGAGGCCGTCGGCCTCGGAGCGCACCGGCTCGTCGTCGTCATCGAGGTCGCGCTCGACGAGGCCGCCCTCACCGTCCACGGTCGCCGCGGAGAAGTGCATGCCCCGCCGCTGCGGCGCCTCAAGGCCCTTGGCGCGGATCTCGGGGCGGGAACCCGCCTGCGCCGGAACCGCGTCCGCGACGCTCTCCGCCACCGGCTCGGCCGCCTCCTCGACCGGGACCTCCTCGACCTGCTGCTCGACCTGGACCTCCAGGTTGAACAGGTAGCCGACGGACTCCTCCTTGATGCCGTCCATCATCGCGGTGAACATGTCGAAGCCCTCGCGCTGGTACTCGACCAGCGGGTCCTTCTGCGCCATCGCGCGCAGGCCGATGCCCTCCTGGAGGTAGTCCATCTCGTAGAGGTGCTCGCGCCACTTGCGGTCGAGGACCGACAGCACGACCCGGCGCTCCAGCTCACGCATGATCTCGGAGCCGAGCTGCGCCTCGCGGGCCTCGTACTGCTCGCGGATGTCGTCCTTGATGGACTCGGAGAGGAACTCGGCGGTCAGACCGGCCCGGTCACCGGCCGCCTCCTCCAGCTCGTCGATGGTGACCTTCACCGGGTAGAGCTGCTTGAAGGCGCCCCACAGCCGGTCCAGGTCCCAGTCCTCGGGGAAGCCCTCGGCGGTCTCCGCGGCGACGTACGCGTCGATCGTGTCGTCCGTGAAGTGCTGCACCTGCTCGTGCAGGTCCTCGCCCTCCAGGACGCGGCGGCGCTCGCCGTAGATGACCTCGCGCTGCCGGTTGAGCACCTCGTCGTACTTCAGGACGTTCTTACGGGTCTCGAAGTTCTGCTGCTCGACCTGCGACTGCGCGGACGCGATCGCGCGCGTGACCATCTTGTTCTCGATCGGCACGTCGTCCGGCACGTTGGCCATGGCCATCACGCGCTCGACCATCTGGGCCTTGAAGAGGCGCATCAGGTCGTCGCCGAGGGAGAGGTAGAAGCGGGACTCGCCGGGGTCGCCCTGACGGCCGGAACGACCGCGCAGCTGGTTGTCGATACGACGCGACTCGTGCCGCTCGGTGCCCAGCACGTACAGGCCGCCGAGCGACTCGACCTCGTCCTTCTCCGCCTTGACCGCCTGCTCGGCCTTCTCCAGGGCGGCGGGCAGGGCGTGCGCCCATTCCTCGATGTGCTCCTCGGGGTCGAGGCCGCGCTGACGCAGCTCCGCCTCGGCGAGGTCCTCGGGGTTGCCGCCGAGCTTGATGTCCGTACCACGGCCGGCCATGTTGGTGGCCACGGTCACGGCGCCCCTGCGGCCGGCCTGGGCGACGATCGACGCCTCACGCTCGTGGTGCTTGGCGTTGAGCACCTCGTGCTGGATGCCGCGCTTGGACAGCTGCTGGGAGAGGTACTCCGACTTCTCGACGGACGTGGTGCCGACGAGGATCGGCTGGCCCTTCTCGTGCTTCTCGGCGATGTCGTCGACGACCGCCTCGAACTTGGCGACCTCGGTGCGGTAGATGAGGTCCGACTGGTCCTTGCGGATCATCGGCTTGTTGGTCGGGATCGGGACCACGCCGAGCTTGTAGATCTGGTGGAACTCGGCGGCCTCGGTCATCGCCGTACCGGTCATGCCGGAGAGCTTGCCGTAGAGGCGGAAGAAGTTCTGCAGGGTGATCGTGGCGAGCGTCTGGTTCTCGTCCTTGATGTCCACCCCTTCCTTCGCCTCGATCGCCTGGTGCATGCCCTCGTTGTAGCGGCGGCCGGCGAGAATACGGCCGGTGTGCTCGTCGACGATCATGACCTCGCCGTCGATGACGACGTAGTCCTTGTCCTTCTTGAAGAGTTCCTTGGCCTTGATGGCGTTGTTCAGGTAACCCACGAGCGGGGTGTTCACCGACTCGTAGAGGTTGTCGATGCCCAGCCAGTCCTCGACCTTGGAGACACCGGCCTCGTGGATGGCGACCGTGCGCTTCTTCTCGTCGACGTCGTAGTCGCCGGTCTCCTCCAGGCCCTTGAGCGGGTTGCCCGCCTCGCCCTTCTTCAGGCGCGTGACCAGCTTGGAGAAGTCGCCGTACCACTTGGTGGCCTGGTCGGCCGGGCCGGAGATGATCAGCGGCGTACGGGCCTCGTCGACGAGGATGGAGTCGACCTCGTCGACGATGGCGAAGTTGTGGCCGCGCTGGACGAGCTCGTCCTTGGACCACGCCATGTTGTCGCGGAGGTAGTCGAAGCCGAACTCGTTGTTCGTGCCGTAGGTGATGTCGCACTCGTACTGCTCGCGACGCTGGGCCGGCGTCATGTTGGCGAGGATGCAGCCGACGGTCAGGCCGAGGAACCTGTGGACGCGGCCCATCATCTCGGAGTCGCGCTCGGCCAGGTAGTCGTTGACCGTGATGAGGTGGACGCCGTCTCCGGAGAGGGCGTTCAGATACGCGGGGAGCGTGCCGACGAGGGTCTTGCCCTCACCGGTCTTCATCTCGGCCACGTAGCCGAGGTGGAGCGCGGCACCGCCCATCATCTGCACGTCGTAGTGACGCTGGCCGAGGACGCGCTTAGCGGCCTCGCGGACGGTGGCGAAGGCCTCGGGGAGCAGGTCGTCCAGGCTCTCACCGTCGGCGTAGCGCTGCTTGTACTCATCGGTGAGGGCCCGCAGCTCGGCGTCGGAGAGGTCGACGAAGTCCTCTTCGATGGAGTTGACCTGGTCCGCGATGCGGTGCAGCTTGCGCAGGATTTTGCCTTCGCCTGCACGCATGATCTTCGAGAGGACGGACACGGGGGCTGGTCTCCTTGCCGGTCGGGCCTGGGACGGTCGGTTTTCCATTACGTACTGAGCAACGGCCATCGTATGCGAGGACCCCGCCGCGCCGGGAGGCCTGGCGTCGCGACGGCCGCTTCACCTAGGACAACGGACGGCCCCGTTGGATAGTGCCGCATCGGCGCGAGGAATTGCGCGAAATGTCATCACGTGCTCACGCAGGGCCAAAAGCGGTGGCGCCGGGCAGGCCGCCCTAGCAGAATCGGCCGATGGAACCCGTCACGCTCACCACCGGCCGACTGCTGCTGCGTACCGTCGGCCCCGACGACACCGAGGCGGTGTACACGGCCGTCCAGGACCCGGACATCCAGCGCTGGACCACGATCCCCTCGCCCTATCTGCCGGAGCACGCGCGCGGCTTCACCGAGGAGACGGTCCCCGGCGGATGGGCGGACGGTTCGATGTTCACGTTCGGCGTGTTCCTGGCGGGCGGCGATCTCGCGGGCATGCTGGCCATCACGATGCGCTCCCTGAGTGTGGGCGAGGTCGGTTTCTGGGCGGCGAAGGAGCACCGCGGCCACGGCTATGTCACCGAGGCGGTGCGTGTCGCGGCCCACTGGGCCTTCACGCGGATGTCCGTCGACCGCCTGGAGTGGCGCGCCGAGGTCGGCAACCAGTCCTCCCGCGCGGTCGCCGAACGCGCGGGCTTCACGATGGAGGGCACGCTGCGCTCCGGGGTCAACAACAAGGGCGTACGACGGGACTGCTGGGTGGGTTCCCTGCTCCCCTCGGACCTGGGCCTGCCGTCGTCGGCGCCCTACCTGCCCGCGCGCGGGTAGGCCACGCGGGCCCGCGCGGATCGGCCGGCAGATCAGCTGCTCGGGCAAAACCGCAGGTCGCGCCGGACTGTCAGTGCCGGCCTCTATCGTCCGAGCCATGACGAGCCTGCCGCGCCCCAGCCTCACCCTCTCCGCCGACGAAGCCCGCCGCATCGCCCTGCGGGCCCAGGGTTTCCTCGGCGCGCCCGACCGGCGCTCGGGTGTCCGCGGGGTCCTGCGCCACCTCGGCGCGGTCCAGCTCGACACGATCTCGGTCCTCGCCCGCTCCCACGAGCTGATCCCCTACGCCCGGCTCGGCGCGGTCGGCCGCAGGACCGTCGAGGCCGCGTACTGGGGCGCTCCGGCCGAGGGCGCGGCTTCGGCGGAACGCCACGCCTTCGAGTACTGGTCGCACGCGGCCTCGATCCTCCCGATCGAGGAGTGGCCGCACTTCGCCTTCCGCCGCCGCGCCTACCGCAACCGCCCGCACTGGAACCACCCGCTCCCCGACGGCGCCTACGAGCAGGTCGTCAAGCAGCTGCACGCCGAAGGCCCGCTGACGGCCACGGAGTTGGGTGGCGCGAAGAAGACCGACGACTGGTGGGACTGGTCCGGCACCAAGGTCGCCGTGGAGCGCGCGCTGATGTACGGCGAGGTGGTGTGCGTGGAGCGGCGCGGCTGGAAGCGGGTGTACGACCTCGCCGAGCGCGCGATCCCGGACGCGCTGCTGCACGACGAGCTGGACGACACCGAGTGCCTGCGCCGTCTGGTCCGGCTGGCCGGCGAGTCCCTGGGCGTCGGCACGCGCGCGGACATCGCCGACTACCACCGACTCAAGGGCGAGCAGGTCGACGCGGTGCTCGCGGACTCCGGGCTGGTCCCGGTCGAGGTCGAGGGCTGGGGCAGGCCGGCCTGGGCCGACCCGGCGGCGTTGGCCGCTCCCCCGCGCGGCCGGCACCGCACCACGCTGCTGTCCCCGTTCGACTCGCTGATCTGGGAGCGGGCGCGCACGGAGCGGATCTTCGGCTTCACCCACCGTCTGGAGGCGTACGTGCCCAAGCAGAAGCGGGTGTACGGCTACTTCGCGATGCCGGTGCTGGCGGGCGGCCGTCTGGTGGGCCGGGTCGACCCGGCGCGGGAGGGCCGCACCCTGGTGGCCAAGCAGGTCACCCTGGAGGACCCGAAGGCGGTCCCGGCGATCGCCCAGGCCCTGATCGAGGCCGCGACCTGGGTGAACTGCACGGACGTCCGCGTCGAGCGCGTGGACGCCCCCGAACTCCGCGAGCCCCTGGCCGCCGAGCTGGCCCGCGTCCTCGGCTAGCGGATCTCCAGGATCTTCTCCCGCATCGCGTAGACCACGGCTTCCATCCTGGAGTGCAGCTGCAGCTTCTCCAGGATGTTGCGGACGTGGTTCTTCACGGTGTTCTCGGAGATGAACAGTTCCTTGGCGATGTCCCGGTTGTTCATGCCCGTGGCGACGAGCTTGAGGACCTCCAGCTCACGGTCGGTCAGCCGGGGTGCGGGCACCAGCCGGCGTTCGTCGGTGCGCTGGATCATCGACTTGAACTCGGTGAGGAGTTTCGACGCCATGGACGGGCTGATCTGCGACTGCCCGTCGGCCACGGCACGAATGGCGGTGGCCACCTCGTCCGTGGAGATCTCCTTGAGGAGGTATCCCGTCGCCCCCGCCTTGATCGCGTCGTAGAGGTCGGCCTCCTCGTCGCTGATCGTCAGCATGATGATCTTCGCGCTGGGGGCGACCTCCTTGATGGAGGTGCAGGCCTCGATCCCGCCCCGCTTGGGCATGCGCACGTCCATCAGCACGATGTCGGGCAGCAGGTCGGCGGCCTTGTCGACGGCCTCGGCGCCGTCGCCCGCCTCGCCCACGACCTGGATGTCCTCCTCGGCGGCGAGCACGATCTCCAGGCCACGGCGGAAGAGGGCATGGTCGTCCACGACCAGGACCCTGATCGGCTCCTCGCGTGAAGAGCCCGCGTCCGGGGCCGTGCCGATGCCCTCGTCGCCGGTGCCCACGTCCCGCATCGGTCCGAAGGTGTCCGCCATCGTTCCTCCCCCTGAAGGCTGTGGCGTGTGGTCCTGTGCCATCGCCAACCCAAGGCAGCGGCCCACCTGTTGGGCCGGTGCGGCCATGATTCCATGCCCGGACGACACCGTGGTGACGAGCGGGGCGCGAACTGGTCGCACGCCGGTGCCCCTGGGGGCGCACACGCGCTCCAGGGGCACCGGCTCAGCTTCGGCCGGGTGGGTCAGCCGCCCAGCGTGCCTCCCATCCCGGGAGACGGCGCATTGGTGACCATCGGGTCGGTGCTGAGGTGGATGACGCCGTAGTCATAGGCATGCCGTCGGTAGACGACACTCGGTTCCTTCGTCTCCGCATCGACGAACAGGTAGAAGTCGTGGCCGACCAGTTCCATCTCGTAGAGGGCCTGGTCAAGGCTCATCGGGGCAGCGACGTGGGTCTTCTCGCGGACGATCAGCGGACCTTCGCCCGTGACCTCCAGAGAGCCGATCCTCCTGGTCGGCACGCCGCCCGTCTCCTCGTCGTGGACGGGCATGCCGTTGCCGTTGAGTGTCGCCACACCCGGAACGACGTCGGGCACCTCGGCCGCCGAGATCCGTCGCGAGCCGCGGCGCACAACACGCTTGTCGTGCTGCTTGCGCAGCCGGGCATCCAGCTTCTCCGCCGCCAGGTCGAGCGCCGCGTACGGATCGCTGGCCGCTGCCTCCGCCCGGATCACCGGACCGCGGGAGCGGAGCGTGATCTCCACTCGGTCGCAGCGGTCCGCCTGTCGGGGGTTGGGCTCCTTGGACACCTCGACGTCGAGGCTGATCACCTTGCCATCGAGCTTCTGGATCTTCTCCAGGTTCAGCTTCTCGGCCACGTGCTTGCGGAACCGCTCGGGCACCTCGGTCTTGCGGCCTTTGACGACGATGTCCACGCAGAACTCCGTTCCCGGATCGCTCCGCTCCAACGGCGGAGCATCTCCCTTGTGCACCAGATTCCGGTCAGCTCCGGAACCTCGGACTCGGTGACTTCCACCTCCTCCTCCCCCGTAGGCGAGATCTCCACCCCACCGCTGCGGGTGATTGCGGAAAACCCACAGCACGGCATTCGGATATGAGAGGTGTGGCCTGCGCCTTTCCTCACAACCGAACATATCTCGCCCGGACGGATGTCGTCACCCTCTACCGCGACGTACCTCCGTTCAGGTGAATTGACCCTCTCACTACCTGCAACGATGCAGGTTCAGAGCCAGTTCCTGCCTATTTCAAAAGAATCCCGGGGCGCGGCGACCACGGCCGCATGGAGGGCAGGCCCTACGGCGTTCCTCGACGCCTTTTCCGGTGCACCATGCACCCACTCCTGCCTCTCCGGCCGCGTTCCGGTCCTTCGTTTCTCCCTACCTTCCCGAGTTCCGCCGGAGTACACAGCCATCACTCCTCCAGCATGGGCGAAGACGGCCTCGCGCACCGCCCGTGACGCCTCCGCGAGGGTGGCTCCGGTCGTGATCAGGTCGTCGACGAGCACGATGTGACCCTCGGCGAGCAAGCGGGCACCGCCCGCCGTCACCTCCAGCGCGCCCGAGACGTTCTCCAGCCGCCGCCGGGCGTCCAGCCCCGCCTGGTCCGCCATGGCCCGCCGCTGCCGCAGCACCGCGGCCACCCGGGCCGGCGTCCCGGTGCGCCGCAGCTCACCGGAGGCCGCGAGTGCCGTCCGCCGCACCGGATCGTGCCCCCGCGCCCGCACCGCCCAGCGCGCGGAGGGCACGGGGACGAGCAGTACCGCGCCGGCCCCCGGCGCACCGCCCACTCCGAGCCCCGCCCGTACGGCCCGCGCCAGAGCCGCGCCCAGGACTTGCGCGAGCGGCAGCGCGCCCCGCTCCTTGTGGGCGAGGAGCAGCTCGCGCACCTCCCGCTCGTAGGGTGCAGCCGCGTGCACCACCGGCAGCCCGGGCGGCTCCGGCACCGGCCGCACCCGGCACGGCACGCACTGGCCCAGCACGCCCCGGCAGCGCGCGCAGAGCACCGTACGAGGTGCCCCGCAGCCCGCGCAGTCCGTCGGCAGCACCAGGTCGGTGAGGTCCTGCCACCACCCCCGCATGGCCACCACTGTGCCAAGGGCGCCGAGGAGCGGCCACTCCTGTGGAAAACCCCCTGTGGAAAACCGGCGGCAAGCCGGCCTTCGGGAAGCGCGGCCCGGATCAGTTCGGGTAGACCGGCGCCACCCCGTCCTTGTCGACCTTCTGCCACTGCGTCCCGGACGGCAGCCGTACGATCCCGTCCTCCGAGTAGGCCACCAGCGGCAGCCGCTCGTACTCGGACGCGGCGACCGCCTTGACGCCCGTGAGCGCGCCCGGCGCCGGACCGTCCGGCGTGGAGCCGTCGACCTGGACGTACCGCAGCTGCTGCAGGCCGCCCTGCTCGCGGCCGAAGACGACCAGCCTGCTGTCCCCGGCCCACGACATGGCGCTGACCTGTTCCAGGTCGGGTGCGGCCGAACGCAGTTCGCGCACGACGGGACCCTCCCCGGTCTTGTCCTCGCGTTCGACCCGGCCGATCAGCAGGGACTGCTTGCCGTCCTTCTCCACGACCAGTGCGATCCGCACCCCGTCGGCGGCCACCCGTGCGTCCATGAGGTGGCCTGGCAGCTCCGGGACGGCGACCTCCTCCGGTTTGGCGACGCCCTGCTCCAGGACGTACAGATGCTGCCCGTGCGGGTCGCGGTCGGCCACCCACAGGTCGCCGCGGGCGTCCCAGCTCGGCGTGGCCAGCCGCTCGGCCGGTGCCGGGCCCTTGCTGGTCAGCACCGCGTCCCCGAGCGAACCGCCCGACATCAGCGACGTCACGTACAGGTTGCTGCCGTACCCGCCGACGGCGGCGGCGCTGTGCTCGTCCCGCGACACCGCCACCGACTGCAGTTCCTTGTCGCCCTCGCCCAGTGCGCCGGGCACCGGAAAGCCGCTGGTGCCGGTCGTGTCGGTGGACAGCCGCACCAGCCGGTGCTTGCCGTCGAGGTAGTACAGGTACTCGGGGCGCTTGGCCGACCCGTGCCAGGTCTCGGCCTCGGCGTGCTCCTCGGTCAGCTCGCACAGCTGATCCCCGCCGGTCCCCTGCAGCTCGACGGACTCCAGCGTCGGCGTCAGGTTCCGCAGCGTGAACAGCACCTGGGTGGCCATCTCGGTGCACTTGGTCGCCGCCACGCGGGAGGCCTTGAGGTTCAGCGGCACCGTGAGCTTGTTCTGGTCGTCCGGTGCCAGCCCCGACATGCCCGGCTGCAGGGCCGTACCGGTCGGGAAGCTGGACCTGACCACCGGCCCGAGCCAGCTGGTGGGCCCCTTCAGGAGCGAGCGCACCATCTGGGTCATCGGATCCACCTTGCTGCGCACGAACACCGGGTCGGCGACCGCCACCGGCTGTCCGGTCGCTCCAACGGCCGTGTTGGAGGCGAAGTAGTACTTGTCGACCGAGGTGTAGTTGCGCTGGAAGTCCGACTTGCCCATGACGACTCCGTTGGACAGCCCGTCGATGCGCCACTGCCCGCTCTTGGAGTCCTTCGACAGGTGCACCTGCTTGCTGTACGACCCGTCGGCCGGCTTGTACGCCTGCTGGGCGTTGACCGTGGCCACCCTGCTTCCCGCCAGCACGTAGGTCAGGCCGCCGTTGCCGCCCTCCCGGCCGCCCGCGTTGGAGTCCTGCGTCGTGCTCGGCGCGTTCGCGAGCACGACGATCGACCACTCCGGGTGCCAGGTGCGCGCGGCGTCGGCGCTCAGGTACTGGCGGGCCGTGTCGTAGTTCGGGTCGTCGCTGGTCAGCGCCTCCAGGAAGCCCTGCACGATCTGGCCGGGCTGGGCGTTCTCGGCGGGCGGCATGGCGAACACGCGTACGCCGGTGTCCTGGCGCGGCGTGGACTCGACCGACCGCAGGTCCCCGCTGTCGGGCATCGAGGCGCACCCGGCCAGCACGACGGCCCCGCAGGCCGTATACGCCACCGCACGCCCATGCCGGCGCCGCGCGCCCCCCTCGCGCTCAGCGCCCACGAAATGCCTCCCCTGGCTCGTTCGAGTCCTCCAGCCCGGCCGTGTGCGCGTCGGGCGCCGGCCGGCTCATGTCCGCGTCCGGTGCCGGACGGGCCGCGTTCGCCTCCTGCGCATGGCCGCCCGCGGCGGGCCGGGGCACCACGCGCGCACCGTTGCCGTTGCCGGGCAGCGCGGTCGGGTCGGCGGCGGGCGTGACGGCGGCCCGGCGCTGCATGCCCGGGGCGCCCGGCGGCAGCGGCGGCATCTGACCGCCGCCCGGCTGCACCGGGACCGTCGCCCGCTTCTCGCCGCCCGCGCGGGGCCGGCCGGCGTCGTCCAGTCCGCGGTTGCGGCGCGAGTCCTTGGGTTCCAGCGGTATCGGCGAGCCCCGCAGTGGCTCGTCGGCGGTCCTCGGCAGTGTCAGCCGGAACTGCGACCCGCCGCCGGGCTCGCCCCAGGCCTGCAGCCAGCCGCCGTGCAGCCGGGCGTCCTCCAGGGCGATCGACAGCCCGAGGCCCGTACCGCCGGTGGTACGCGCGCGTGCCGGGTCCGCCCGCCAGAAGCGGCTGAAGACCCGGGTCGCCTCGCCCGGCTTGAGTCCGACGCCGTAGTCGCGCACCGCGATGGCGACGGCGCCGCCCGCCGAGGCGAGCTTGACGACGACGTCCTTGCCCTCACCGTGCTCGACGGCGTTGACGACGAGGTTGCGCAGCACGCGCTCCACACGCCGGGCGTCCGCCTCGGCGACGACGGGCTGCTGGTCGCCGATCACGCGTATGTGTGTGCCCTTGCGCTCCGCGAGCGGCTCGGCCCCGCTGACCACCCGTCGCACGACCACCCGCAGGTCTATCGGCTCGGCCTCCAGGGCCGCCGCTCCCGCGTCGAAGCGGCTGATCTCCAGCAGGTCCGCGAGCAGCGACTCGAAGCGGTCCAGCTGGTCGGCGAGCAGCTCGGCCGACCGCGCGGTCACCGGGTCGAAGTCCTCGCGGGCCTCGTGGATGACATCGGCGGCCATCCGGACCGTCGTGAGCGGGGTGCGCAGCTCGTGCGAGACGTCGGAGACGAACCGCCGCTGCATCCGCGACAGGTCCTCCAGCTGCTGGATCTTCACCTGGAGGTTCTGCGCCATCTTGTTGAAGGCCTCGCCCAGGCGCGCGATGTCGTCCTCGCCGGTGACCTTCATCCGCTCCTGCAGCCGCCCGGCCGACAGCCGCTCCGCGATCCCGGCCGCCATCCGCACCGGCGTGACGACCTGCCGCACCACGAGCCAGGCGATGGCCCCGAGGAGTACGACGACGAAAAGCCCGGCGGTCGCGAGGGTGCCCTTGACCAGGCTCAGGGACTTCTCCTCCTGCGTGAGCGGGAAGAGGTAGTACAGCTCGTAGGGCTGGCCGTTGGGGTCGTTGACCTGCTTGCCGATGACCAGCGCCGGCTGGGACTCCTTGCCGTTGCTGTAGACGATCCGCGTGTAGCTCTGGGCGGCCGTCGTACTGCTGTTGACGCGGTCACGCAGATCCCCGGGCACGCTGGCGGACGGGTCGACGTACCCGGAACCGCGCGGGCTGCGCCCGCCGCCGCTTTCGTCGCCCACGGGCAGCGTCACCACGTCGAAGGCGCCCGCGCCACCGCTGGAGAGCGACTCCACGAGGTCGCTCATCCACTGGATGACGTTCTGCGACTGCCGCGTGTCCGTGGTGGAGGTGCCGTCGGGTGTGGCGGTGCCGGAGCTGCCGGCCGCCTCGTCGGCCTTCTGCTTGGCCACGGCGAAGCCGCCGGTGGCCTGGCTCTGCGAGGCCCGCACCTTCGCGTCCAGCAAGCCGTTGCGCACCTGCCCGATGACGACGAAGCCCAGCAGCAGGACGACGCCGAGCGACATCACCAGGGTCGTGGCGACGACCCGCAGCTGGATGTTGCGCCGCCACAGCCGCATGACCGGCAGCAGCGGGCGCCGTATCAAGCGCAGGAACAACCGCAGGACCGGGCTGCCCTGCACCCCGCCCTGCAGCAGCCCGCCCTCGAGGATCCGCCCCCAGCGCGAACCGGCCGGCCTCCGGCCGACAGGCCGCCCCGGACGGTCCCCGGACCGGCCGGGAGCCGAAGCGGCGCTGTCCCCGGACATGTCAGCTCGGTCCGGCCTTGTAACCGACACCACGGACGGTCACCACGATCTCCGGCCGCTCCGGGTCCTTCTCGACCTTGGAGCGCAGCCGCTGGACGTGCACGTTGACCAGCCGCGTGTCCGCCGCGTGCCGGTAACCCCACACCTGCTCCAGCAGCACCTCACGCGTGAACACCTGCCACGGCTTGCGCGCGAGGGCGACGAGCAGGTCGAACTCCAACGGGGTGAGCGCGATCGACTGCCCGTCCCGCTTCACGGAGTGCCCGGCCACGTCGATGACCAGGTCACCGATGGTGAGCTGCTCCGGCGCCGGCTCCTCGGACCTGCGCAGCCGCGCACGGATCCGGGCCACCAGCTCCTTCGGCTTGAACGGCTTGACGATGTAGTCGTCCGCACCCGACTCCAGGCCCACCACCACGTCGACGGTGTCGCTCTTGGCGGTGAGCATGACGATCGGCACTCCGGACTCCGCCCGGATCAGCCGGCACACCTCGATGCCGTCCCGGCCGGGCAGCATCAGGTCGAGCAGCACCAGATCGGGCTTGCTCTCACGGAAAGCGGCCAGCGCCTTGTCGCCGTCGGCTACGAAAGACGGCTCAAAACCTTCACCACGCAGCACAATGCCGAGCATCTCGGCCAGTGCGGTGTCGTCGTCGACGACAAGGACTCGTCCCTTCATAAACGACATCATCCCATTAGCTAATCGTTATACCTGGCGTGACCTGGCACACAGCTCGGCAAGAGCCTCGGCCGTCACGGGTGAGGCGGCTCCCTCCTCGGTGACGATGGCCGTCACCAACTCGGGCGGCGTCACATCGAACGCCGGGTTGTACGCCTGGGTCCCCAGGGGTGCCACCGGAATCCCACCTCCTGCTCCCGTCACAGGCACCTGGGGTGCTGTGACCTCGGTCACCTCAAAGCCGGGGCGCTGTTCGACCTCGATGGACGCCCCGTCGGGCGTGTCGGGATCGACCGTCGTCACGGGCGCCACCACGATGAACGGCACATGGTGGTACCGCGCGAGCACCGCGAGCGGATAGCTCCCCACCTTGTTCGCCACCGAACCGTCGGCCGCGATCCGGTCCGCCCCGATCAGCACCGCGTCCACCTCTCCCGCCGCGAACAGCGAACCCGCCGCGTTGTCGGTGAGCAAGGTGTACGCCATGCCGTTGCGGGCCGCCTCGTATGCCGTCAGGCGAGCACCTTGCAGCAACGGACGCGTTTCGTCCACCCACAGGCGCCGCAGACGTCCGGCCCGGTGCGCCTTCAAGGCCACCGCGAACGCCGTTCCCTCCCCGCCCGAGACCAGCGAACCGCTGTTGCAGTGGGTGAGGATCCGGTGCCCGCCGCCGGGCAGCAGCTCGTCCAGCAGCGCCAGCCCGTGGGCCGCCATCCGGGCGCTGGCCTCGGCGTCCTCCTGGTGCAGGGTCCGCGCCGCGGCCAGCGCCGCCGCTGCCGCCGCGGTCGGATCGCCGCTCCGGGCGAGCGCGGTGCGGTGCGCGGCCTCGGCCCGGCGCACCCCGACGGACAGGTTCACCGCGGTCGGCCGGGCGCCTTCGAGCGCCGCGGCGGCCTCGGCCACGTCGAAGCCCCGCGCGGCGGCGAGCGCGACCCCGTACGCCCCCGCGATCCCCAGCAGCGGCGCCCCGCGCACGGCCAGCGAGCGGATCGCCTCCACCAGCGCCGGCGCATCCGTGCACACCAGCTCGACCTCCTCGGCCGGAAGCCGCGTCTGGTCCAGAAGGACGAGTACGGGTCCCTCGGGCGGTTCCTCCCACCGGATGACCGGTATCGCAGTCGACTGCTTGTCCCCACCGTTGTGCGCCTGCTGATCAGCCATGCGGTCAGTCTGCCCCCTGTCCGGCGGACTATTGAAGGTGCCCAGCCCCTACCGCGACCGGTCAACTGGTGACCGCCCCATGGCACGATGGCTGCCAACCTGCCGCCGCGTCCGCGGACGGGCACCGTGAAGGAGCTTCGATGAACGACACTCCGGGCTGGGCCTCGCCCGGATCCGCCCCGTCGTCCGACGGGCGGGAACCCGGCGCGACCGGCCCCGCCGAGCCCGCCGACCGTCCTGGCCCCGCCGAGCCCGCCGCGCAGCCGGGCACGGAGCCGCAGGGCCCAGGAGTGAAGTGGTCCAAGGAGCAACCGCCACCCGGCCAGTGGTCCGCGCCCACGGGCGCCCAGGGCCCGGGCCAGGCGCCTCCGCCCCCACCGCCGGGCCCCGGCTGGGGCGGCCCGCAGGGTGGCCCAGGCGGCGGCTACGGCGCTGCTCCCGGCGGTGGCTACCCCGCGTGGGGCGGCGGCTGGGGCGGCCCGCCGCCCGCGGCCAAGCCCGGCGTGATCCCCCTGCGCCCGCTGGGCGTCGGCGAGATCCTCGACGGAGCCGTCTCCACCATGCGCACCTACTGGCGCACGGTCCTCGGCATCTCGCTCACCGTCGCGGTCGTCACGCAGATCGCCGTGATCCTCCTGCAGGGCTTCGTCGTGAACGACACCGTCACCGACGCCTCGCTCAACGACCGGAACGCCACCCCCCGCGAAGCCTTCCGCGCCCTGGGCGAGACCCTGCTCGGCACCGGCGTCGTCGCCCTGATCTCCGTGGTCGGCACCATCGTCGCCACCGCCCTGCTCACGACCGTCACCAGCCGCGCCGTCCTCGGCAAACCGGTGAGCACCGGGGAGGCCTGGCGCGACGCCCGCCCGCAGATCCCGAAACTGTTCGGCCTGCTCTTCCTGCTCGGCCTGATCGCGGCCGGCGTGCTGCTGGGCGGCGCACTGCCCGGCATCATCGTCCTCGCCTTCGACGGCAGCAGGGACACCGCCGCCGCCCTGCTCGTCCTGGGCCTGCTCGCAGCCGCCGTCGTCGTGGTGTGGCTGATGGTCCGCTTCTCGCTGTCCTCGCCCGCGCTGATGCTGGAGCGGCAGGGCATCGTGAAGTCGATGAGCCGCTCGGCAAAGCTCGTCAGCGGCTCCTGGTGGCGTGTCCTCGGCATCCAGCTGCTCGCCGGGATCATCGCCAACATCGTCACCTCGCTCGTCGCGCTCCCCTTCATCTTCATCGGGGCCGCCGTGAGCGGCGACGGCATGACCGGCCTGTTCGGCACGGGCACCGGGCACGTCGGCTGGACCTTCCTCATCTTCAGCGGAATCGGCTCGGTCATCGGCTCGATGATCACGTTCCCGATCAACGCGGGCGTCACCGTGCTTCTCTACATCGACCAGCGCATCCGCCGCGAGGCACTCGACCTCGAACTGGCCCGCGCCGCCGGTGTCCAGGACTCCACAGCCCCCGGCCCCGTCCCGGGGAGCTGATGCGGTGAGCTTGACGGGGGGAGTTCTCGCGGCGGTCCCGGCCCTGCCGGGCGCCGCCGCCACGGGCTTGGGACGCCTGCTGCGCACGGCGGACACAGGCATCCTGGCGCTCGGCGGCTCCGGCGACGAACCGCCCGTCACCACCCCGCGCGGTCCCGCGCGGGAGGCGGCCCGGCGTGAGCTGTCCAAGCGGATGTACCACGAGAACGACCCCAGCCTGCTCCAGCGCGCCCTGAACGCCTTCTGGGACTGGCTCGGCAGACTGCTCGACACGGCTGCCTCGGCGACACCCGGCGGCACCGTCGGCCTGGTCGTCGTGGTGCTGTTCGTCGTCGCCGTACTGGCGGCCCTGTGGTGGCGCCTGGGCGCCCCGCGCCGCCAACCCACCTCCGCCGCGGCCCTGTTCGACGACCGGCCCCGCAGCGCCGCCGAACACCGCGCGGCCAGCGAGGCGCACGCCGCCCAGGGCCACTGGAACCAGGCCGTCCAGGAACGCATGCGGGCCATCGTCCGTTCCCTGGAGGAACGGGCCCTGCTCGACATCCGCCCCGGCCGCACCGCCGACGAGGCCGCCGCCGAGGCCGGCCGCTCACTCCCCTCACACACGGACCGACTGCAGTCCGCGGCACGGGAGTTCGACGACGTCACATACGGCGGACGCAGAGCGAGCGAGCAGTCGTACCACCGCATCTCCGAACTCGACCGCGACCTGGAACGCACCAGGCCCGTCCTCGCCGACAGCGCCACCAGCACGGCCCACAACCACCGCCAGGGGGCCGCCGAATGACGACCGAGGCGGCCCCGCCAACCACGTCGACCGCGCCCACCGCCCGACGCGTGTGGACCCGTTCCCGAGGCATCGCCCTCGCCGTCGTACTGATCCTCGCGGCGGCCGTGGCCATCGCCACCGTCCGCTCCACCGCCCGGCACGGCGAACTGGACCCCCGCTCGGCCGACCCCTACGGAAGCCGCGCCGTCGCCGAACTCCTCGCCGGGCGGGGCGTGTCCACACGCGTGGTCACCACGCTCGGCGCGGCCCGCGCCGCCGCCGGCCCCGACACCACTCTTCTGGTCGCCGTGCCGGACCTGTTGACCCACCGTCAACAGGCCGGGCTGCACTCGGTGACGGCGGACTCCGGCGGGCGTACCCTCCTCGTCGCCCCCGGCAGCTGGTCCGTCGAACGCCTCGCGCCCGGGGTCACCGCGGACTCCGCGACCGCCACCGACTCGACGCTCGACCCCGAGTGCACTCTCCCCGAGGCCCGGCGCGCGGGCAGCGCCGAAACCGGCGGCGTCCGCTACACCACCAGCCGCCCCGACGCCGACCTCTGCTACCCCAGCCGACGCCTCGCCACCCTGCTGCGCCTCCCGGCGGCCTCCGGGGGCGACACCGTCGTCCTCGGCTCGCCGGACATCCTCTACAACCAGCGTCTCGACAAGCAGGGCAACGCCTCGCTCGCCCTTCAACTCCTCGGCTCCCGCCCCCATCTGGTCTGGTACCTCCCCTCGCTCTCCGACACCTCCACCAACGACACGGGTGAGCGGAAGAGCTTCCTCTACCTGCTCCCCTCAGGCTGGCTCTGGGGCACCCTGCAGCTCTTCATCGCCGCGGCCCTCACCGCCTTCTGGCGGGCACGCCGGTTCGGCCCCCTCGTGCCCGAAAAACTCCCCGTCGCGATCCGCGCCTCCGAAACCGCCGAAGGCCGCGCCCGCCTCTACCGCAAGGCCAACGCCCGCGACCGCGCGGCAGCCGCTCTCCGCTCCACCACCCGCACGCGCCTCGCCCCTCTCGTCGGCGTCCCCGTCTCCCAAGCGCACACGCTCGAGGCCCTGCTCCCCGCCCTGTCCGCCCACGTCCACGGCGACGGGCAGACCCTGCACTCCCTCCTCTTCGGACCGCCGCCCGGCGACGACGCGGCCCTCATCGCACTCACCGACCAACTCGACGCCCTCGAAAGAGAGGTACGCCGTTCATGATGGACCCGACCACTGACAACGCCGGGCCCTCCGGGAACGCGGGCGATGCCCGAGCCTCCCTCGAAGCCCTGCGCGCCGAGATCGCCAAAGCCGTGGTCGGCCAGGACCCCGCCGTGACCGGCCTCGTCGTCGCCCTCCTGTGCCGCGGGCACGTACTACTAGAAGGAGTCCCCGGAGTCGCCAAAACGTTGCTCGTCCGAACGCTCGCATCCGCTCTCGAACTCGACACCAAGCGCGTCCAGTTCACTCCGGACCTGATGCCGAGCGACGTCACCGGCTCCCTTGTCTACGACACCCGCACCGCCGAGTTCTCCTTCCAGCCCGGCCCGGTCTTCACCAACCTCCTCCTCGCGGACGAGATCAACCGCACCCCGCCCAAGACCCAGTCCTCCCTCCTGGAGGCCATGGAGGAACGTCAGGTCACGGTCGACGGCACCCCCCGGCCGCTCCCCGAACCGTTCCTGGTCGCGGCGACCCAGAACCCGGTCGAGTACGAGGGCACCTATCCCCTCCCCGAGGCCCAACTGGACCGTTTCCTGCTCAAGCTGACGATCCCTCTGCCCTCCCGCCAGGACGAGATCGACGTCCTCACGCGCCACGCCCAGGGCTTCAACCCGCGCGACCTGCACGCCGCCGGCGTACGCCCCGTCGCCGGGCCCGCCGACCTGGAAGCGGCCCGCGCCGCGGTCGCGAAGACGACCGTCTCCCCCGAGATCACGGCCTACGTCGTCGACGTCTGCCGCGCCACCCGCGAATCGCCCTCCCTCACCCTGGGCGTCTCCCCGCGCGGCGCCACGGCCCTCCTGGCCACCTCCCGCGCCTGGGCCTGGCTGACCGGCCGCGACTACGTCATCCCCGACGACGTGAAGGCACTCGCCCTGCCCACCCTGCGCCATCGGGTCCAGCTACGCCCCGAAGCCGAGATGGAAGGCGTGACCGCGGACTCCGTCATCAACGCCATCCTCGCCCACGTACCGGTCCCCCGCTGATGGCGCTCACCGGACGCGCCGCCCTCCTCGCGGCCCTCGGCTCGATCCCCGTCGGCATCCTGGAGCCCGGCTGGACCGGAATCCTCGCGGTCAACGGCCCCCTGGCCCTCGCCTGCGCCTGCGACTTCGCGCTGGCAGCACCCGTACGACGCCTCGTCCTGTCCCGCTCCGGCGACACCTCCACGCGTCTCGGCGAGACCGCCGACGTCACGCTCACGATCACCAACCCGACCGGCCGCCCCCTGCGCGCCCACATCCGCGACGCCTGGCCGCCCAGCAGCTGGCAGTCCGGCAGCGAGGTCGACGCCTCTCGCCACCGCGTCACCGTGCCGCCGGGCGAACGGCGCCGCGTGACGACCCGGCTGCGTCCCACCCGCCGCGGCGACCGCCAGGCCGACCGCGTGACCATCCGCTCCTACGGCCCGCTCGGCCTCTTCACCCGCCAAGGCGCCCACAAAGTGCCCTGGTCAGTACGGGTTCTGCCCCCGTTCACCAGCCGCAAGCACCTGCCGTCGAAACTCGCCCGATTGCGTGAACTCGACGGCCGCACCAGTGTCCTCACCCGTGGCGAGGGCACAGAATTCGACAGCCTGCGCGAGTACGTCCCCGGAGACGACACCCGTTCGATCGATTGGCGAGCCACGGCCCGCCAGTCCGCCGTAGCGGTCCGCACCTGGCGCCCCGAACGCGACCGCCACATCCTGCTGGTCCTGGACACAGGCCGCACCTCGGCCGGCCGAGTGGGCGACGCCCCACGCCTGGACGCCTCCATGGACGCGGCCCTGCTTCTCGCGGCCCTCGCATCCCGCGCCGGAGACCGCGTGGCCCTGCTCGCCTACGACCGCCGGGCCCGTGCCCTGGTCCAGGGTCGCTCCGCCGGCGACGTCCTGCCCTCCCTGGTCAACGCGATGGCCACGCTCGAACCGGAACTCGTCGAGACCGACGCCCGTGGCCTGACGGCCACCGCGCTTCGTACGGCCCCTCGACGCTCCCTGGTCGTGTTGCTCACGACGCTCGACGCGGCACCGGTGGAACAGGGCCTGCTTCCCGTGCTCCCCCAGCTCACCCAGCGCCACACGGTGCTAGTCGCCTCGGTGGCCGACCCGCACATCGCCCAGATGGCGATGGCCCGGGGAACCACCGAGGCGGTGTACCAGGCTGCGGCGGCGGCTCAGGCACAAAGCGAACGGCAGCGCACGGCGGAACAGCTTCGTCGTCATGGGGTGACGGTGGTGGACGCGACACCGGAAGATCTGGCGCCTGCATTGGCGGATGCGTATCTGGCCCTGAAAGCGGCGGGCCGGCTCTGATCCCCGATCCACTCGGCCCAGCCGCCCCTTCAGGGGAAACGGCTCCAGAACGCAGAAAACCCCCGCATCCGAAGATGCGGGGGTTTTCTCAAAATTTGTTCGGCGGCGTCCTACTCTCCCACAGGGTCCCCCCTGCAGTACCATCGGCGCTGTGAGGCTTAGCTTCCGGGTTCGGAATGTAACCGGGCGT